>JBKJTE010000081.1:0-7071 GCA_046590495.1 Gemmatimonas sp. | reverse complement strand
GGGCGCGCCGCGCCGCAGAGATCGTCATCGGCGCGCTTGGCGTTCTTCAGACCATCCCTAGTATCGCGCTGCTCGCCTTCATGATTCCGCTCCTCAGTGTCGTGGTGCGGCCGGAGTTGGTGGCGCTCTGGCTTTACGCCCTCTATCCAATCGTGCGCAACACCTATTCCGGGGTACGCGACGCGGATCCCGACTCGGTAGAGGCGAGCGAGGCTCTAGGTACAACGGCGCGGCAGCGGCTGCTCTGGGTGCGGCTACCGCTCGCTGCTCCGATCATTCTCGCCGGCGTGCGCACCGCCGCAGTGATAACCGTAGGCGCAGCCACGCTCGCGGCCTTCATCGGCGCGGGCGGGCTGGGTGAGCCGATCGTCGCGGGCCTCGCCCTTGCCGACACCCGGCTCGTGCTGAGCGGCGCGCTTCCGGCCGCCCTGCTGGCCCTCCTCGTGGACGGAATGCTCGCCACGGTTGAACGGGCGGTGACGCCGCGCCACCTTCGTCGCGGCACGCGGTAGACGTCAAGGCGATATCCTCGACGCGGCCCCACCCCGACCGGCACATCCCATGTGGCACGACCTCGGCCAGATCGAACACTTCTCGCGGCAGCCCCTGACAGCGGCGACCATCGGCACGATCAAGGTCGTGGTGACACATCAGGACGGGGCTTTCGGTGTGCTCTCAGGCGTCTGCAACCACGCCGGCGGCCCCCTCGCCGAGGGACGGCTCGACGGCGATTACGTGGTATGTCCTTGGCACAACTGGAAGTACCACTGCCGTACTGGGCAGGGGGAACCCGGCTACGAGGTGGATGCGGTGCCGCGGTACGACGTGAAGGTCGAGGGCGGACACCTCTTCGCGAGTAGCGAGCCGGCGACCAAGCGGTCGCGGGGCGATCATCCGCCGCACCCCCTGGCGCGCAAAGTGGAGCGTGCGCCGGGGCCAGTGCGAGTGGTCGGGATCTCGACGACGAACATGGACCTGGCCAACCCGCGCTTCTCAACGAGCGATGCGCTGCTGGCGGAGGCGATCGGGGCGGCGGGCATGCTGGGAGCCGAGACGCAGACGATCAGGCTGGCGGAGGTCAAGTTCCGTCCCTGCGAGGGCTACTACTCGAAGAGCGCGCGCGCCTGCACCTGGCCTTGTTCGATCACGCAGATGGACCCCGAGGATCAGATGGATCGGGTCTACGAGGCACTGGTACACTGGGCCGATGTGATCCTCCTCGCGACGCCGATCCGGTGGGGGAATTCGAGTTCGCTTTACTACCGGATGGTGGAACGGCTCAACTGCGTGCAGAACCAGGTCACGATCGCGAACCGAGTGCTCATGCGGAACAAGGTTGCCGGCTTCATCATCACCGGGGGTCAGGACAACGTGCAGGCGGTGGCGGGGCAGCTCCTGGGTTTTTTTGCCGAGATCGGGTGCCAGTTTCCGCAGTTCCCCTACATTGCGCATTCCCGCGGGTGGAGCGCAGAGGACATGGAGCGGAACATCGAGGTGGTGCAGAGGAGCGAGGAGTTGCGTGAGGCCGCGCGCAGCTTGGCCGCACGCGCGGTCGATCAGGCACAGCTGCTCCTCGACCACTCCAGCTCATCACACGTACTCTCGCGCGGCGGTCGGAAGGCGCACCACCTCGTGGTCAAGGAACTCGGGAGCGACTAGGTGGTGAGCCGGCAGCGCGGCAGCGACTGCGACGCATGACTTAGCGTGCCCGGTCCACGACATCGCGCACGAAGCTGACGACGCGCTCGGGTACGGTGAGCGGCAACATGTGACCTGCACCCTCGACGTACTCGAGCCGCACCTGTGGCAGTAGCGCCTTGAGCTGCTCCCCGTGCACCGCCGGATCGAGAATGCGGTCGTGCGTGCCGTACAAGACCGAGATCGGCACGTTCAGCGTGGAGTAGCGTGTCACGAGCTTTGGCATGTCCGCCGACACCGCCATCAGGTCTGTGGATGCCGAAACGAAGGCAGAGGGACGCATGCCCAGTATCCCACCGCCCGCGATCGCGAAGTCGGCGGGGACCGCCTCAGGCCCGAAAACCACGTCGAGCACGACATCACGTCGCGCCATCGAGAGAGGCGTGGCCAGCGTCCAGCCAATCGCTGATCGCACAAGCGGGCTGCGAACCATCAGCCCTTTGAACACGTCCGGTGGTCGGGGCTGAAGCATCGTCAGGGGCGCGATCAGCGCCAGCGCGCGCACGAGAGTGGGATGGGCCACTGCCACGGCGAGTGAAATGGCGCCACCCAGCGAGTGCCCCACCAGCACCGGTCGATCGAGACCGAGCGCGCGGATGAAAGCGGCTACGGTGTCTGCCTGCGCGACCGGACCGGCGGCGGCACCAATCGCGCGCGTCGAGTAGCCGGACCCGGGTCTTTCCATCACGACGACGCGGAAGTCGCGCGCCAAGCGATCGACGACCGAGTGCGTGAAGTGCATGGCGTTGCCGCCCAGTCCGTGAACCATCAGCAGCGTGACGGGGCCCTGGCCTCGATCGATGTAGTGAATGCGCGCGCCATCGATATCGACAAACGCTCCGGCCGGTGGCAGTGCGCGTTCGACGCGACGTGCCGTATTGGCCGTGAAGATCACGAGCACGGCGAGCAGCAGCACTACGCTGGCTGTAAACGCGAAGGCGAGCGCGCTGCCACTCACTTGGGGAGCCCTCTCGACATCACCGACCAGTATGACGCCGGTGCAAGACGCGCGAGCCAAGAGAGCCCGACCGCATCGCTGCCCACGAGAATGCGCGTCTTCCGCTGTTCGATGCCCCGCACGATGATCTCGCCGGCCTTGGCCGGCGGCATGCGTAGCAACTTCCTGGTCGCTTCACGCCGGCGCAGCACCTCGGCGCTGTCCACGCCACGCGGCGCACGTGCGCTGTCGGAGATGTTGGTGCGCACGCCACCGGGATGGACGACGGTGACTCCGATGGCGCTCCCCGAGAGCTCGTGACGCAGCGCTTCGGTGAATCCTCGCACAGCGAACTTGCTTGCGGCATATGCCACCTGCTCTGCCGGCGCGACGATGCCGAAGATGCTCGAGATGTTCACGAGACGGGCATCGCTGCTGGCGCGCAGCAACGGCAGAAACGCGCGCGTCATGCGTACCACGCCGTGAAAGTTGATGTTGAAGAGCCAGTCGAAGTCTTCCTCGCTCACCATTTCGAACGTGCCGCCCAGCGCAACGCCGGCGTTGTTCACGAGCACATCTGCCCCGCCGTGCGCGGCGATCACGGCGGCAGGGAACGCGGCCACCATTTCGCGATCGGCCACGTCGAGGCGATGCTGCGTGATACGCAGTCCGTTTGCTGGCAGCAGCGCCACGGTCTCGGCGAGCCCGCTTGCGTTCACGTCGGCCAGCGCTAGATGCGAACCGCGCGCCGCCAGTGAGATAGCGATCGCTCGCCCGATGCCGCTGCCCGCGCCGGTGATCACCGCCGTGCGTCCGCGCAGACTCATTGCGTCAGCCATGCGCCGCGACCTCCAGATCGGTCGCTTCCGCCACGGACGCCGACGGAGCAGCGCGAAACTCGAGCGCGGGATCATCTACGCGACCATGGCGCAGGGCAAACAGGTCCTTCACGTAGTTCTGGTAGAGGCGCCACGGCGCTCGGCTCCCCTGTTTGGGCAATCGCGGCAGCGCGCGTTGCACGTACCCCGAGGTGAAGTCGAACACCGGTGATTCCTCCATGGTCGGATCGCGGCGCGGTGTCACCTGCGCGTAGTGGTGCGCGCGCATGTGGTTGAGCAAACGACACACGTGCTGCGCGATCAGGTCGCACTTGAGCGTCCACGACGCGTTCGTGTAGCCTACCGCGGCGGCCATGTTCGGTACGTCGCTCAACATCATCCCTTTGTAAATCATCGTCCGCCCCAGTTCCACCACGACGCCATCGACGGTCAGCGTCACACCAGTCAGGAGCGACATGCGCAGCCCGGTCGCCGCAACCAGGATATCCGCGTCGAGTCGCGCACCGGATGCCAGTACGACGCCGGTCGCATCCACACGCTCGATCTGATCGGTCACGATCGAGGCTCGCCCATCACGCAGCACGGTGAAGAGATCCCCATCCGGCACCATGCAGAGGCGCTCGTCCCACGGCTGGTAACGCGGACTGAAATGCGCGTCGATCGGAAAGTCGGCGCCGAGTTGCAGTGCCGCCTCCCTGCGCAGCGCCTTCTTGAACATCGCCGGACGAGTCCGCGCGAGACGATAGTAGAACATGCTGCGAGCCACATTCTTCCAGCGAGCGAGCGCGTAGGCCAGCTTGGACGGCAACCATCGACGCAGGCTGTTGGCGATAGGGTCGATGGAGGGGAGCGTGGCGATGTACGTTGGTGAACGCTGCAACATCGTCACGTGCGCGGCAGCACCTGTCCCCATTGCCATCGCCGGTACGAGCGTCACGGCCGTCGCGCCACTGCCGATGACGACGACGCGCGCACCGCGATAGTCGAGATCCTCGGGCCAGTGCTGCGGATGCACCAGACGTCCCTCAAACGTTTCCATGCCGGGCCACTCTGGCGTGTACCCCTGTGCGTAGTCGTAGTAACCGGCACAGCTGTAGAGGAAGTTGCAGGTGAGGCGTTGGGGCGTTCGTTCGACGCCGATCTCGAGGTCGATCGTCCAACGCGCCTCGGCCGATGACCACGCCGCGCGCACCAGACGGTGCTGGTAGCGGATGCGATGTTCTATCCCGAACTCGCGCGCCGTCTCCTCGATGTAGGCCTTGATCGAGGGTCCGTCGGCAATCGCCTTGGCGTTGCGCCACGGCCGGAAGCGATAGCCGAGCGTGTACATGTCTGAGTCCGAACGGACGCCGGGATAGCGGAACAGATCCCACGTACCGCCCATCCGTTCTCGTGCTTCGACAATCGCGTATGAGAGCCCCGCGCACTCCGTTTGCAGATGCCAGGCGGCACCGATGCCGGAGAGTCCAGCGCCGATGATCAGAACGTCGAGATGTTCCAGGTGCGACTCCGTGGAGACAACACACGACCGGGCGGGTCGGGGCGCGAATGCCTCAAACTACCTCGCGGCAAACGCTTGAAGCGACGGCGCTAGTTCAACGGATCTGCACTGTCGTACACCTGCGTGCAGTCACGGCGTCGGGCGCGCTGCCACCGGTGTGGTTGCGCCACCGGCCCTTTCGATCGCGGCCAACACCACACCCGGTGTCAGCACCGCTGGCAGTAGCTCTGCAGGCCTGTTGCCGCTAGCCGGATAGATCACGTACAACGGTACGCCGCTCCGACCGAATTCTGCGAGCGCCTTGGTGATCTCGGGATCACGTGATGTCCAGTCGGCGCGCAGCAAGAGCACATTTCCCTTCGCAAATGCCTGTTGGACCGCATCGGAGTGCAGCGCCACGCGTTCGTTCACCTGACATGACAGACACCACGCGGCGGTAAAGTCCACGAACACGGCTTGCTGTGCGGCACGCGCCTCGGCGACCCGCGCGGCGCTGTACGGTTCCCACCCGGCGGGCACCACCGCGGTGCGCGCCTCGGCGGGCTGCACACCAACCACCACGCCTCCTGCAACGATCGATAGCGCCACGGCGGCAAGGCCAATCACGCCGCTGGTAGAACGACCCGCCATCTGAGCCCGACCCGCCCACCACCCCGCGAGCGCAAGCACCACCATCGTCAGCAACGCGATGGCGATAGTGTCCGGACCCGCTTGGCGACCGAGCACCCAGACGAGCCACACCACCGTCGCGTACATCGGGAACGCGAGTAACTGCTTCAGCGTCTCGAGCCAAGGGCCGGGCCGCGGCAGACGACGCAGCAACTGCGGACTGGAGGCGAATACGATGTACGGCAGCGCCAGCCCGACGCCGAGTGCGGTGAAGACAGCCATGCCCGAGAGTGCCGGCTGCGTAAGTGCGAATCCGAGCGCCGCACCCATGAATGGTGCCGTGCAGGGCGTGGCTACGATTACGGCCAGCAAACCGGTCAGGAACGAATCGAGGTATCGCTCGCCGCCGCCCACCGCGCCAAGGCGCGTGAGACCGGCGCCGAGGGTGAATACGCCGCTGAGATTGAGCGCCAGCGCGAAGAGCACCAGCGCCAGTACCGCCACAACGGCCGGCGATTGCAATTGAAAGCCCCATCCAAGCTGTGTGCCGCCTGCTCGGAGGAGCAGCAACACGCCCGCCAGTGCCCAGAAGGTCGAGAGCACACCGGCAGTGAAAACCATCGCATGTCGCTTGCCTTCACGCGAATCCGTACCGCCCCGTTCGACGAAGGCGAGGATCTTCACCGACAGTACCGGAAATACGCAGG
The DNA here is from genome assembly GCA_046590495.1 of Gemmatimonas sp. GTDB lineage: Bacteria > Gemmatimonadota > Gemmatimonadetes > Gemmatimonadales > Gemmatimonadaceae > Gemmatimonas. Next base: position 780 of record JBKJTE010000081.1, on the reverse strand, counting down.
GCATCAGGTTGAGTATGACGCCCCCCAGGAGTGCCGCACCCATGGCCAGAAGCAGGCTGACGATCCCGGTCTGCTCATCGATTGCGCCGGCGGCACTCTTGCCAGCGATCGATGCATCTGATGCTGCAACCGCCGAGGCGTGCACGGTCGCGCCAGCACCACCGGTAGTGCTGGTCGCGCCGCCGGCAGCGAACAACGAAGTGTTGGTCGCGACACGCTTCGCGACTGCAATGTCGATGTGCCAGCCTGGCACGCCGGTGGCGACATCGCCGACAATCACGCCCGAAAGTTCTTGCCGCGGCGACTTGGCGAATGATGAGCGGACAATGGCCATGCGCAGCGTGTCCCCCTGCACCTGCACCTGTTGCACGGCCGCGTGTTGCACCACAAGCATCGAATCGGCGAGGAAATACGGTGCCCGAAGCGACGCAGCCAACTCGTGCGGCACGACGGCCACCAGCCCATAGCCATCCGGCGTGGTCCAGGCGTTGAGCTTCCATCCGGCGGCCGGCTGTACGAGTCGCCCACGCGTAGCGGCGATCGATGTGGCGAAGGGTGTGAGCGATGCGCCCTGCGGCGACACCGGGAGGGCCAGCTCTACACGACCGCTGGCGGGCAAGCACACCTCGGCGCACACCAGCCAATCCGCGTTCGCGGTCAGACGAACCGTGGAGCCGACCACGGCCGTCGACGCGATCGACACGTCTGCCAACACAATGAGTTCGCGTTCGTAGCCGTAGCTCATGAGCGGCGGCTGCGGCAGCAGACGTGGTGTGGGGA
>JBKJTE010000293.1:0-11781 GCA_046590495.1 Gemmatimonas sp. | reverse complement strand
CGGCGCGCCGTCCAGCGTCACACCGAACTCGGCCGCATAGCGCTGCGCGACCTCGGCGGCCACGAACTCGATCGCGCCACCATAGTCGCGAGCCACGAACATGTCCCGCGCCGCGCGACAGATCTCGCCAGCGGTCGCGTCCGTGATGAATCCTTCGGCGCCCTGTCCCGTTTCGATCCGACAGGAGCCGCGTCCGCTCGACGAGCTCTCCTTCGGCACGATCAGGATGACGACGCCAGCGTTTCGCGCCTTGTCGCCGATCGCAACGTCCGCGCCAATCTTCCACTCTCGCCCAAGGCGCAGCGACACTTCCTCGACTGGACGACCGCCCAGATCGGCAAGTGTGACGACCACCATGTCGCCTTTCGTCGCGGAATTGACTTTGAGCGCCAGCTCTTCGAGTCGAGCCTTGGCGTCAGCCGGAATGACGCCGGCAAAGTCGTTCACATAGCCGACCGGAGTCGGCAGCGCGGGTGGCTGGGCCCGCAGCACAACCGGCAACGCTACCGCCAGCAGTGCACCCGCAAACAGCCGCGATCGTACGAATCGTAGAGACAAGCCGAGGCGATGAAAGAAGCGCAGAACGTCGCGCATGGTGCCCGTACTCACAGGATAATACGTGTCGGTGATGGTGCCGGTGTCAGGAGGCCGGCGCACTGGGCTAATTTTACTCAAGCATCGCGTTGCAATTCGCGATCCTCGGCCCTTTCAGCTCCTTTGCCCATGCGAGTCGTCGTTTCTCCTTTGCGCGCCCTGACGCTGCTGGTCACGATCGGCGTGGTCGCCGCATGTGGGCGGGCCGACGCCGCTGCCCGTACCGCCGCGACCCTGGCCAGCTCAACAAAGGCAGCGCCGAGCGCGGCACCCGATACCCCGACGCCGACAGGCGATACACTGTCCGATTCTGCACTCATCGCCAAAGCCGATCGTGGGCGTCTCATGGGACGCGACTCGGGGGCCGTGTGGCTGGTGATGATCAGCGACTTCCAGTGCCCATACTGCAAGCAGTGGCACGACTCATCGATGGCGGCCGTCAAACGCGACTACATCGATCCGGGGAAGGTGCGCATGGCCTATCTCAATCTTCCGCTGCAGCAACACCAGCATGCGCGCGTCGAAGCGGAAGCGGCGCTCTGTGCGGCCGCGCAGGACAAGTTCTGGCCGTACTCAGAAGCACTCTTCCACGATCAGAACTCGCTCAATGCACGCGTCGACGTAAAGCCATATCTGGATAGTCTGGCCCGTACGAACGCGATCGACATGAAGGAGTTCGCGCGGTGCCGCAGCTCGAAGGCGATTCAGGCGCTCATCGAGTCGGACATTCAGCAGGCAGGAAAAGCGGGCGTGCGTTCGACACCGTCATTCCTCGTCGGCGAGTTCCTCGTCGAAGGCGCCGCGCCGTACAATGATTTTCGCAAGGCAATCGATACCGCCCTGGTCATGGCACGCACCAAGAGGTCGCGCTGAACGGAGTCGTCGCCACACTGTACTCACTGGGGCAGTTCGCCGCACGCGCGGCCACTCGACTTGTTCCCTCGGGTGATGGTAAAGTCACGCGCTCCGTGCATGCGCGCCGAGGAGTGCTCGATCGCGTGCGCCATCGCGCGGCGGCGGTGCGGGATGCATCGAAACCTCTGGTCTGGCTGCACGCGCCATCAGTCGGCGAAGGGCTGCAGGCCCGCCCCGTGGCCAACGCGCTCCGCGCACGCCACCCCGACCTGCAGCTGGCCTACACCTTCTTCTCGCCCAGCGCCGAAAAGTTCGCCGAAACCATCGGCGCCGACATCACGGACTACCTCCCGTTCGACGGGACGTCCGAGTGCGACGCGATGCTCGATGCGCTCAAACCATCGGCGCTCGTCTTCGTCAAGCTCGATGTCTGGCCGGTATTAGTTGCACGTGCAACCGCGCGCGGCATTCCCGTCGCGCTGCTGAGTGCGACGCTTGCCCCGGGCTCGTCCCGACTCGGCGCGTTGTCAAAAATGCTGCTGCACGATGCCTACGCGGCGCTCCGCTCGGTTGGCGCCATCGACGCAGCCCACGGCACGCGCCTACAGGCACTCGGCGTGCGCGCCTCGGTTGTGCGCGTTACCGGGGACACGCGCTTCGACCAGGTGTGGGCGCGCGCGCTGAACGTCGATCGCGCCTCGCCGCTCCTTGCGCCGTTATCCAGCACTCGGCCGACACTCATCGCCGGCAGCACCTGGCCCGCCGACGAATCGGTGTTGTTCGAGTCGTGGGTGGCGGTGCGTCGCGCGTGCCCGACGGCGCGACTGATCATCGCGCCGCACGAGACGACGGAAGAGCATATCGCGTCAGTCGAGTCATGGGCGCGCCAGCAGCGGTTGCGCGTAGTACGGCTGTCGAAGCACGCCAAGGCCGATGCCACCGAGCGCGATGCCGACGTCCTCATCATCGATCGGATGGGCGTGTTGGGTGATGTCTATGCGCTCGGCGACGCGGCCTTTGTCGGCGGCGGCTTTCACGCCGCAGGGCTCCACTCTGTCATCGAGCCTGCGGCGTTTGGCATACCTGTCGCCTTTGGTCCGCGTCACACCATGAGCCGCGAGGCTGGCCTCCTGCTCACCGCTGGCGGCGGCGCGTCGGTGCGAACGGCTCGCGCCTTGACCGAAGTCCTCACCCAATGGCTCACGGACAAGAAGAAGCGCGAACGTGAAGGCGAGCGGGCACGCGCGGTCGTCCAGCAGGAGTTGGGCGCGACCGACCGATCAGTGGCGCTCGTCGAGGCGCTGTTGGAGCGGTGACGGTGGGCGCGAACGTTTCGTTTTCACTCGCTTTGTCGGTACTTGCACTCGGTGCGGCCTGTACAACGAGCGACAAACCTGCAGCCGCCGCCGCGACTGCCGCGGACTCCATTCCGACCTGGCTGCTCGCGCGTGCATTGCAGGAACGCGGGCTCACGGCGAAATCGACGGCACGCCACGACTTCCAATTCAGCGACAAGATCGCGTCGAGCGGCATCACCTTCGTTCACCAGATCGTCGATGACGCGGGGCGCGCGTACAAAGCAAATCACTACGACCACGGCACTGGCGTGTGCGCAGCGGACGTCGACAACGATGGCAAGATGGATGTCTTCTTCGTTTCGCAGCGCGGAAGCAGTGAGCTGTGGCGCAACGCCGGCGGCGGCACGTTCACCGATATCACAACGTCGTCGGGTTTGCGCATGACCGACGCGATTGCAGTCGCCTGTTCATTCGCCGACATCGACAACGATGGATTGAGTGATCTCTTCGTCTCCACCGTGCGTCATGGCAACCACCTGTTCAAGAATCAGGGTGGTGGCACCTTCAAGGATATCACCGTAGAGGCCGGAATTAGGTACGTCGGGCATTCGTCGGGCGCGCTGTTCTTCGACTACGACGACGATGGCTCACTCGATCTTCTTGTTACTAACGTCGGCGTCTACACCACCGCGGAAAAGGGTGCGGGCGGCTACTCCGTCGGACTCGCCGATGCGTTTCATGGACACACGCATCCCGAGCGCGCCGAGTCGAGCATCTTGTATCACAACCTGGGTGGAGGTCGCTTTGCCGATGTCTCGAAGGAAACCGGGCTTGTCGACAAGAGTTGGAGCGGCGACGCAAGCGTGATCGATGTGAACGACGATGGTCGTCCCGACGTCTACATGCTGAACATGATGGGACAGAATCATCTCTGGCTCAACGTCGACGGCAAATCGTTCAAGGACGCAACCGCGGCGTACTTTCCCAAGACGTCGTGGGGCGCCATGGGCGCCAAGGTTTTCGATTTCGACGGCGACGGCCGTCTCGATCTGTACGTGACCGACATGCACTCGGACATGTTCGGCGAGATTAGTTCGGGCGACTGGATTGGCGAGGCAAGCAAGTCTGAAACGCGCACTGCACCGGCCGATGTTTTTCCGACCGGGCGCAATCAGTTCCTCTTCGGCAACTCGCTCTTTGCAAACACCGGCGCGGCCTCGACGTGGCGCGAAGTGTCCGACTCACTCGGCGTCGAGACATACTGGCCGTGGGGGCCAAGTGTCGACGATGTGAATGCCGATGGATGGGATGATGTGCTGGTGATTGGTGGCATGAACTTCCCATATCGATACAGTACGAACTCGTTGTTGTTGAACGAAGGAGGCAAGCATTTCGTGCACGCGGAATTCACGCTCAACATCGAGCCGCGGGGCGATGGCGGAACGACGCAGCCCTGGTACACACTCGACTGCAGCGCGGATGGTGCCGACCATGCCTCCAAGGCGTGCGTAACGTGCGCGTCAGAAGGGGGTCAAGCGGCCGGGTGCAAACGCGATGCAGCTGCCGACCACTACACGATGGTGGCGTCGCGCGGCACGCGTTCGTCGGTGATCTTCGACGTTGATGGCGATGGCGATCTCGACATCGTCACCAACGAGTTCAACGCGAAGCCGCAGTTGCTCGTCAGTTCGCTCGCGTCAGCCAAGACGGTCAACGCACTCCGTGTGCGTCTCAAGGGTACCAGATCGAATCGCCAGGGTTTAGGTGCGAAGGTAACTGTTGTGCTCCCCGATCAGCGCCGTATCCTGAAAGTGCTGGACGGAAAATCGGGGTATCTCGCGCAAAGCGATCTGCCGCTGTATTTCGGGCTGGGAACCGCCGACCATGCGGCCTCGATCGAAGTGCGCTGGCCGTCGGGAAAGACGCAGACGATGGCGGGTCCGGTAAAGTCGGGGCAGACGATCGAGATCGTCGAGCAGTAGCCAGCAGGTACACCGAGAGTGAGCACCACCACTTCTGGAGGGATGATGAGCAACACCCGTTGGCTCTTCATCACCGCAAGCGTGTTGCTCGCACTGTTCGCAGTGCGCCCGGCGAACGCGCAGGTGAAGGCGGGGCAACGAGAGTTGGTCGGCACCGTGCGCGATCCTGCAGGCGCCGCACTCGAAGGGGTGACGGTTGAAATTCCTGGGCAAGTGACGCGGACGAACGCGCGTGGCGCCTTTCAACTATTCACCGGCGATCGCGACACCGTCACGATCACCGTTCGCGTCCTCGGCTTCAGCGAAGTCTCCGCTTTATTGACGGCACGCGAGCGTCAGTGGGACACGGTGCTCGTACAACTCGAGCGCACGGCGCAAGCGCTCAAGGGCGTGACGGTGAAGGTGAATCCGAATCGACGTGCCAATTCACTCATGGAGTTTGACGAGCGGAAGGCACGTGGCAACGGTGTGTTCGTCACGCGTGCAGATATCGTGGCGCGTGGTGCAACGCGCGTGGGAGATCTGGTACGTAACCTCCGCGGCGTGAATGTGGTGCGCGGTCGCGTGCGATTCGTTTCGCAAACAGGGTCACGCGGCACGCTCTGTCAGCCGGACGTCTGGCTCGACGGCACACGAGCGCGAGGAATGGAAGTCGACGACATACTCGCCAGCGATGTTGAAGCGATGGAGCTGTACTCGACTTTCAGCATCGTCCCGTTTGAATTCAGCTCACGCGGTGCCAACGCAATTCCCTGCGGCACAATCATTATCTGGACCAGAATCCCCAATGGGCGATCGCCGTAGCGTTGCTGGCGCAACGCTCTCCCTCGCGCTACTTGGCGCGTGCGGTCATGCAGTGTCGTCTGTCGCCGCATCCGCACCTGCGACTTCACACACACCGCATCCGCAATCGCGCTCCGGGCGCAGCACGTACTGCAGCGTCGAGCCGCCAGGATGAACGCTATCTGTTGATGCTCAGCACCGATTGGCCGATCAGCGCAGTGCAGATCCTGGCACGCATCGATCCACTCACCGTAACGGCGTCAGACATCACGAGCACGATGGAGGCGATCGCTCAAGGACTCTTCGCCGATCGCAGACAAACGGGGTCGCGCTACTACGTGAGCCACTGACACAAGTCGCGTCGCCTGACCGTTCGCCTCTCCCTCGCTACCCGTGGACATACCGGGCCCGCTCTCACTCCGCAGTTGTCCGCGACCCCGCGCCTCCGCGAGACAAGCAGTTACCGAGCGACGACCACTTCACGTGCCCCTGCCGGCACACTCACTCTCGACGTCGCACCCCCCGGCCACCGCACCCAAACAGCGGTCGGCGTACCACTCAGCCCGAACAGCTGTACCGCGCCGTTCTGCGACAGGTATCCCGAGCCCGCCTGAATCTCGCGCACAGGCCCCATGCGTTCGCCATACACGACACGCAGCTCGGCGCCCACACCATCGGGATTGCCCGCGCCTCCGCGCACCCGCACACGGAGTCCAGGTGTTGCATTGCGGTTCACGAAGAGCCGCGTTGCAGCACCGTTCTGAGACACCGCGAGATCGAGGCGACCGTCGCTGTTGAAATCGGCGTACGCCGCACCGCGCTGATCACCGTACACAACAAGACCCGAACGCGTGCCGGTGAGTGTGTGGAGCGCGCCCTTCCCGTCGCCAAGCATCAACAGGCTGCGACCGGCATCGAAGCGCGGCGTCCCAACAATCGTCGCCGAAAAGTTCTGGCCAAGAAACACGTCCTCGTTGCCATCGCCATCAAAATCTGCGATGCCGGCATAGAACGCGGGCGCCATCTGTGCTTCGTCCGGGAGCGCATGTACTTCGAAATGATCACCGCGGTTGAGCAGTGCAACGTGATCGAGCGTCGACGCAAAAAGCCGGTGGGTGCGCGCTTGTGTCGCGCCGAGCACCTGGTCGACCGTGGCGTCGGCGTACGCAGCAAACGTGTTCACCCGCGCGACGAGACCCGGGAATGCCGTCCGAAGCCTGGCGTAGCTGCTGAGCGGCACGAGACCGCCAACGCGCGCGTCCTGCCGGGCGAAGAACATTTCTTCCTCGCCCTTGGCACCGAATGGGCCATGCACAAGCGCAAACGGATTCGCACTGTCTGCACGCAACGTCGTATTACGCCCCCAACTCGTCGCGACAAGATCGAGTCGACCATCACCATCGAGATCACCGGCGGCAACACCGTTCCAGCGACTGGTCAGTCTGCCGAGCCCCCACGAATCAGGCGCCGGCATAAGTCGGCCGTGTCCATCATTCAACAGCAATAGCAGCGAGCTCCACTCGCGCGCGAGCACGAGATCGGCGTGACCGTCGCCGTTGATATCGGCGAACATCGCCGACGATACCATCCCGACATCACGCAGAACGCCCGCGTTCAATGTATCGAAAATGAACGTGCCGCGGACTTGGCGAAACAGTCCCGACGAAGGCGCAGCAGGGTACTTGAGCGGCACGGCGCGTGACCCGACGAATAAATCGAGATGCCCGTCTTCGTCGTAATCACCAAGCGCCAACGGACCGGTCGACGACGAGTGCGACCCAACGGCCGCCTCGGCCGAGGCAGACAAAGAGGTGCCGCTTACAGTCAAAGCGATCGCCGCCGGCTGTGCGATCATCGCGCTGTCGCTCCGGAATTCCCACGTCGCGACGCCGGCCAGCAGTCGTGTGCGACCACCGTCGCTGTAGCCAAGTATCGAAGTGAAGTCGGCCGCTGCTAACGGCCCCTGCGTGGGCGCAGGCACGAGGCGGCCGTTCACATTGCGAAACACGGATACGTGCCCGCCGCGGCCGGTGCCAACGATCAACTCTTCGCGTCCGTCATGATCGAGATCGTACCACGCGACTCCGGGACCGAGTTGCGACAGCGCATTCGGCAGCATGAACTGCCGATCCCAATCGTCGAATGCGTTCTCGACATGCTGCTGGCCGCCGAGTTCTGCGGTCGCGTCGACAAACAGTGTCGAGTCGCGCGTCGACGGCGGCAGAGCTGTGCGCGCAGCGGCCGTCGCCGTCGTGATTTCATACAGGCGATTGGGTAGCACATCACGAACGATCGTGCGCCGACCGTCGCGCCAATCGACCTGTATCGTGGCGCTGTGTGCAGGTCCCATCGCAAACGCCGCCTCGTAATCGCTGTGCGACATGTACAATCCGCCAACCACGACTTCTCGCGTTTGTGAAGGCACGGAACCGCCAAGCAGCGAAATCCTGGCACCGACCGCTTTCGTATTCGGCGCGTCACCAACCAGTCGAACTGCCACGCGCGCCACCGAGACATCGTTGCGCAGCACCAGCGCCGGCGCGCCAAGACGGTTCACCACCACATCGAGGTCGCCGTCGCCGTCGAGATCTGCGGTTGCCATCGCGTGGGACACGTCGTTCTCAAGACCAAAGCGCCACGTTGCACTCGCATCTTCAAACGTCAGGTCGCCACGATTCCGCAGCGCGACATTCTTGAGCGCCAACCTCGGAAACTGCCACCGCAACTGCTGCCACGGGATCGCATTCAATCGATTCTGCAATCCTTCCTGTACGTCGGCATCCATGATGTCCCATAGATGCCCGTTCGCAATCAGTACGTCCTGCCTCCCATCGAGATCGACGTCAAGAAACAGCGTTCCCCACGACCAACCACTCGCTGACACACCGGCAAACTGCGACACCTCGGCGAACGTCCGGTCACCTCGGTTGACGAACAGCGCATTGCGCTGCTGCTGCAACTGCGACGCGATATCGCCAACGCTTTTCGGCAGCGCCGTATTGGTTGGGATCTGCGTCTTCAACCGACGCGTATCATTCGCGAGCATGTCGACGGTGAAGAGATCCGGCAGACCATCGCCATTCACGTCGGCGACATCAAAGCCCATCGTCGAGTTGCTCATTTGCCGCTGCGAACTCCAGTCGGCGAGCTTGAAGTTGCCATGGCCGTCGTTGTACCACAGCTCGTCGAGATCTTCGAAATCGTTCGCAACGTACAAGTCCGGCGCACCATCGCCGTCGAGATCGACAAACTTCGCGCCGAGTCCAAACGATTCCGGTTCTGCAGTAAGCAGCTTCCCCTGCCCGTCGTGAAACCGATCTGACGTCAGCGCAACGCGCGTGAAGTGTCCTTTCCCGTCATTCGCATAAAAATCATCGGGCTCAGCGCGCTGCGTCATACGCAAGCCGCCCATGTCCGGTCGCATCACCAGCTTGTAGTCGCGCCGGTGTTCGGACGCGACTTCGTACACGCCAGGTGCCGTCTGGTGCACCATCTGGTTGAACGCGCGCTGCTGCGGCGGAATTGTGTCGTCGACGTTATAAGGCTTGTAGTTCGCCACATACATCGACAATCGCCCGCTGCCGTCGACGTCGGCCATCGTGATTGTCGTGCCACCGCGACCGGTCGTGTCGAGTCCCATGTCACGATGCTCGGTGAACACACCCTTCCCGTCATTCACGAAAATCGCGTTCGGTCCGGTCGTCGAGAGCAACACGAGATCGAGATCGCCGTCGCCGTCGACGTCAGCCAGTGCCGCGCCGGTTGAATGACGATCGCACGCACCAACGTGTGCCGGCGTGGTCACGTCTTCAAAACGCATACTCCCAAGGTTCCGGTATAGCGCGCTGCACCCTTCCGTGCGTGCAAGAAATACATCCGGCAGTCCGTCGCCGTCGACGTCACCGAGCGCGACGCCCGCCCCCTGCCCCAGTACACGATTCCCGCGCAGCACGGAGTCGCTGACACTGTTCGCAAACGAGATCCCGGTCGTACCCGCATCGAGTCGTGTGAAACCAGCTGTTCCCTTCCCGACCAAAAGTTCGCGCCATCGGTAGCCCGCCTCCGTGTGCCACGCCGCCGGCGGTCTCTTGCACGCGCTGATCGCAAGTGCGGCGATCGCGAACGCCAACGTTATGCACTTCATCGGGACTGCTATTCTGCGCTGCGGCTGATGCATGTGTTGCAGAAACCTATTTCACACGGGTGAGTTGGAGCCGCGCGCGCACCGTGTCACCGATACACCGGCCGAGTACGAGCCCGGCTGCGTTCCCCGACGGGTAGTGAATGCCGCCGTAAATCCGCGACTGGCCCGCTTCTTCAGATGCTGCGCGAAACGATGAGAACGGACGCACGGCATGCCCCAGCGAGACGCTGGTGCTGTCGGCGAATGGCATGTCGCCAAGCATCGCAGTCAACACGGCTGCGGCGGCCGAGGATTGCGTCGAATGTCCCGCCGGATGCTCTGGGAACGGGGGCGTTGGAATCTGCGGCTCCCACGTCGAATCGATCATGCGACGGATGTACGACCGCGGCCGGATCACGTTGAACTGATACTTGTACCCCCACGCCGCGATGAACGCGTCGGCTTGCGCGACTGCAGTCGCAAGCACGAGTCGCGCGCCGTCATCCGCAGAGAGATGCCGCTCGCTGATCATCTGCGCTGCGATCGACAACCAATGACCAACCGGCGTTCCCGTCTCGCCCGCATTGTCCGCCCAATACAAGGCAATCGTGCGCTGCGCGGGCGTGAGGTTCCGCTTCGTTTCGTACACCGTGCGCGCGTTCGCGTACAGCGCGGCCGACGAGTCTGCGCCGTATTGCGGCGGCAACGGTAACGGACACGCATCCCATGTGCGCAATGCAAACGGTCGCAACTCCCGCCAGTATGGCTCCGTCGCGCCGCTCATATTCACGGCGGGCAGCGTCTTCGTTGCGGCCGACTTCGGTCGACTCAAAATCAATCCGCGATCGCTGACATTTCCCGAGCGCTGAAGATTGGCCGGATTGTCGAGGGCGACGTACTCGCTTACCGCCGACATGTTCTGCGTCGCGAAGTTGCTGGCCGGCGTATCGTTGAACCAGAGACTGTCACCCGCAGGCGGTAGGTACGGACGGCCGCGCGTGCCATCAAAACCGTCGGTGCGCGACCACGCAACAATCGCGAGTCCAATCTGACGTCCCAGCGAGTCCGAACGCGCGCGTGTCTCGTCTGTCACCCCGCGCAACACGCGATCGGCCTTCAGCGAATCGGTCAGACGCGCGATGGCAGCGTGCGTCGTTGGCAACGCTTCCCGGAGCAGTGAGTCGAGCACAAGCTGCTCCGCAACCGCCGCCACTACGGAAGCGTCATATCGCGTGGGGTTGGCCGCGCGCTGGAGCATCGGTATGCCATTCAGCGTACCCGTCAGCGCGGGCAAATCGCTATCGACAGAGGCGAGCCCCGCGTAAAGCGCCGTCGAGGCGTAAGCAGTGAGGCGTGACGCGACCGGCGGCGAAAGCCGCTCCACACGCACCACGCCATACAGCGCGCGAACCCACGCGGCCACCATGGCGGGATCAGCTTGTGTCTTGTCAGCGCAGCCCGCAGCGGACACGGCAACCAACAGCGCTGCAAGCGCTACGGCGGTCGCCGAAACTTTCTGTGGCCTGGACATCTACGAAGGGCGGTGTTGCAGGGGTGTCAGTCAAGCGATATCGCTACCAACACAACGCGCCAGCAGCGCCCGCGTTGTGCCTCTCAGCGCTAAGCGGTACGTTCGCTTGGAACACGGCGTTCCCCCTCCGGAATTTGCCATCTATGCTCCCACGTTTTCTCGTCTCGGCCGCGTTGCTTGTGACGGCCGCTCGACCTGCGGCGGCGCAGGACGTACACGGCATGGTGCGCGATAGCGCGAGCGGGACCCCGATTGCCGGCGTGGTCGTCGTCCTCGCCAGCGCAACGGGCACGACCCTCGGCCGCACCATCACCAGCGAGCGCGGACTCTATCGCATCGCCGTCCCCGCGTCCGCCACTCAGCTCGATTTCCTGCGCATCGGTTTTCGCCGGCGCACGCTCACCGTTCCCGCTGATACCGCGCGCGCTGCCACGTTCGACGTCACCATGACGTCGCTTCCATCGATGTTGTCAGACGTTCGTGTGGCCGCAAACCCGCGGTGCGAAGGCCGCCCCGACCGCGAAGACGCGCACGCACTCTGGCAGCAGGCACGGGCGGCGCTCACGGCGTCGGTAGTTGCACGTGAGCGCGCACCGGTCGCTCTCACGCATCTGG
>JBKJTE010000200.1:0-4107 GCA_046590495.1 Gemmatimonas sp. | reverse complement strand
GTGTATTCTTTAGGCGGAGTCGCGCCGAGCAGGTTGGTCACGAAGTAGTCCCAGCGACGACGCATCATGTACGTGGAGGCCGCACCGTAGCCGTGCGCTGCGTTCGGAATCATAACGAGATCGAAGTCCTTGCCGGCTTTGATCAACGCTTCGACAACCAGCAGCGTGTTGTCTGGTGGCACGTTGTCGTCCATGGTGCCATGCGCGAGCATCAACTTGCCCTTGAGATTGCGCGCGAGCGACTGGTTTGCCTCAGCATCGTAGTTGTCGGTGCCATTGGGGCCGCGTTGCAGCAGCGCATGATAGCGCTCGCCCCAGTCGTCCTCGTACACGCGATTGTCGTGGTTGCCCGACTCGCTGATACCGACCTTGAAGAAGTCCGGATACCGGAACATCGCGCCAGCGGTTGCGAAGCCACCGCCTGAATGTCCCCAGATCCCGACCTTGTCGATGTCGATGAACTTGTAGCGCTGCGCAAGTTCTTTCATCGCCGCGACCTGATCGGGGAGTGTGTTGTCACCCAACCGACCGTAGTACGCGTCATGGAATGATTTTGAGCGCAATGGTGTGCCCATGCCATCGATAGCAACAACAACGAAGCCCAGTTCGGCGAGGGCCTGATGGTCGTTGCGCGCGGCCCCGAAGCTGCGATTCCCGATACTGCCGACCTGCGGACCGGGATAGATGTAGTTGATGATCGGATACTTCCGGGTCGAATCGAGATTGGTCGGTGTGAAGAGCAGTCCATACAGATCCGTCTTGCCGTCACGTGCCTTGACGGTGATGCGCAGTGGCGGCTTCCACCCCGTCGCGACGAGCTTGCTGATGTCCGCCGTCTCGATCGTGAGAATCAGCTTGCCGGTGTTCGCATCGCGCAGCAACGCCGTTGGTGGAAGATCGGGACGCGACCAGCTATCGACGAAATACTTGCCGCTCGATGAAACGCTGACGTTATGGTCGCCATCTTCAGGCGTAAGCAACGTTTGTCCCTTGCCGTCGAATCCGATACGATAGAGATGCTTGAAGTACGGATCGTGCGTCGGCTGCTTGCCTACGCCCACAAACCACAACTGGCGCGCGCGTTCATCGATGCGCACAATGGACGTTACGTTGCCCACGCCAGCGGTGATCTGCCGTTTGAACGCACCGGTCGAGAGGTCGTACAGGTACAGCTGCCCCCAATCATCGCGCTCGGAGAACCAGAGCACTTCGTTGGTGGCCGGAAGCAGACGCCAGTTTGGCACGTTGTCGCCGGATTCGAACTGTGTCTTCACTTCTTCCTTGAGTACGTCACGCACGGCGCCTGTAGACGCGTCAGCCACTCGCAACGTGGCGACCTTGTGATCGCGGGAAGACGATACGAACGCGAGCTTCGATCCGTCGGGAAACCACTCAACGTCGGCGAATTCACCGTCCACACACGAGACGTGATCGCAGACGGACGAGCGGTGCTGGTCGGCCGGCATCCTGAGCCTTACAACTTTTGGTGTCGTACTCGAGACATCGATGATCACGCGCTGAATCATCGATACGACGGTGTCGCCAGGCAGCGGATACTTCCATGCACTGAGCTGCGGGTGACCGGCCGTTGTGTTGACGAGATACATCTCACCAACGGTGCGCTGATCCTGCTGAAACGTCGCGATCTTTTTGGAGTCGGGTGACCACGCAAGGATTGCGCGGTCGGAATGAGTCCACCCCGCGTTGTCCGTGGCATAGCCAAAGTCCTTCACGCCATCTGTGGTGAGTTGCGTTTCGGTGTTCGTCGCAACATCGCGCACCCACAGATTCCAGTCGCGAATGAAAGCGCCCTGCTTGCCGTCGGGTGACATCGATTCAGGGAATCGTCCAGCGCGACGACTCCGCGCAGCGTTGGCGTTCGCATTCGATGGCACGAGCGCGGCGCACTCGGCGGCGCTCGTCGCGCAATTGATCTTGGTTGCCTTTGCCGCATCGACGACAAACATCGGCGCCGTGCCATCAGGGAGTCGCACGCGGTACCAGAAACGGTCCGCGCCCAGCCACGTCGGCTGCACGCCTGAGCGGAACACCAGCGGATTGGTAGTGGGCGCCAGCATCTGCTCGGCGCGCGCGTAATCCTGAGTCGTAAGAACCCGTTGCTGCGCCTGGACGCGTACCGATGCGAAAAGGACGGGCACGGCGAGAGCGAGCATGCAACGGGTCATGGGCAGAAAGAGGTAGAGGATGAATGAATACTGTCGGCGGGGTCAGCGGTCGCCAAGCGTGGGATCAATCGTTGGCCGTGTGCGGGTTTCCAGCGCAGGATCCAAGGGGAACACCCGATTCATGGTCAACCAGCACGCACTATGCTTCGATCACCGCCATGTCACCGCCACGTGACTTGACAGAGGAGATATTCGCAACTATGAATATATGCATATGAATACGCAATCATCCCCACGCGAAGCGGTCCGGCATCGGATTACTCCGTCGGCGCCAACGCGGTTCGCCATCCTTGCGGCGACGCAAGCGGCCGCCGTCCTGCTGGCCCTGCTTGCTGCGCCAGGAGTTGTTGCGTCTCAGGCGGCCGTCGGCTCGCCCCCAGTCTTTTCGCTCTCCGACGCGCTACGTGAAGCCAACCGCCACGGATTCGCAAATCGCATCGCGCTCGCCAACGTTGATGCGGACCGTGCCCGCGCGCGAATGCCGCTCAACGGCATTCTGCCCAGCGCCCGTGTCGAAGCCGGCCTTGTCCGCACAACCGATCCGATCGGCGCGTTTGGTACGACGCTCCGGCAGCGTCTGGTAACGCCGGCCGCCTTTGATCCCGCGCGGCTGAATAACCCTGCGGCGGTGACCAACGCGCAGACCGGGCTCGTGCTCGAAGTGCCGCTGCTCAATGCAGACGCATATGCTGGATTGCGCGCCGCGCGCTCTGCGGCAGACGCCAGCCGGGCTGCGGCCGACTGGACCGCAGTAACAGTCCGGGCGAACGTCGTGCGGGCGTACTACGGAGCGGTGCTGGCCGCCGAAAAGGTGTCGATGCTCGAGCAGGCGCGCCGCGCCGCCAACGTCGCCGTGCGCCAGGTGCAGTCCATGATGCAGCAAGGGCTCGTCACCAAGGCTGATGTGCTGCAGGCGGATGTGCGCGCCACCGACGTCACGTCACAGTTGCTTGGCGCGCGCAACGACGCGCACACCGCCCAGCAGCAGCTTGGCGTGCTGCTCGGGCGCACCGACGGATCGTCACCAACCCTGCCTACAGCGCTGCCAACCGACTCGGTCGTGCGCGCGTACGCTGAACGCGACACCAGCGGCGTGCCGTCCGCCGTAGATGCGCGCGTACGCGCCGATGTCCGTACCGCACGTGCGGGTGCTGTCGCCGCTGACGGTGATCGCCTGCGGGCCACCAGCACGCTGCTGCCTCGT
Source organism: Gemmatimonas sp. (assembly GCA_046590495.1). Taxonomy (GTDB): domain Bacteria; phylum Gemmatimonadota; class Gemmatimonadetes; order Gemmatimonadales; family Gemmatimonadaceae; genus Gemmatimonas. The sequence goes on along the minus strand of JBKJTE010000200.1, from coordinate 717 downwards.
GTAAACAGTTTCGCACGCTACGACTGGAATGCGCCGAGCAGCCTCTTTGCCGGACGAAAGAACTGGACGGTTGGGCTCGTGGCCTCGTGGTCGCTGTTCGGCGGCGGGAGCGAGCTGGCGGATATTGCGGTGGCGACAGCGCGTGCGGCCGGTGCGCGGGCGGGCGAACAGGCCGCGCTCGCACAGGGAGCGGCCGAGGCGGATGCAACACGGCGCGGTGTCGTGCTGGCACTCGAGAGGCTCGATCTCGCTGTGCGCGCGGCCGCACAAAGTCTCGAAGCGCACCGACTGGTTGAACGGCGATACGCGGCCGGTTTGGCGACGATCGCTGAACTGCTCGGCGCAGAGTCATCCGCGACGGGCGCGGCGCTCGCACGATCAGGCGCCCGGTTCACGCTCCTCGATGCCATTGCCTCACACCGTCGCGCCATTGGTGCCGATCCGGCCGACCTCGCGACGCTCGATGCTGCCCGATGATCACCATGCCCACGTTGACCGAACATATCCGCGCAGCAGTCGCGGCTTCCGGACGCGCACTCATGAACCACAAGACTCGTAGTCGCATATCGACACCAATGACCGCTCTTCTCGCTGTTGCCGTGGGGCTGACCGCGTGCGGTGGGTCGGGTGGGTCCGGTGGGCGCGAGGACGCGAACAAAGTCGGTGACGAATCCACGACGCGCACGGCAGGCACTACGCTCGTCGTGAAGGACACAA
>JBKJTE010000175.1:0-6074 GCA_046590495.1 Gemmatimonas sp. | reverse complement strand
CTGAGCCCGATTCTCGCCAGCGCCGCGATGGCGTTCAGTTCGGTGAGCGTCGTGACGAACAGTCTTCGCTTGCGTGGCTTCCGCGTCTGACGTTCCGCACTCACCACCCACTGGTTGATCAATGACAGACTCCGTAGCACCGAACGACACGGACTCCCCCACAGCGGACGTTGTGCGCGCGGCATCGTTTGAGACGGCTCACGGCGTGCATGCCGTGGCCTGCGGGTGCGGTGCGCAGGAGACTGTCGAGGGGCGCAAAGCTGTGGCGGTCGATCCCGGCGTAAAGGATCGGAACTTCAAGCGTCTGCGCCGGATCGAAGGGCAGGTGCGTGGGCTGCAGAAGATGATCGAGGATGATCGTTACTGTGCCGACATCATGACGCAGATTTCGTCGGTGCAGGAAGCGCTGCGCAGTGTGTCGCGCGAGTTGATGCGCAATCACCTGAAACACTGCGCCAGTTCAGCGATTCGCGAAAGCGGGGTGGGCGCGGAAGCGATGTATGACGAACTCGTCGACCTCATGTTCAAGCACAGTCGGTGACCACGCACTGATCTTCAAGCGCGAGTGCTACGGCGTCGCGCAGTGCTTGTACGCCATATGGCTTTTGCAGAAAGGCGACGTGCTCGTCGTGCGGCATGCGAGGGAGCGCATCCGCGTGGTCGTAGCCACTCGCGATGATCACCGGTAGTGTCGGATGGGTCGCGCGAATGCGTGCGAGTACTTCTTCACCGCCCATCTTGGGCATCGTCAGATCGAGAAGCACGACTGACAGTTCATGCGCGATCGTGGTGAACATCGCGATGCCTTGTTCGCCATCTTCGGCTTCATGCACTGCGAGTCCCATCTTCGAAATCACCCGGCGTGCCACGAGTCGCATTGCTGATTCGTCGTCAATGACAAGTGCAGTGCCGAGCGTCGTGGTCGGTGTTCCGCGCAGCGCTGTATGCTCGACAGGTGCGGGCGCTTCTGCTCCGCGCAAGTCGATCTCGAACCGGGTGCCGCTCCCCGGTGAGGAATGCACGGCGAGATCGCCGCCCAACGACTGCACGATGCCGCGCACAGCGCTCAGTCCGAGTCCGCGTCCTGAACCCTTCGTCGAAAAGAACGGGTCGAAGATGCGTGCGCGCATCCCCTCTGGAATTCCCGGTCCGTCGTCTTCGACAACGAGTTGAATCCAATTCTCCCGTGGTGGCTCACGCGATGCGTCGGGACTTGGCGCCCGCGAATGCACGCGCAGGGACACTGTGCCCGTGGTCGCGCCGATCGCCTCGGCCGCATTCGTCAGAAGATTGAGCAACACCTGCGACAGCTGGGCCGGATCCAGCTCGACCCACACCGGCTCGGGCATCGGTTCGACGACGAAGAGCACCTTCTTGGATTGCGCGGCGCGCACCAGTGGCACGATGTCGTTCACCAGCGCACGCGCATCCACCACTTCGCGCTTGAGACTCGCACGTCCTGCATAGGCCAGCATCTGACGCGTCAATTCGGCCGCACGGCGCCCGGCTGCGGCGATCTGATCGAGTGAGACCTGCAGGTCGCCGGTCGCTTCGTACTGCCCACCCTCCGCGCGTTCGATCGCTTCCCGCGCGAGTTCCGCGTTGCCGAGTATGGCGCTGAGGAGGTTGTTGAAGTCGTGGGCGATACCGCCGGCCATGATGCCGAGGCTTTCGAGCTTCTGCGCCTGCTGAACGCTCGCGTCACTGACGCGCCGCTCTGTTTCTGCACGAGCGCGTTCAGTCAGATCCGTCGCGATGAGTCCCGTGGCGTACGGAATTCCATCGGCGTGCACGAGTGGAAATGCGACCACCTGCCACGTGTGCGTGTCGGCCAGTGAGAGCAGCTCAACTTCCTGCTCAACCACCGACTCCAGCTCTCTCGCCTGCCTCACTACGTCGACCAAAGGGGCAGCGCTCTCGCCAAGGAGTTCAGCGAGTTTACGCCCGACGGTCACGCCGGCCGGCACGCCGATCAACATTGCAACGCGCGCGTTCGCCAGCCGCACGCGTCCGTCGAGGCCGACCACCAACACCAGCGTGGCGGTGTTGTTCACCAGGTCCTGCAACAGGTCGCGGCTTGCGTCGGCTTCGCTGAGCGCGTCGGTGGTGACTTTCACCTGCGCTTCCAATTCGCCGTACAGTTGACTCAATCGACGGGTCATCACGTTGAACGTACGCGCCAACTGTCCGACTTCGTCGTTACCGCCTTCCGGCGCCGACACGCTGAAGTCGCCGGCCGCAACGGCGCTCGCCGCTTCTGCGACGGCAAGCACCGGCCGGGTGAAACGACGCGTTACTGAAACAATACCGAGCCCCAACAAACCGGTCGCCACCAGGCCAAGGAGCAATGTGCGCAGCAGCAGTGCGCGTGCAGGTGCGAACGCGATGCTCTGCGGAGTTTCGCGAATGAGAGCGAAGTCAAGTTCGGGGATCCATCTCCACGCGCCGACGACAGGTAGCCCAGCGTAGTTCACGTAGAGCCCAGTGCCGCTGCCACCTTTGAGGGCCGCAGTAACCGCCATACTGTGCACGCCACGCAGCACACCGTCGCGACCGAAGCGTTCGGCGGATACAAACTCTGCGAACCGGTTGACCAGATACGCGTCGACGGGCAAGGAACTGTCGGTGCGCGAAACTACGCGCTCCATCTGTGCGAGATCGAGATGCACGGCGAGCACCGCAGCGACGTGACCACCACTGTCGCGAACGGGTGCTGCAATGGTCAGACGCGGTCGGCCGTCACGCCCGCCCGCGTAGATCGGCTGCGTGAAGGTGCCGCGTTGTCCTTCGCGATAGTGCAGCTGATCGACCGCGTACGTTCCGATCGAGGCCGCCGCCGTCGCGCGAACAATGCGACCTCCGGGCACGGCCAGCAGCTGCATCTCCTCGATGGCGATGACTTCAGGCGGGAGCGACGGGAGTGGTCTCGGGATACCGTGGGGGCCGTTCTCGAGCGAGACGACGCGCGAAGAGCGAGCCAGGAGTTCAACAGCCGAACGTTGACGCGCGAGCCATTCCGCGAGACGCGCTGCATCGTCGCCGGTCGCCGACTGCAATTGCAGCAGCAGACGTTGCCTCAGCGCAAACTCGGCGGACCCATAGGATACGGTCGCGGTCAGTACGACCGTCGCCGCCCCCAGTACGAACACCGCGGCGAAGAGACGAGCCGGAAAGCTCCGCCGCAAACGATCAAGGATCACTGCGGTGGCTCGATCGCGGCGCGTAGCAGGGTGGAGTCCAATGCAATTTCCAGCAGCACGGCACCGCGCACCGGATCGCCTGTTCCGATGAAGCGGTAGCTACCGAACGCGCCTTCGTAGCTTCCCGCATTTCGCAACGAGTCCATCAACACAACGCCGGTCCGAACCTTCGCACGTTCGGCCGAGCGCGCGAGCAAGAGCACTGCGTCGTATGTCGCCGCCGCGGTTGCGCGCGGCACTTCGCCTGGAAACCGCACATCCCACGACTTCCGGAAATCGTGCAACGCCGGACGCTCGCCGCGCCGGTCCCAATTGGCGACCAACACCACACCCTGAACATCATCGCGCCGCATGAGTGAGAGTCCGTCCCACGCGTCCGTGCCAAGGAAGCGTCCGTTGAAGCCCAGGCTGCGCGACAGACGAAACTGTGCTGAATCCCGCGTGGTGAAGTTGGGAAGCAACAGCACGTCTGGATGCCCCGCCAAGAGGCGCGCGATCTGCGTGGCGTGGTCCGAGAGATCGTCCGCGTGGAACGATTCAACGCCCACCACCGTGCCGCCCATCGATTCGAACGTCCTGCGGAAAAGCTCGGTGATCTCGCGGCCGTATGGGCTTGCCGCGTTGAACAGCGATGCGGCGCGCCGAAGTCCAAGCGAATCGTAGGCGAAGCGCGCGAGCACTTCACCCTGGAACGCATCGAGGAAGGCCAGTCTGGTCACGAGACGCCGCCCGGCCGTGACCTGCGGACTCGACGACATCGGAGTGACCAGCGGAACCGCTGAAGCCTCCGCGACTGCGCCCGCGGCGAGTGCCAAGGCGCTGCCTTGGGGCCCAATGATGACGTCCGCTGAGTCAAGGTTGATCAGCGACCGCGCGACGCTGGCAGCGGCATCCGGGCGGCTTTCAGTTTCGCGATCGAGCAGCACGACGCGATGCATGACGCCGTTGATCCGAATGCCCCCAGCGGCGTTCAACGCAGCTACGGCAAGTGTGGCACCGCGGCGCGCCGGGATCCCCGAGGAATTGGCCTGCGAACCCGTGAATACCCCAATCAACCCGATCCGGAATTCAGGTTCGGGGCGAGCGTTGCAGCCGGTGAGGAACGCGACTGTGAGGGACAGTGAAAGCAAGAGGCCACGACGGGAGCGCATGATGCTGAGAGTATCGGCAGGTCGACGGGGAACCTGTTGCTCAGTTCATGGCGCGCCGCGGCCGCAGCGCGAGCGCGGGCCTGAGGTACTACGGGACTCTAGGCGGCCACCCTACGCGGCACAGTCCCCGCTTCCTTCAACACGGCCGATGCCTGATGTCCGGTGAGCGTCTCGTGCTCGAGCAACGCGTCGGCCAGCGCCTCCAGCGCCGTACGACGTTCGCGGAACATCTGCAGGACGTCGTCGTACCCTGACGCCAGGATTGCCCGCACGTCGGTATCCATGTTGCCGTGCATCGTCCCGCTCACCGGGCCGGAGTCGGGATCGAAGGTGATCAGCCCCGTCGATTCCCCCATCCCCAGCTTGTAGACCATCTGCTTGGCGATGCGGGTGGCCTGCTGCAAGTCGCTGCTGGCTCCGCTGGTAACCGCTGCGCTTCCGTAGACCAGCTCCTCTGCGGCACGCCCGCCGAGCATCTTGCGGATCTGGCCCTCGAGGTAGTGGCGCGAGTGCAGGTGCAACACGGCGTCGGGCTGGAAGAAGGCGACCCCCATCGCGGCGCCGCGCGGCTGGATCGTCACCTTGTGCAGCGGGTCGGTGGGGCAGAAGACCAGGCCGGCCAGCGCGTGTCCGGCCTCATGCAACGCGATCAGGCGCTGCTCAACGCGTGAAACGACGAAGCCCTCGCGCGCACGGCCGAGGAGGACCCGGTCCCGCGCTTCCTCCATATGCGACCAGGCGACCGAGCTTGCCCCGGTCTTCACGGCGAGCAGCGCCGCCTCGTTGAGCAGCCCCTCCAGATCCGCACCGCTCGACCCCGGCATGAGGCGCGCCAGGCGCCCCATCTCGACATCGGCCGCGAGCGGCATCCGCCGCTTCGATGCGTGGAGCGACAGAATCTCGGCGCGCTCGGCAACACTCGGCAGCGCCACTGTGACCGAACGGTCGAAGCGCCCCTTGCGCAGCAGCGCCGGGTCGAGGTCGGAGGCGCGATTCGTCGCCGCCACCACCACGATCCCCGAGGTCGCGCTGAAGCCGTCGAGCTCGACGAGGAACTGGTTGAGCGTGCGGTCGTCCTCCGGGTGCCCGCCGGTGCGCCCGCGTCGGCCGCCCAACGAATCGATCTCGTCGATGAAGATCACGCCGCCCCCCGCCTTGCGCGCTTTGCGGAAGAGAGCCTTCACTCGCATGGTCCCCACGCCGACGAACATCCCCGAAAAGTCCGGCCCTGACATAGCGAAGAAGTTCGTTCCGGCTTCCCCAGCCAGCGCTCGCGCCATCAGCGTCTTCCCGGTGCCCGGCGGTCCCTCGAGCAGAATCCCCTTCGGCACCTTCGCGCCCATCCCGACGAAGCGCTTCGAGTCACGCAGGAAGTCGACGACCTCGCGCAGGTCGGCGAGCGCCGCCGAGTTGCCTGCCACATCGGCGAACGTGGTGCGGGTACCGGAGAACTTACCGGAGCCGACCTCGAAGTCGCCGCCGCTGCCTGGCGACTGTCTCACGTATTGCGCGTAGAGGATCACGCCCACCGCGGCCGCAGCGAGCAGGGTGATGACCAGTGTGATGAGTTGCGAGCGATCCGGCGGGGGGGCGGCAAACGCCACAGCGACCTTCGAATCCGTCGCCGCGGAAACCAGCGCGCTCCTCTCGCCCGCGCCGTATTCGACGCGGATTTCGCGCGAACCCGATGCGTTCGGCGCCGCCAGCCACCCGCGCAGCGCGG
>JBKJTE010000389.1:0-3144 GCA_046590495.1 Gemmatimonas sp. | reverse complement strand
GTACACCCGGCGTCGTATTCGAAGACATGCTGATCATCGGCAGCACGGTGCCGGAGCAACTGCCGAGTGCGCCCGGCGATATTCGTGCGTACGACATCAAGAGTGGAAAGCTGCGCTGGAGTTTTCACACGATTCCGCGCCCCGGTGAATTTGGTTACGACACGTGGCCCGCCGACGCGTACAAGATTTCGGGCGGCGCGAATGCCTGGAGTGGCGTGACCATCGATGCAAAGCGTGCGATGGTGTTTGCCGCAACAGGATCTGCGTCGTACGACTTTTACGGTGCGAATCGCGTCGGCAACAATCTCTTTGCCAACACGGTGCTCGCACTCGATGCGCGCACGGGCAAACGTATCTGGCACTTTCAGGGATTGCACCACGACCTGTGGGATCGCGATTTCCCAGCTGCGCCTTCGCTCGTGACCGTGATGCGCGATGGAAAGCCGGTGGACGCAGTCGCGCAGATCACGAAGACAGGGCACGTCTATCTCTTCGAGCGGGAGAAGGGAACGCCACTCTTTCCCATCGAAGAACGCGCAGTCCCGCAAACGTCCCTCGATGGTGAAGTCACGTCAAAGACGCAGCCGTTTCCGCTCTCGCCACCACCATTTGCGCGGCAAGCGCTGACGAAGGATCAGCTCACCAATCGCACCCCGGCGGCGCACGCTGCTGCATTGAAAACATTCAACGAGTACAACACGACGCATCCGTTTCAGGCGCCCAACCTCAAGGGCATGATCATCTTTCCGGGCGTCGACGGCGGTGGTGAATGGGGTGGACCGTCGTTCGATCCGAAGACGGGATTGTTGTACGTGAATTCGAACGAGATGGCGTGGTTGCTCAAGCTCGTGCCGCGCAGCGACGAATCGTTATACGCCGCCAACTGCGCCGGCTGTCACGGCGATCAGCGCAAGGGCACGGCGATCGGCCCCTCGTTGATCGACATCATTTCACGTCGCTCACGCGAGCAGGTGAGCAAGATGATCCGCGAGGGGAGTGGTCGGATGCCGGCGTTTGGCAGCGCGATCGACGGTAGCGCGATCAACGACATCGTGAACTATCTCGTGACTGGCAAAGACTCGTCGAAAAAGACCGTCGGTACGAGTCCGTTCACGCTGCCGTATCGCACCGCCTTCTTCGACATCTTCACCGACAACGAGGGTTACCCGGGCATCAAGCCGCCGTGGGGCACCCTCAACGCGATCGATCTGAACGCCGGAAAAATTCGCTGGTCAATTCCCTTTGGCGAATACCCAAAGCTTGTGGCCAAGGGCGTGAAGAACACCGGCACCGACAACTATGGCGGCGCGATCGTCACGGAGAATGGGCTGCTGATCATCGCGGCCACAACGTACGACAACAAGATCCGCGCCTTCGACAAACTCACCGGCAAGCTGCTTTGGCAAGCAAAACTGCCGGCGGCGGGCAACGCCACACCGTCCACTTACATGGTGGATGGAAAGCAGTACATCGTCATCGCCTGCGGCGGTGGCAAGAACGGTGCGCCGAGTGGCGGGACGTACGTCGCGTTTGCGTTGCCGTGATTGGACGGAATGGAAACGGCCGCACCGTTTTTATCCCTTGCCCATCCCGACTACGATCTCCCATTCGTGCGGCTGAACCGGCACGACCGACAACCGGCTCACTCGTAACAGTGACATATCAGCGAGCTCAGGGCACGCCTTGAGCTCCGCGAGCGTCACTGCATGCGCGAACTTTGCGACGGCGCGCACATCGACCATGAACCACGTCGGCGTGGCGGGATCGGACGCGGGATCGTAGTACGCGTGCTTGGGGTCGAAGGCTGTCGTATCTGGATAGCCTTCGCGCACGATTTCACAGATTCCCGCAATCGCCGATGGCTCTGCGTTGGAGTGATAGTAGAACGCGAGGTCGCCGACCTTCATGCCGTCGCGCAGAAAGTTGCGGGCGCCTGTGCTGCGAATACTGTCCCAGCATGTGGTCTGCTTCGGTGCGGCAACAAGGTCGTCGTACGAAAACATTTCAGGCTCGGACTTGATGAGCCAGTAGCGTCGTTCGCCTCGCGCACGCTTGAAAGCCGCGGCCCACTTCCCTTCGTCGTATGGCGCAGATTGCGGCGCCTTCCTGGCCGCTGGTGTCTTCGCCGTGCTCTTTTTGGCCGATGCCGCTTTGGACGACTTGCTCGGTGACTTGCTTTGCTTCTTGGCCGGCATTGCCTATGCGCCTCTGGGTGTGCGATCAGGGCTCGGAGTTGTCATCCGGACCCATCAATCTGGATCACTCGTGTCGGGTACAAAATGGCGAGTGGTTCCGCAATTGCGCACTGACGTGAGAAAGAACGGCGCCCAATCGTAGCGAGCGTGACGCCTGAATGGGTTGGCGAGGTAGGTGATGAGCGCGGATTGGAGCGCGCGATCCGGTTGGTTGCCCGCCGCGTAGTTGCGATGGAAGTCGACGAGGATTACGCGCGCGCTCTCGTCGTCTACCGGCCAGAGCGCGCCGAGTAGTGTGCCGACGCCCGCTTCGAAGAGGACCGCTTGTAGTCCGAGAATGTCGTCACCCGGAAGTTTAGCCAACCCTCGTCCTCCGATCGCGCGCTGCCCGGAATAGCAGGACGCGAGCACTACGAGTTCGGCGCGGATATCAAGGGCCGTGAGCTGCCATCCATCGAGCAAGCCATCGGCGAACACGATGCCGCAGCTGAGTGGATTGTTGTGCGCATTGCCGGTGAGCACGCTGGTGCCGTGAGTCGCGAGATGCAGACAGCGGTACGTCGCGAGCGGCAGCGATGCAAACGCGGCGCGCGTGAGTGCCGTTGCCGCGTGTCCCGAAGCCCGATGCGCGTCGGCCACCTGCTCTGCCTCGAGTACGGCTTGTTCGAGTGACGGGAAACCTGTATCGCCAAAGTCGTCGATGCCGATGGCGAGTACCGGCCCCTCGTGATTGCCGCTCCACTCGAGCGACAGACTGGTGAGGTTTGGTACGTATCGAATGGCGCTGTGCTGAATCAGCCAGGGTTTTGACGCATCGTCAGGCACGCGTATCGCGTGAAACGGAAACAGATGCAACGAGCGATGCGGACTGAGAATAAGACGCGTCTTTCCCTGCGCAAATTCGCGAATGCTTGCCGGGAACAGTGTTGGTGCGAGCGAATCCACCAAC
>JBKJTE010000386.1:0-6123 GCA_046590495.1 Gemmatimonas sp. | reverse complement strand
GTATACTTTGTCGCCGATTGTGGTCAGGTATGCATTCTTGCCGTTGGGATGCGGCCAGAATTCGGCGACCAGATTGTTCGTGATCGGCAATCGACCCAGCGTCGTGGTGGCGCGACGTACATCACGCGGCGCGACTTTCACCACGACATCCGAGCTGACGTTGCCGACCGTCGCAGTTAGCGTGTACGTGCCCGCTTCGTAGGCGACGAAGGCACCATCGGCGTCGAGTAGCCCGTCACCGGGAGAGAGCGTCCACTTGGGGGCGAGCCCGGATACCACTTTCCGTGACGCATCGCGCGCGGTCGCACCAAAGCGCAGCACATCACCTGTTCGCGCGTGCGTGGCCCCACCACTGATTGCCACGGCGCGAATGGTGTTTGCCACAATCACCAGCGTGCGTGTGGCGCGCGCGGCGCCGGTCGTTGCGGTGATTGTTGCCGTGCCCGGACCCACGGCGACCACACGACCATTCGCATCGATCGTTGCGATTGACGCCGCGGACGTCGTGAAGCGCGGTTCGTCTTCGCGCCGATCGCCGGTAGCGGTGTAGACCGCAGTCGTTATCGTGGCGCCCTGCCCCACCACCATGCGCGCGGGGACGCCGTTCATCTCGATGCGCGACGCAGGTGCGGGGAGAATCCGCAGCGCAGTCTGTACCGGGTCGAGCGGCGCCTGACCCGGTACGAGTCCGACGACCATCACCATCTGCGTCCCCGCCCAACCGGCCACCCATGGTCCGGTGTGCTCCGTTTCGTCGGGCACCGTCACATAAATGAACTTTGCGTTCGGGACATCTTTTCCCGCTGCGTCAATCACGCGCGCGTTGATACGCACGGTGTCACCCGAACGCACTTCGTAAATCTTTTTGTCGAGGACGAGGCGCGCCCCGGCTGGTTGTTGCTGCGGCGTTGCATGCACCGCGGAAAACGGCATCGCAACGATAGTCGCGAGCAAGAGATTGATCACGCCAACGCTCCGGAAAGAATTCGTCTGATGCCGCTGCCACGTCTACTGCGTCGAGTTCCTGTTACCGCACGATCACTTGAACGCGCTGAGCCCGGTGATCGCCTGGCCAAGAATCAGCGAGTGCACATCGTGCGTCCCTTCGTACGTGTACACACTCTCGAGATTGGCCATGTGCCGCAGCGCGCCATACTCCGCGAGAATGCCATTACCGCCAAGCAGACGACGCGTTTCGCGCGCGATGTTGGTCGCGATGTCGACGTTGTTGCGCTTGGCGAGCGACACCTGCGTCGGCGTGAAGTTGCCCGCGTCCTTGAGACGCCCAAGATGCAGTGAGACCAGCTGACCCTTCACGATTTCGGTGAGCATGTCGGCCAGACGCACCTGCTGGATCTGAAACGCGCCGATCGGCTTGTCGAACATCACGCGCGACTTGGCGTATGACACCGCTTCTTCGAAGCAGGCCAAGGCCGCACCAAGCACGCCCCACGAGATGCCGTAGCGCGCCTGCGTGAGACACATCAACGGACTCTTGATCCCACCCGACAGCGGCAGCAGTGCGTCGGCCGGAACGTGCACATCGGCCAGCACCAGCTCCGACGTATCGCTCGCCCGCAACGACAGCTTGCCCTTTTGATCGCGCGCCGTGAAGCCCGGCGTCTTGGTGTCTACAATGAAGCCGCGAATCGACGTGTCTTCCGTGCTGTCGCCCGTCTTGGCCCAGATGATCGCGATGTCGGCCATCGAGCCGTTCGTGATCCACATCTTCGCGCCGTTGATGATCCAGCTGCCGTCGGCTTGCTGCCGTGCGCGCGTGATCATTCCCGACGGATTCGAACCGAAGTCGGGTTCAGTGAGACCAAAGCAGCCGATCAGTTCTGCCTTGGCGAGCTTGGGCAGATAGTGATGCTTTTGCGCTTCCGATCCGAACGCAAAGATCGGATACATGACGAGCGCGCCTTGCACCGATGCAAACGAGCGGATGCCGGAATCACCGCGCTCGAGCTCCTGCATGATGAGCCCATAGGCGACACTGGATAAACCGGCGCAGCCATACTCCTCGGGAAGCGACGCGCCGAGCACGCCAAGTTCGGCGAGTTCCGGGATGAGTTCTTTGGGGAACCGGCCATCGACGTAGCACTTGCCGATGATCGGCAGAATTTTTTCGTCGACATACGCACGAATGGTCGCGCGGATGGCGCGTTCTTCTTCAGTCAGCGCGGCGTCGATGTTGAACAGGTCGGCGGGGTGCGCCGTGAGTTCTACGGAGGGGAGCGCCGGAATTGCGGCAGCGGAAAGGACGTCAGTCGCCATGAGTCGATAGCCTTGCAGAATGAGAACCACATGGAGTGGAGTGAAATGTAGCCGCTCAGACCGCGGTCCGACGGACGAGCTGACCGCTGCTGGTGTCCGGGCATGAGGGCGGAACAGTACGCCTCAGCTACGCGCGTCTCGCCTTGCTTTTTTCAGTCAGACGCTCAAGCGGTTTGACATCACGTTTTGCGGCAGCGGTGATGCCGACTTCGCGACACTTTGCACGAAAGCCCGGACCATGATCCATTGGTTTGCCGGTCTCGTGCTGCCACTGATGCACCATTTCGTGCAACAGCGTATGCATCGCCTCGCGCCAGCCATGCTTCACGATGTGGGTGCGCGACATGACGATCTCCGACGGCGTGAAACGAGAGCCCGGATCGAAGTGGCCGAGTCGCGTCGCCATGCGACCGGAGAGTCGGATCGGGAGCGGCGTGAGTGATCCGCTGAACCACTGGTCGTTGAGGCCACGATGCGCTTCGCGCAGCTGCACGAGGATGGCGATATCGCCGGACTTCGCCGGTTCGGCGCGACGCACGGCCGGCGCGCGTTCGACGTCGTGCGAGAGGATCGCATCCCTGGCGCCTGCGCGCGCGGCTTTGGTGCGAGCCATCGCAAACGTCACGATCGCGCGGAGCACGGGTTCGGGCGCATCGGCGTAGCCTTCATGCACTCGAAGTGTCGGGCCGATCTGCGACACCATCACGCTGCGGGTCCGCATCAGCACGAGTGCTTCAACGCCACGCAGTCCCAGCTCCTGCAACCGCGAAAACAGGACGGCGGTTCTGGCGCGGGTGGCTGAGCGCCCGCGAGAGGGGCGATCGCGTGACTGATCCGCTGCATCGCCGGGATCGGTGGCGCGCGCGGGCTCGGCGTTCTCGCTCCAGAGCGACGGAAGCGAGACTGCGGGTGCGGAAACAAGTGCCGAAGCAGGTGCCGATAAAGGTCCCGCGACGGGCAGCGCCGCGGTCTCCGGACGCGCCGAGGCGACGACAATAGCCGACGCAGCGGGAGCTGCAGCCGGCGTGTCAAAGTCGAACCCAAGTTGAGTCAGCCACGAGAATCGCATCGCAGCGAAGATTGGAGAAGTGCAGAGGCAACGGCAACTGCAACGGTCTTCTCTCGCGGAGGCGCGGAGCCGCGGAGGACTGCGACCCTATGGCCGGTCCGTGAACCAACTCGGAAATCGCCGCGGTACGGAGTTCTTTTGTTTCCTCCGCGTGCCCCGCGGCTCCGCGAGAGAGATTGCCTTTCCCGCCCCTAGGCCGCGGCCGCCGATGCCCGTACCGAATCAATCATCGCACGCAGCGCATCGACCTGGTCTTCGACAACCGTGTGCCCGAGCCCCTCGTAGATGCGCACGTCGACCTCGGCGCCTGAAGACAAGAAGGCTGCGCCAGCGCTGCGCACACGCGCTTCGGGGATGTGCGCGTCCTGGTCGCCACAGGCGAGTAACACGGGCGTGCCTGCGAGTGCTGGTCCAAGTGTACGCACGCCCGCGTCCGCGCCAATCAGCGCACCGGCGAGCGCTGCGACACCTCCATACCGCGCAGGATTGCGCGCCACGTATTCGAGCGAGAGACAGGCGCCCTGCGAGAAGCCGGCGATGATGATGCGGTCAAGCGGAATGCCTGCGTCAACCACCGACGTCAACGCGCTGTGAACCGACGCCAGCGCTGACGTGAGCCAAGGCTCGTTGCGCTCAACGGGCGCAAGAAAGCGATCCGGATACCATGAGCTTTCCGCGGCACGAGGTGCGATGATCGCGCCGTCCATGGCACCGGCTGTCTTGGCCAGCGGCACCATCGACTCGGCGGACCCGCCGCGCCCGTGCACAAGCACAAGCGCGTAGGTCGCTGACGAAAGGGGGGCGCCAGTGAGAAGCGGCGCGATACCGGCGTGGGGGTCGTTCAGCATTACAGTCATCGTGGCGGCCATGGTGCGTAGTCGATCGGTTCGAGAAGCGCCGCGATCTGCTGACGGTTCGCTTCGAGCCAAGGCGGTAGTTGCAATGCGGTGCCGCTTGTCGCAACGGGTTCGTCGACCAGAAAGCCGGGGCCCATGGTCGCCAGTTCGACAATGTGTCCGTCGGGGTCTCGCGTGTAGATGCTCTTGAAGTAAACGCGATCCATCACCGGCGACACCGGCAGGCGCGCCTCGAGCAACTTCTCGCGGAATTCGAGCTGGGTGAGTTCGTCTTTCACGGCAAGCGCGTAGTGATGTCCCTGCCCTGTCCCCATCGCCGAGCGATGTTCCTTGGCCGGGTCCTTTTCAAGATACGTGACCAGTGTACCGGGACGCGCATCGGCGCTGCCCCACGACCAATGACGCGTCCCCGGATCGTCGAAGTTTTCCGTCTTTTTCACCAACGTCATACCAAGCACGCCGCGCAGAAATTCGTCCGTGTGTTCGACGTTGGACGCCATCGCGGTGAGGTGATGCATCCCGCGCTCGAGTGTCATCGCTTCGTCGATCACCGTTACCGGCTCGGGCCAGGTCAGCGCCGCAATCGCTGCTTCATCGCGACCTCCGCGCACGAGATTCGCGGGCGGTCTGCGCTGCGGAATCTCCCCATCCGTTTCGTCCATCAACATGCCGGGTCCTTCGGTCGCGATCTCGAGAATCACGCCATCGGGATCGCGGAAGTAGATCGACGTGAAGTAGTTGCGATCGTACGGACCTTTGACGCGAATACCGAGGTCGGTGAGACGACGCTTCCAACGAAGGAGCGCGTCGCGATCGGCGACTCGGAGTGCGACGTGGTGAGTGCCGCCGATACCGGTCCGGCCGCGCGGTGCACGAGGCCACTCAAAAAAGGTGATGACGGTGCCCGGGCTGCCCGGGCCGTCCGCGAAGTAGAGGTGGTAGCTGCCCGGGTCATCGAAATTGACGGTCGTCTTGATGAGCCGGAGCCCGAGGACGCGGGTGTAGAAGTCGGCCGTCCGCTGCGCATTGGAGGCGACGAGCGTCACGTGGTGAAGGCCGATGATGCCATTGATGGTGCTCATATGGTGTTGCTCCTGCCTCGGTGGGGAGGCTTCAGTATCTCAGTACTAAGATAGTGATGGTAGGGCAGGATGCAAGTGAGGGGAACCACTCAGTTTCGAGTTGGCAGTTCGAGTTCGGGGTTTCCGGTTACAACTCGTGGGGCAGCGAGACTCAAGGCTGCTCACTCGAACTGCACACTCAGGACTACTCGTAACCTCGCCCCAGTAGAGTGATGGACGGCGTGCAGGCGTTACGTACGCCTGACGCGCGGCGTACTGAAAACCGGCCCGGCCACGAACTCGGTCCGCGCGGCTTCATACGTCCATATCGTCGTCTTCACCGCGGTGGCGTCGGCCTCGATCACCGTCGCCGTACTCGGCCGGTGCCCACGCATCCGACTCGACAGCGTGTTGGCCGTGCTCGACACGATCGTACCTGACGCGCGCGTTACGACTTCTACGCGCTCCTCGTGGTCGTGACCGGTACACACCACGTCGGCGCCGATGCCGGCGAACGCGTCGAGCATGCGTCGCGGGCGTGAGAGTCCCCAGCGGTTTGAGAGTCGTCCGCGCACGATGTTGTGATGGACCACGATGATGCGGAGATCGTCAAGCGGACTTTCGGCGAGCCGAGTGCGCGCATGATGCAGCTGCGAGTCGGTGATGCCGCCTTTCACGCGCCAATCGCGCGGATACCAGGTCAGCGCTTGCGGCAGCATGCCCGCCGCAGAATTCAGCCCGATGAGCGAGACACCCGGAACACGGAGTGTGGGCTCGGTATCGGCGTTCACCAACGCACGATAGCGCTCATGAATCCGTGCGCTCGCGCCGACGCCGAACGGTGCAAGCCACCACTCCG
>JBKJTE010000306.1:0-9336 GCA_046590495.1 Gemmatimonas sp. | reverse complement strand
AAGCTGCGCGATCCTCGACTCGCACAAACGATCCGTACTCCGGGCTACAAGCGTATTCAGTCGGGAGTGCAGATTGCCGGACCGCCGGCCTTCACCTACACCTACACCGGCTACCATCCGATCAAGTGGAGCGTGGACGACGTCGCGATGGATGGTGGCCAACTCAATACCAATGCGGTCCATCTCTTTCGATACGCTGAGGTGCTGCTCAACTACGCTGAGGCCAAGGCGGAGCTGAACCAGCTGACAGCGGCTGATTGGACCGCGACCGTGGGGGCAACGCGGGCACGCGCCGGGATCACTGGCGGCTTGACCAGCCTGCCAACCACCGTCGATCCGTATCTCAAGTCGGTCTACTTCCCCGATATCTCGAGCCCCGTAATTCTCGAGATCCGGCGTGAGCGCGGAATCGAGCTGGCGATGGAAGGGCTTCGCTTCTACGACATCGTGCGCTGGTCACGAGGTGCGTTGATGGAGATGGAGTGGCGGGGGATGTACGTGGCTGCCGCCAACCAGAACATCGATCTGGACGAGAACGGCACGCCGGACGTGTACCTGTTCACGGTCAGCCCGGCGACCCGACCGGCCGGTATCACCTTCCTCGCGGTCACCGGTGCCGACTTCAAACTGGCGAACGGCACGTCAGGTGAGATCATCTGGCGCAATGACATACCACGGAAGTGGGAGCAGAAGATGTATCTCTATCCGATACCGGAGAGTGATCTGCTGACCAACCCGGCGCTGAAGCAGAACCCGGGCTGGTAGTGAACGAAGGGCCCCGCGCGGCGCGGGGCCCTTTCTGCGTCACCCGGCAGCAAACATGCGTTGCAACGTCAGCGCGTCTCTGGACGCGTCGGCGGCAACGGCCCGAATAGCGCCTCCGGCGTAATCACGAGCGCCGGATGTTTTGGCTCCGGCGACCAGCTGACCGAGCCGGCATACGTCGTCGGAAATTCCGACTCCGCGGTCCATCGCTCGATGGCGCGCGCCCGCTTGTCGACGAGCCACACCTCGTTCACTCCATGTGCGAGATACGCTGGGCGCTTGCGGTGGCGGTCGCGCTTCCGCGTGGAGCGGCTAAGGACCTCGACCACCAGCAACGGCGGCGGCATCTGCTGCCAAGGCAGCTCGAGGTATTCAGGGGACGGATAGACCGCGATGTCCGGCTCGAGCCAAGTAGTCTCGCTGATGTACACGCCGCCGGGGGTGCGCAGCGCCCAGCCCGTGTGTTCGTGGCACCAGTTGCCGAGCCGCATTGCAAGACGCCATGCCAATCCCTGATGCCGATTGGACGGCAGCGCGCTTACCAGCAGCTCGCCGTGCAGTATCTCGTACCGGTTGCCGTCGTCGGGCAGTCGCTCGAGATCGGCCACGGTCCACACGGTCCGATCGGGGTGCGGCTGCGAACGTACGTGCGTATACGTGTGTGGCATGACCATACGGTCGGCTCGGCGATGGCGTGTGCGCAAGGGGCGAACATGCGCCGAGGGTAACGCACGGTAGGCCGAAGTCCGTCACCGAAACGTCGCGAGGGGTATCAGAAGCATGCGCTCGGCACGAACGATTTTTGCCACGCAGTTTCTCTTCCCGCCGGCCGCCTGCGCTGGACTCGGCGGCCGAGCCGAGCGTATCGTGCAGTGGCTCCGATCGATTGGCGTGCGGTGTACGCAGGTTGAAAGAACGCAGCCGGTATCGAAGTCCCGCACGCCGATGACGGCGCGTTGACGCGACGGCGCAGGTTGAGCGCATGACACATTCCACGCGGAAGAGTCCAATGTCGACCGAGACACTGATGACGGCGGAGCAGTTGCTGCACAACCCGATCCCGAACAAGCGGACGGAGTTGGTGAACGGGCGACTGATCGTGAGGGAGCCCGCAGGATTTCCCCATGGGCTTGCGGCCGCGCGCCTACTGGTGGCCATCAGCCAGCACGTGACGCTGGCAAAGTGTGGGGTCGTGCTGACGGCCGAAACCGGCTTCACGCTGCGGCGGGGGCCCGACACCGTGCGAGCGCCGGATGTCGCGTACGTCAGCAACGCCCAGATCGCTGGGCGAACGTTGCGGGGCTTCGCCGAACTCGCGCCCGAACTCGTAGTCGAGGTTCTTTCGCCGGACGATCGCAAAGGCGAGGTACGCGAGAAGGTGCTCGATTGGCTCGCGTCCGGCTCCCGTCTTGTTTGGGTGCTGGACCCGGAGCGTCGCACCGGGTGCGTCCACCGGCCCGATGGCTCCGAGTCCAGCCTCACCGAGCAGGACGCCTTCGACGGTGAGAACGTGCTTCCTGGTTTGCGCGTCCCGCTGGTTGAGGTACTCGCCTAGCGCCTCACTCTGGAGTTATGGCGATACTGGCGTCATTCGGAGAGTCCCTCCCAAAGGCCCTGCAGGTACATCGCGCCGAGTGCGCGGTCGTGGAGTCCGTAGCCCGCACGGCCCTGTTCTCCCCAAATCATGCGCCCGTGATCGGGGCGCATCGGCCCGACATAGTTGTGGGCGCGCAACGCGGCGAGCACCCCGCGCATGTCGACGTCCCCGAACGCGCTCGGATGCGCGACTTCGCGGAAGGACTGCGCACTGGTGCGCCGCACGTTGCGGCAGTGCATGAAGTGAATGCGTCCCATCGCCGCGAATTCGTTCACCATCGACGGCAAGTCGTTCGCCGCGCTCGAACCGAGCGATCCGGTGCAGAAGGTGAGTCCGTTCGCCGGTTGGTCGACCAGCGAGAGCAAGCGTCGCAGCGCCGGCGCGTCGGTGATGATTCGCGGCAGTCCGAAGATCGGCCAGGGTGGATCGTCCGGGTGCATCGCCATTTTCACATTCGCCGCTGATGCAACCGGAACGACGCGCTCCAGGAAATACGCGAGATGCTCCCATAGCTGTTCTGCATCGACCGCCTTCCACTTCGCGAGCAACCGCTGGAGCGATTCGGCATCATAGGCCGTGCTCCACCCCGGCAATTCACCCGTGCCCTGCGACAGGTCGATGCGCGCCAGCGCGTCCTGGTCGTAGGTGAGCGTTGTCGAACCGTCGGGCAGTACAAACGCGAGATCGGTGCGCGTCCAATCGAAGATTGGCATGAAGTTGTAGCACACCACCGGTACACCGACCGCACCGGCGCGCGTCACGCTTTCGCAGTACGCATCGATGTAGCGATCCCGATCTGCCGCACCGAGCTTGATGTTCTCGTGCACCGGGATGCTTTCGATCACCGCCAGCTCGAGGCCGGCGTCGGCGATCTGCGCACCGAGTCGCTCGAGATGCTCGGCGGGCCAGGCGTCACCAACAGGTACGTCGTACACCGCACTGACGATGCCGCGCACGCCAGGAATCTGACGGATGTGCGCCAAGGGCACCTTGTCGTGCGGCCCATACCACCGAAAGGTCATCTGCATCAGTGCCCCACCAGCCATCTCGACATTGTGTTTGATCGCGACGATTCCGTAGTACTGCGGTAGAGCCCAAGTTCCAATTTCGTCGGCATCGTTCAGACTCCGCTGTACGCGCTGAAACCGCCGTCAACCGGTAGTACGGTTCCAGTAACAAACGACGCGGCATCGCTGCACAGATAGACGAGCGCGCCGTTCAACTCTGAGTGACTACCAAAGCGTCCCATCGGTGTCTTGGCAATCACTGACTGCGCGCGGGCCGTGTACGTGCCGTCTTCGTTCATCATCACGACGCGATTCTGTGTCGAGACAAAGAAGCCAGGCGAGATCGCGTTGACGCGCAGCCCATCGCCGCACTTTTTTGCGAGATCGACCGCAAGCCACTTGGTGAAATTCTCGACGGCGGCCTTGGCGGCCGAGTAGCCCATCACACCGCTCAACGCCTGTGTCGACGCCATTGAGGAAATGTTGACGATCGATCCTTTCTTTTGTGTGGCCATTGCTTCGCCGAAGATCAGCGAAGGCAGCACGGTGCCGTGCAGATTCAGTCGCAGCACTTCGTCGAATGCATCCATCGGCATCGCGAACGGCGTAACGTTGTCAGTACGCGCGCGTTGTACGTTACCGCCCGCCGTGTTGAGCAGAATGTCGATGCGTCCCCACGTCTCGAGCACGGCCGAGCGTGCAGCGTGCAGCGCGGCTGCGTCGACGACATCGGCGATGAGCGCGATTGCATCACTGCCGTTCGCGCGGAGGGCTTCGACCATCGCGTTCGCCTGTTCAGCGCGTCGTCCGAGAATCGCGACGCGCGCGCCTGCCGCGGCGAGCGCGCCCGCCATGCTGCCGCCGAGTACTCCGTAGCCGCCCGTGACGATGGCGACGCGACCGGTGAGATCGAAGGGATTGGTCATGAGTGGATTGGGTGAGTATCAGGATCCCAGCGTTCGAGGTCGGCGCGGACTTTTTCGAGATGCTCGCGCATGCGTTGGCGTGCGACCAGATCGTCGCGTGCAACGAGTGCGCGATGGATGTCGACGTGTTGTTCGTGATCGTTGATGGGTTGATTCTGGATGTCGAGAATCGCGCGCTGTTCGTGTACGAAGAGATTGGTCAGCACGTCGAGCAGTTGGCGCGAAACGATATTTCCCGATGCGATGGCGATGGCGCGATGAAAGGCCATGTTGGTGCGATTGAGCGCATCGTCGTTGTGGAGATTCGCTTCTGCATGTTCAAGCAGACGCTCCATTTCATCGAGTTGCGTATCAGTGGCGTTGATGGCCGCGAGCCCTGCCGTTGGCACTTCGATGGCCGTCCGCGCTTCGATCAGATCGAGCAGCACCTTCTTGGTGGGCGCGCCGCTGTAGACCGGGTTGGTCATCAGGAACGAGTCGTCTTCCCGTCCGACGTACACACCCGAGCCATGGCGAATGCTGACGGTGCCGGCCATTTCGAGCCGTTTGAGCGCCTCGCGGACCGTGGGCGCGCCCACCTCGAAGTTGCGGGCGAGGGCCGCGATGGAGGGCAGGCGGTCGTTGGCCGCGTAGCCGTCGCGCTGGATCATGAGTTTGATCCGGTCGGCGAGGTCGTTTGGCAGCGTCGAACGTCTAAGCGGCGAGATCGACGGCGGGAGGCGCCGGACAGGTCTGGTCATAATGGTGCGATGAATAAGTCATAAGATGACTTACGCCGCAAGAGTGCTGATGAAGGCGTTTACAATGACAAACACCAGTGACAGAAGGACGAGCCCCGGCCAGCTTCCGCTGTAGCTGATCCCATCGATGAAGTGCGCGGCGCACCAGAGTGCGACCGCATTGACGAGTAACCGGATGATGATGCTCATGCCCCAAGATGGCAGCTGAACCAGGACCAAGTGAGTTGCGCCGCTATCGCTCGTGGGTACTGGCCGGTAGCCTCGTCGACGGCGTTCGGGACCCCGGGTTCAAGGAGCTGGTACAGCACATCGACTGCGGCGTATTTCATCCCGCTCCGCCCATCTCGCTGCTTGTCGACGGTGCGCAGGCGTTCGAGGCCGTACTGCGGGATCTCGCGACCGCACGCGAAGAGATCCTGCTCGAGACGTACATCCTGCGCGACGATCGCATCGGGAAGCAGGTGCAGGCCGCGCTGATTGCGGCTGCCAAGCGCGGTGTCAGCGTGTGTGTGCTCGCCGATGCGATCGGCTCTTCCGCCACACACGAATCATTCTGGGAAACGCTCGAGCGTGAAGGCGTCGTGGTCCGTCGCTTTCATCGCATCTGGCACATGCCATTCGAAGCGCTCCGTCGCGACCATCGCAAGATCATCGTCATCGATCGCGTCACCGCATTCACCGGCGGCATGAACATCGGCGAAGAGTACGGCTCATCCATTCGCGCTCACACGTCGGGTGCGTGGCGCGACACGTTCATGCGCATCGAGGGTGCGGTTGCACAGGAGTTGGCTGCGGTCTTCGCCGAAGGGTGGGATCGCGCAAAAGGACCACAGCTCCCCGGACTCGAATACGTATCGTGGAGTGACGGAATCGTGGTGCCGCCGCTGGTAAGCATGCGTGCGCTGGGTGCGCGAGCATTACGCGCGCGTGTCAAACGGCGCATGGGGCAGCGTCACGACAGAAAGCGCGGACGTCGCGTAAAGCGTCTCGAAAAGAACGCCGCCCAACTGGCCCTCGATGCCGCCCGCGCCATACTCGTGCTCGATTCACGTCCGGGACGCGGACAGCGCGAGATGATGGCGATCATGGCGGCCGTCGTGGTCGGTGCGCGCAAACGACTGTGGATCACGACGCCGTACTTTGCGCCACCAACGCGCGCCCTGCGACTTCTCGTGCGCGCCGCACGCAGCGGGGTGGACGTCCGCTTGTTGCTTCCAGGCCCCAAGGCGGACGTACCACTGGCGAGACACGCGGCACATGGTGCGTACTCGACGCTGCTCGCCAGCGGCGTGCGACTGTTCGAGTATCAGTCGGCCACGCTCCACTCCAAAACGGTCGTGGTCGATGGCTACGCAAGCGTGGTCGGATCGAGCAATCTCGACTTTCGCTCCCTCTGGCTCAACGCGGAATGCAACCTGCTCATGTTTGACGACCACTGTGCCGCGGCGCTCGAAGCGGCATTCCTCAATGACCTCAAGGAGAGCGCGGAGATCACGTCGCTGGACTGGTCGAAACGCACGGTGTCACACCGACTCTTCGATGCGGTAGCGCGTGGGATGCGCTGGGCGTTGTAAACAGGGCGGCTTCTCGTCACGGTCGTCCGCCTTTCCCTGACGTGCAACAGCCGTCTCCCCGATAGAGCGCGAACTGATGCTGCGCGAAACTCAAGGTATCGCGTACGGTCGGAATCCCGGCGCGCGCCTGCCTCGGAGGATCGTTCGATGTCGACTCTACTCAACCAGCAGTTCACACTCGCGTCTCAGGACGTCTCGCTGCACAACGGCCCTGTGGTCGTGGCCTGTGATGGCGCACCCACTTCGCA
The DNA here is from genome assembly GCA_046590495.1 of Gemmatimonas sp. GTDB lineage: Bacteria > Gemmatimonadota > Gemmatimonadetes > Gemmatimonadales > Gemmatimonadaceae > Gemmatimonas. The sequence continues at coordinate 2,479 of JBKJTE010000306.1, read as the reverse complement.
CGAATCGCTCTTCAGCGCGGCATGGTGTGCGTCATCACAACTGGGTGGACCCATCGAAGTGCTGGGCGTCTGCCCGCCGACACCCGGAGTCGCTGCCGGAATGGACGTCTTGCCTGCACCGATGGAGCTCGACGAACTGCGGCGCCACGGCATGCTCGAAGACGTGCGACGCGTCGTGTCCATTGCGGCCGCCGAACGACGCTCATGGCCGGCCGACGTCCTGCTCGGCAATCCTCCCCGCGTGCTGGCAACCGAAGCAGCGCGTCGTGGCGCGTCGATGCTCGTAATGGGAATCGGTCGACACAATCCTCTCGATCGACTCTTCGGCACAGAAACCACACTCGCGACGCTGCGCGAATCGACGGTGCCGGTGCTCGCCGTCGGCGCACACTTCCCGTCACGCCCGCATCACGCGCTGGTCGGCCTGGATTTCAGCGAGGCGAGCATTGTCGCGGCACGACTCGCCCTGGCGTTGGTTGGGCCGACGGGGCGGATGACACTGGTACACGTACGTCCGAGCTTCGAACATCCCTCGCCGGACTGGCAGGCGTGGGACGCGGAATACGGACGCACACTGCCGCCGCTCTTCGACCAAGTGCGGGCGCAAATCATTGCGCCCGCAACGGTGCTGCTCGAAACCGTAACGGTGCGGGGTGACGCGGCTCAGGCGCTGCTCTCGTTTGCGCACCAGGCGAACGTCGACCTGATCGCAGTCGGCGCGCAGCGACATGGTCTGATCGAACGGCTGGTGGTCGGGTCGGTTGCAACGCGTGTGCTGCGCACCGCGCAGTGTGCCGTGCTGGCGGTGCCGGCTCGCCGCGAACCGACGCACTAGGACGAAGCACTACCAAGCACAGGGCGAGACTGGCGGACTACGCCGGGGCGACGAAGCGAGCGCGGGTGCAGTAGATTCGGCGGTGTTTCCGCCCACCCCTTACCGCCATCGCCATGCCACTGCTGCGTTCCGCGCTGCGCCCTGCCACGCAATTGCTGTCTCGTCCGCTCGTTGTAGCGGCGACGATAACGTGTGCCCTGTCATCAGTCGCATTTTCATCAATCGCGCATTCACAGAGTGCGTCAAACGGCGCGGCCTTCGACGCCAATCGTCTCGCGCGCCTCGACTCAACGGTGCAGAAGTTGGTCACCGATCAGCGCATACCCGGCGCAGTGGTGCTGCTCGTGCGCGACGGGAAAGTCGCGTATCACAAAGCGTTCGGTGTGCGCGACCTCGGCACGAAGGCACCGCTGCAACGTGACGACATTTTTCGCATGGCGTCGCAGACAAAAGCGATCACGTCGCTCGCCGCGATGATGCTCTGGGAGCAGGGACGCTTTCAGCTCGACGATCCAGTCGCCAACTATCTGCCTGAATTCAAGCAGATGAAAGTGCTGACCAAGTTCAATGCTGCCGACTCAAGCTACGACGCGAAGCCAACCCAGCGTCGCATCACAATCCGTCAGCTGTTCACGCACACATCAGGACTCGATTATCCGTCGATCGGCAGCGAGGAGTTTCGCGCAATCTACGCCAAGGCCGGCGTGCCATCGGGAATCGGCACCGATGGCGCCGTGCTCGCCGACAAGATGCGCATCCTGGCAACATTGCCACTCAAGCACGAACCGGGCGAGCGGTTCACATATGGTCTGAGCGTCGACGTGCTCGGTCGCCTTGTTGAAGTGCTGTCAGGCATGTCGCTCGATCAATTCTTCCGCACGCGCATCTTCGTTCCACTGAAGATGAACGACACGTGGTTTGCGTTACCCGCCGACCGGCATTCACGGCTCGTTGCGTTACATCAGGAAAAAGACGCCAAACTCACGGCGTCACACACTGTCGACGGTGGAATGGATCCGGACTATCCGAATCGCGGCATCAAGTACTTCTCGGGAGGAGCAGGACTCTCGGGCCCAATCGGCGATTACGCGCGTTTTTTGCAGCTGTTCCTGAACGGCGGTGAACTCGATGGCGTGCGTCTACTCAGTCGTAAGACGGTGGAGATGATGCTCACCAATCAGATCGGCACGCTGCAGCCGGCCTTCGGCCTTGGCTTCGCGCTCGAAACAGCGCAGAACGACTACGCGAGCCCTGCAACAATCGGCTCATTCTCGTGGGGCGGCGCATTCGCGACTACATATTGGGCCGATCCCAAAGAACGTCTCGTCGCGCTGATGTACACAAACATCTACGGCTCGACTGCGCGCACGGGCGAGATCTTCAAGACGCTCGTGTACTCGGCGCTCAAATGACGGACGAGCAGAGGGGATGGTTGCGGATAACAGCCGAGAAAGCAACTGACTTGGAACTGCCGATTGGGCGGATTCGGCGGATCAACACGGATGAACTGCGACATCTGGGAGCTTCCGATGGAAAGGGACAAAAACTGCAACTGCAATCGGAGTGGCTTGGCTTGCAGTTGATCCGCTGAATCCGCCAAATCCGCGCAATCGGCAGTTCCAAGTCAGTTGCAGTTATCCGTCA
>JBKJTE010000220.1:0-4481 GCA_046590495.1 Gemmatimonas sp. | reverse complement strand
TCTCGGCGCGGGTGAGGAACACCGTGGTGGCGACTTCCGGTCCGCCGTCGATGGTGCCGGCGCACATGTTGTCGCCAAGCACGCGGTTGGCGTAGCCGGCGTAGACGTAGGCGAGCTGGAGCGTGTTGTAGTACGTCGTGGGCGTGATCACCGGATCATTCGCGGCGGGCGCCTTTGCTGCTTCGATGCGCCGAATGGCTTCCTCGGCAATGAAGCGCGCACGCTGCGACTCCGCCCAGTGATCGTTCAGGTCCGCGTCGTCAGCGCCGAGATCGCCGTTCTGCCAGCGCGCGCTGATGCCGAAGCTGCCCGTGGATCCCGCGGGATGAATTTCCCGCGTTACCGCCGCGCCGGTGTAGGACAGGTAGTTGAGGCCGGCGGACAGCGCGCGGCCCGCGCCGTTCACCATTGCCACCGCTGCGCCGCGCTCGTTGAGGAACGTGTCCTCGAACCGGCCGGGGTTTGTGACCTTGGTATCACATGCCGCAGCGCCGACGAGCAAGGCGATCGCAGCGAGGACGATCCGAGGGCGTCGGAGAGTCATCATGGTGCGTCTCTGGGTTGCTGTGTGTGAGTGTGGAGTCATTGGTCGGCTCAGAACGTGAGGCGCAGCGACGCCGTGTAGGTGGCGGGCGGCGGCACTTGCTCGAGAATGGAGCGCACCTGGGAATCGAATCCATCGTTGTTGCCCGTTTCGGGATCGAACACCGGGAAGTCCTTGTTCACCTTCTTCCAGATGTTGTGGCCCGACAGCGTGAAGAATGCGGACGTCGCGCCGCGCATGAGCCGCGACGGTACGGGAATCGCGAGGGATACGTCGCGCAGCTTGAAGAAGTCCGCCGGATAGATGAAGTAGTCGGCGCGGGTCTGCGCCACGGTGCAGCGCGCCGTCTGAAGCGCCGTCGCGTCGGCCGCGCGACCTGTTTCCTGGAGCGTGTAGAAATCGTAGCAGCCGGGCCAGCGCACGGAGCGCGTCACCGCGTTGAACGCAGCGCCGTCGTACATGTAGTGTCCGCCCATGTGCTCGCCGCGGGCACTGAAGCGGATGCCACGCGGCAGCGTCATCGTCGTGTTCAAACCCCACGTGCGCGGCGGCAGATTCGGGCCGTAGATGCAGGCGTTCGGATTGGCGGCGTTCAGGGAGAGGACCTTTGGACCTGTTGCCGGTACCCTGGCGTCCGGATTCTCGATACAGAAGTCCGTTTGAATGACCGGGATGGACCGTCCTTCCACGATCCGCCCGAAGTTGCCGAGGCTGAACGACGGTGCACCGCCAAGCGTGATGACGTTGCTGTTGTTGGTGTAGTACGAGCCGCCCACCGTCCACTCCAGCTCATTGCGTCGGAATGCGGTGATGTTGATCGAGGACTCGATTCCATCGCTTCCCATCTCCCCGATATTGGCGAGCTGCGAGCGCAGAAACCCGAGTGACGGGACCTGGAGGCGGTTGAACAGCGCGTCCTTGATCTTGCGGTTGTAGTACGTGAACGAGGTGCTGATCCGGTCGGTGAACAGCGTACCGTCGAATCCGACCTCGAGCTCCGTGGTGCGCTCCGGTCCGAGCGTGGAGTCGCCAACGCTGCGGGGGAAGAACGCCGGCTGCCCACCGTAGCCAGCTGGGGGATTTTCCCACGTCCTGATGGCATCGAATGCGCCAGGCGCGCGGCCCGATTGTCCGATCGCGGCGCGCAGCTTCATCTCGGGAATGAATGACGGCCAGAACTTCTCTTCCGACGCTACCCATGACACGCTGGCCTTGGGGTACGTCTGGAGACCAAAGTTCTTGCCGAACGCGCTGTTGCCGTCCACGCGCGCGCCGAGGGTGAAGAAGTAACGGTTCTTCAGGTCGAAGATCGTCTGGCCGAACACGCCGGCGTTCACGACGCGCTGCCGGTCCTCGAAGCCCAGGGTGGTACCGGCGCTGGACACGGTAGCCAGGCCCGGTCCGGGGAAGTTCTCACCGTATGCGGCGGTGGAGCGCGACTCGGTGGTCACCGACTGGCCGCCCCACGACAGCGTGTTGCGAAGTCCGGCAGCGATAGCGAGCGCATAGCTGCCCGCATAGTCGAACGTCAGGTTCTGGTAGCTGTTCTCGCTGTTCGACAAGATGCCCGCTGGCGCGGAGATGAACCCGAACGGGCGATAGTTGCGGTTGACGATTTGCGCCCGGTCGTACCCCACCGTGAACCGGTTGACGAGGTTGGCCGTCGGACTCCAGTTCAGCGTGCCGCCGGTGATCACGTGATCGATGCCGCTCGTGATCTCCTGGTTGAGCAACTGGCTCACGATCTCCGGCCGATCGTCCGACTTGTAGTTGCGGTCGCGGCGGAAGGCATTGAGCGTGAGCCCTTGCGCGTTGTTGCCCGCCGCGGTGTTCGAGATGGCGTCCTTGGTATACGAGGTGTTCCAGCTGAACAGCAGATTGTTGATCGGCGTGAACGCGAAGTTTCCGCGAACGACCTTCTTCTGCTCGTTATCATTGGGCAGCACGCCGTCTTCATTGGTGCCGGTACCGGATACGAAATAGCGCAGCGCGTCTCCGCCGCCGGCAACCGAAAGCGACACGCGACGCTGCTGGCCGTTGCGAAGCCATGGATCGATGAAGAGGTAGCTCGACGATCCACCTGCGCGCGACACGCCGCGCGTGGGCAGTCCGGCGAATCGCTCGGGGAAGCTGTCGCGATACAGCTTCGGGATGGAATCGCCGAGCGGGGCCGTCTCGGGCGCTGGCCCGAATTTCAGTGCGTGCGCGAAGCCGCCGTCGAGCTGCATGCTCCACTGCGGCTTCCCGGCGTGGCCGCTCTTGGTAAAGATCTGGATCACGCCTGCCGCCGCTTCGGTGCCGTACAGTGTGGCGGCCGCGGCGCCCTTGATGATCTCGATGCGCTCGATGTCGTTGGGATTGATGTCGTTCAGCGGGCTCGCGATGTCATTGCCGCCGCGGAGATTCGATCCCGTGGGAGGAATGTTCTTCGCGTACCCATCGCTGCGCAGCCGCACCCCATCCACATAGATGAGCGGCTGATTGCTCATCGCGACGCTCACGTTGCCGCGGAGGCGGATCATCGAGCCCGAGCCGGAACCCGCGGAGCTGGTCATGACCGTCATGCCGGGCGCACGTCCCTGAAGCAGCTGACCCACGTTCTGCGGAGGCTCCTGCACCTTGGCCATGTCGATCTGGGCGACCGAGTTGCCCACTTCGCGCTGGCGAGCAGCACCAGCAGTGCCGGTGACGACGACGGCGTCGAGCTCGAGGACCTGCTTGCGCAGGGTGAAATCCTCAGTGAGGATCTGGCCAGCGACGAGCGTGACCGCGCGCTCGATGGGACGGTTGCCCAGCATCTGGGCCCGAATGCGGTATTGCCCGACCGGCAAATTGCCGAGGGTATACCGGCCGTTGTCGCCCGTGAGCGCGCCGAGCGTCGTGTTGACGAGACGCACCTGCGCTCCATCGATGGGCTGGCCGTTCTCGCCGATCACGCGTCCGGTAATGGAGGCGGTGGGCGTCTGTGCGCCGGCGACGGCGCTGCCGATCAGGAGGGCCGCTGCCACCAACCGCGTGTGGCGTGCGAACATCCCAGCGGCACGAGACTGAGCATCAAGCATGGGGGGGACTCCTGGAGGGAGCACTGCCTGCGGGCGCCCGGGTGGCGCCTGAAACGAGCGAGGTCCGCGATCCGCACTGGGGAGTGATGCCGAGGCGTGCGATCGCGGGCCCCACTAACATGAGGACCGCACCGCGAGCATACGGGTCACTCAAGCGATGTGTCAAGTTCGCGCGAGCGCCATCGGGATCCGGTTTCTCATGAATTCTGGTCGCGTCGAGTGCTGACTGAGGCGCGCTGCGGAGCGTACATTCCCGCCCGCGCCGCTTTCCCCCGCCACAGCTCCAGCCTCCACCACGGCCATGCCCCAGCCTCTTCGCGTTGCCCCGGCTGCACGCCGCGTTCTGCACGTCGCGTTCGCCACCGCATTCCTCGCCGGCTGCACGCGCGCAGCCAGCACGGCGCCCGCACCGACCGCTGGCCCCTACGACGTGGTGATCGAGAACGGTCGCCTCGTGGATGGCACCGGCAACCCCTGGATGTACGGCGACGTCGGCATCCGCGGTGACCGCATCGTGACGATCACGCCACGCGGGGCGCTGCACGACGCCATGGCGCGCCAGCGCGTGGACGCGCACGGGCACGTGGTCGCCCCGGGCTTCATCGACATCCAGAACCACTCGTGGGACGCGGTGTTGTGGCGCGACGGACGGGTCATGAGCATGGTCACCCAGGGCGTCACGAGCGTCATACTCGGCGAGGCGACCACGCCGGCGCCGTCGAACGACAAGGTCGAAGCGCACCAGGACGTCGACGCGATGACCCCGGTACGAGCGGAGCTCCAGCGTTCGTTCCGCGGTGAGCACGGCTTCGGCAATTGGCTCGACGCCATCGGCAAACACGCGAACTCCGTGAACGCCGGCTCCTACCTCGGCG
>JBKJTE010000059.1:0-65178 GCA_046590495.1 Gemmatimonas sp. | reverse complement strand
GTTTCAGCCATGGCGAAAGCAATCGACGTCCTCACGACGACTCAAGGTCCGCATCAGATCGAATCCGCTCGAACCGCATCCAGAATCGTATCGAGGAATGCCAACGCGAGGGTGATCTGCGCCGGCGTCGGTTAACGCCGCCGAACCCGGGGCGTCCAACGCCGTGACCCTTTGCCATGAGTATTAAAATGCGACTCGTCGTCTGTCCTGTTCCCACTTCGCGTTTGCGCACCACCGGCGCGTCGACTGTCACCGCGGCTTTCAGCGCGTTGAGCGCCTTGGCGTTGGCAGCCTGCGCAGGCCACGGTCAAGGTGCGTCGGACCCGTCAGTGGGCCGACTCCCGTCGGCAGCGCAAGGCGCGTCGCGTGAGCAGACTGCCGACCAGCAGGTCCATCACGTGCTCAATCGACTGGCCTTTGGAGCGCGACCGGGCGATGCGGCGGCGGTCCGTGCGATGGGTGTCGGCGCCTGGATTGCGCGTCAGCTCGAGCCCACGCGGATCAACGACGGCGCCACCGACAGCTTCGTGACCGCATTCAAGACGCTTGGGAAGACCGGAGAGCAGCTGCTCGCTGACTACCCGCCGCCGGGGGCCGCGTTGGCCAAGCTGCGAGCGACGGGCGGGATGGTGAACGCTGCGGATTCAATGAAGCTGGCCGAGCAGGGGCGACAGTCGTACGCCTTTCTGGGCGAGATCGCGAGTAGTCGCGTCGCCAGAGCGGTGATGTCCGAGCGTCAGCTCAATGAGGTGATGGTCGACTTCTGGGAGAATCACTTCAACGTCTTCGCCGGTAAGGATCGCACGCGCTACTTCCTGCAGGAGTACGACGCGAACACGATCCGTCCGCATGTGCTGGGCAAGTTCCGCGACCTGTTGGGCGCTGTCGCCAAGAGTCCCGCGATGCTCTACTACCTCGACAACTGGCAGAGCGTCGCCGACAGCGGCCGGCCGACGCTGACGCCGATGCGTCGCGTGGCGGTACAGCGCCCGGCTGCGGCAGCACGTCGCGGAACGGGCGCGGGCGCGGGCGCGGCGGGAAATGGCGGCCTTGGAGCGGCAGCTGCAAACATGACGGTTGGTGAATTGATGGATCGTGGCTTGTTGCCCGCGGCGCAGAAAAAGCGGATGGAGCAACTCCCGCCGGAACGACTCGCTGAGCTGCGCAAGTTGACGCTCGCGCAGGCCCAACAGCGACTGGCACAACTCGTTCCGGGCGGCGCGAATCGTCGGCGCGGGTTGAACGAGAATTACGCGCGTGAACTGATGGAGCTCCACACACTCGGCGTCGACGGTGGCTACACGCAGCACGACGTGACCGAAGTCGCGCGCGCGCTCACCGGTTGGACGATTTCGCGCGGCGCGAGCGGTGGTGATTTCATGTTCCGCCCCGAACAGCACGATGCCGGCGCCAAGAAGATCCTCGGCAAGGAATTTCCCGCGGGGCGCGGACAGGAAGAGGGCGAAGACGTGCTCGACCTGGTCGCGAAGAGTCCAGCAACGGCAACGTACATCGCGACGAAACTTGCGCGTCGTTTTGTGAGTGACACCCCGTCGGCGGCACTGGTCGCGCGTGCCGCCGCAACGTTCCGTCGCACCGATGGCGACATTCGCGAAACGCTGCGGACTATCGTGACCAGCGAAGAGTTTTTTGCGTCGAGCGCATACCGGGCAAAAGTGAAGTCGCCCTTTGAACTCGTCGCGAGCACGCTGCGTGCGATGGGTGCAATGCCCGATTCGACGCCGCGTTCCGCGCAGCTGGTGAGTCGTCTTGGCGAACCGATTTTTGGTCATCAGGCGCCCAATGGCTATCCAGAAACGGGCGACGCGTGGATGAACACCGGTTCCATTCTGAATCGCATCAACTTCGGCCTTGCGGCGGCATCGGGTCGTGTGCCAAATGTGAGGCTGGCCGACTGGCCTGCAACGACGCAGTTGGCATCGCTGTCGCGCGAGCAGCAGGTGGATGGCGTCATTCAGGCGCTGTTTGGTGGCGCGGCCTCGAATGACACACGGCAGGTGCTGCTCACAGGCACGAATCCATTTCTCCAATCGAAGCGCGCCGCCGACGCGATGAAAGCCGACAGCGTTGGCGATTCGATGACGGGGATCATGGATGTCGGCGTAGGCAGCATGAGCAACAACGCGACGGGCGATCGCAAAAACCCGACCGCCGCAGCGCGTGAAGCACGTCGCCCGATTGAGCAACAGCAGAAAACCGCGGGACGTGAATCGATCAAACCGACGCGCGGTGCAACGCTCACGCAGTCGATCGGAAACCTGCCACCGATGACAGGCTTCACACAGATCGTCGGGCTGGCACTCGGCGCTCCCGAATTTCAGCGGCGCTAAGCGCGACACACGGAGATGACTATGAACCGCCGCATCTTTCTCAAATCGGGCGCGCTGTCGCTGGTGACGCTTGGATTGTCACCCAGCTTTCTGCGTCGCACCGCGTTCGCGGCTGAACTGCCCACGATGGCCCGCGGCAAAACACTGATCGTGCTCTTTCAGCGCGGTGCTGCCGATGCGCTGAACGTCGTCGTGCCGTTTGGCGACACGGCGTACTACCAGGCGCGCCCACAGCTTGCGATCGCGGCGCCCACAAATGGCATCGGCCGCGCGGGGGCGATCGATCTCGATGGCTACTTCGGCTTGCACCCTGCACTGTCGCCATTCAAGCCGCTCTGGGATCGCGGCATGCTCGTGCCCATCCACGCCGTCGGCAGTCCAAGTTCCACGCGCTCGCACTTTGACGCGCAGGACTACATGGAGACGGGCACGCCGGACCGGAAAGGAACGACCGACGGTTGGCTCAATCGGTATCTCGCGACGCGTGGCACCTGCCAACAGTGCGCGCCTAACGCCGACGTTCCGTTCCGCGCCGTCGCGATGTCGGCGCAGACGCCGCGCATTCTCGAAGGCGCCTCACCGACGGTGTCGATGAATTCGATCGATGAGTTTTCGATTCGTACGAATGGTGGTGACGCCGAAAAGCGGATCGAGGCGTTATATCGCACCGGGAATTCCGATCTCGTCCACGGCAGTGGGTCGGAGATGTTTGAGGCACTCAAAGTTTTGCGCGCCGCCAATCCGCAGCAGTACAAAGCCGCTGCAGGCGTCGAGTATCCGCGCTCACCATTCGGCCAGCACCTGTTGCAAATCGCGCAGCTGATCAAGTCAGATGTCGGACTCGAAGTGGCATTTGCCGACGTTGGCGGCTGGGACACGCACGTGAATCAGGGCGGCGCACAGGGTCAGCTCGCGGGTCGGCTTACCGATTTCTCGTCGAGCATTGCCGCGCTAGTCACCGACCTTGGCGATCGCATGGACGATGTCGTAATCCTCACGATGTCCGAGTTCGGTCGCACTGTTCGTCAAAACGGCACCGGCGGCACGGACCACGGTCACGCCGGCGCGATGTTCGTGATCGGCGGTTCGCTCAAGGGTAAACAGAAAGTGCACGGACGTTGGCCTGGGCTCGCTCCTGAACAGCTCAACGAAGGACGCGACCTCGCACTCACCACCGACTTCCGTAGCGTGTTCGGCGAAGTGGCGTCGAAGCACTTGGGCGCGAAGCAACTCGACAAAATCTTCCCAGGGTACGGTGGGCGGGAGAAGGAGTGGCTGGGACTGTTGTAGCGCTGAATTGCAACCGCGTTTTCGCGCGGAGAACGCGGAGTCAACAGCGAGAACTGCAACAACAACTGCCTTACACGGAAAACAGCACGAGAACAACTCGAAAACTGCAGGAGAAGAGCAAATAACTTGCTTTGTTGTTGCGGTTCTCCTGCAGTTTTCATTTTTGAGTCCTGCAGTTTTCCGTGTACGGCAGCTGTCGTTCTCCGCGGCTCCGCGCCTCCGCGAGAGAAGCAGTTGCACCGTTAGTACGTCTGCCTTTGCCGCTGCATCGCGAGCTGCTGTTTCCGCGCCTGCTCTTCCGCGCGCCGCTGTGCTCGATCGCTACGCGCCTTCGCGCGCCGAAGTTCGTCCATGATTTTGTGCGTGATCTCGCGTCCGCCGCTCTTGTGTGCGATTGCTCCAAGTATGGAGCCGACAGCAGACGTGAAATCGTGATCGCCGACGTTGACGCGCGCGTTAGTAGGGCGTGATGGACGCTCAGGTGGCATCGGCCGTGGCGGGCGTGCATCATCGTTGTCGCCGTCGACGAGGTCGCCGAGTTCGCGCAGCGCGATGCGGAATCCGCTTTCGCCATCGCATGTTTCTTTCGGCGCTGTGCCAGTGCGGAACCATGCACGACGCGATTCACCGCAGTAATCAGCGGCGAGTTTACCTGACGCGAGATCGATCTGTCGCGACTCAACGCCCACGGGTGGGCGCCAAGCACTGTCGCGCTCGGGCGAGTGCCACCCTTCCTTGATGAAGCGCGCCCACACCGGCGCGGCGAGTCGTCCGCCGGTTGCGTTGCCGCCGAGTGGTTGCGGCTCATCGGCACCAAACCACACGGATGCGACCAGCGTTGGCGTGTAACCAACGAACCAGACGTCAGCCCCATCGTTCGTCGTGCCGGTCTTCCCTGCAACCGGTCCACGAATGCCTGCCGATCGCACCCCGCGGCCGGTACCATCGTCGACAACACCGCGCAGTAGTGACGTGACAAGAAATGCGTCGGTTGGCTCGAGCACCTGCGAGCTACTCGCGGCCTGACGCTGCCAGAGCACGCGACCAAAGACATCCTCGATTCGTTCAACCGCGAATGGCGTAATCCGCTTGCCGCCGTTCCCGAATGGTGCGTACGCGGCGGTGAGTTCTATTGGCGTGACAGCGCCGGCGCCGAGCGCAAGCGCCGGCACAAGCGGCAGATCGCTCACGATCCCCTGCGCATGCGCCAGTGCGGCTACGCGCTCAATGCCGACGTCACGACTGATACGCACCGTCGCGGCATTCGACGAACGCGCGAGCGCATCCTGCATGGTGATTGAACCGGCGTACTCGTTGTCGAAGTTGGCTGGCGTCCACGTGTTGTCGCGTCCGATCTCGATTTCGACCGGCTCGTCGTCGACCATCGTTGCTGACGTAAAGCCACGCATCAACGCGGTTGCATACACAAAAGGCTTGAACGCCGATCCAGGCTGACGATGCGCACGAAGCGCGCGATTGAATCCGCGCCGCTCAACACGCCGACCACCAACGAGCGCGATGATGGCACCGGTGGACGGATCCATCGCGACCAACGCACCCTGCGTGCGACCACTCCCCTCCCACCGTTCGGCGTCCACCTGCGCAGCGCCACCGGCCACCGCACGCTCGGCTGCCGCCTGTGCGCGGCGATCGAAGCTGCTGCGCACACGCAACTGCCCGTCATTCAACGTCGATGGAATCACGCCGATCTTGCGCAGTGAGTCGAGCGTGCCACGCACTACTTCAACCGCCCACGAATCGATCACGCGCGGCTCCCACTCGGCAGACGACACCACGATCGGCGTTGCGCGCGCTGTCGCGATGGCGGCCGGCGTTGCAACGTTTTCGCGCTCGAGAACCGACAGCACGACATCACGCCGCGCCGTTGCACGCGCAGGATCGCGACGCGGTGAATACCCACTCGGTGCTTTCGGCAAACCCGCGAGCAGTGCACCTTCGGCAAGCGTTACCGACTTCACACTCTTGCCAAAAAGATCGCGACTTGCGCCTTCCACACCGTAGACGCCGTTGCCGAGGTAGATCGCGTTGAGATAACGCTCGAGGATCTCGTCTTTCGTGAGTGCTGATTCCAGGAGCGTCGCGTAGCGGATTTCGAGCAGCTTGCGCGTAAAGGAACGTTCAGCCGCGCGATGACTGAGAAAGACATTGCGGGCGAGTTGCATGCTGATCGTGCTCGCGCCCTCGCGCACACCGCCCGCGCGAATATTGCTGACAGCGGCACGCGCAACGCCGTACCAGTCGATCCCGTGATGTGTACGAAAGCGTCGATCTTCAACGGCAATGAACGCAGCCTGAAGCTGAGCCGGCACGCGCGCGAGCGGGACGTTGACACGCTTCACAGGTGACAGCGGAGCGATGATTGCGCCCGTGCGGTCGAGGAGCATGCCGCCTTCGGTTGGCTGCCATGCGCGCAACTGCGCGACCGTCGGGCATCCGTCGTAGCCGCAGCTGTACCACCACGAACCTGAGATCGCGATCGTCGCGCTCGCGAGCGCTAGCGTCGCAAGAACCCACTTGGTACGACTGACGCGCGAGAGTCCGGGAATACGGATGCGGAATTTCGGAAGGCGGAGGCGCGGGAAACGCAGCGACGCCCACAGCGAACGCGCAGGCCCTACGGCGTGCTGATCTGCGCCGTTTTGCGGGGCGCTGTGATGCGGCGCACCGGAGACTTCGACCGGTGGCAACGCCGTCGGCGATCGGTGACTGGGGTCGGGTGCCGGATCGTTATCTTTCACGTCCATCGTTGTTTCTCCAGGATCCGGTCTACCGATGTCGCCAGTACCTACGCTCAACACGCTACCGCAGCGTCCGTCCGCGTTTCGCAGCCGCGAATTTCGGCTGCAGCCCACGCCACGTTCGACACGCCTCGTACGCCTTTCCGTTGCATTCGCTCTGGCGCTGGCCGCAATTTTCGCGCTGCCGGCCCATGCACTCATACGGCCGGCGACGCGCACTAGTGCCACGGCTCGTCCAAATACCCGGCAGGCGGCGGTTGGACACACGCCGCGAACGCCGAACGAGTTGGGACGCATTCCGATCGTCGAGTGGCACCAGGTCGTCGATGCGGATGGAAGCTACAAGATTTCCCGCGACCGCTTTCGCGGCGAGCTGAAAGAGCTGTACGACCGCGGCTATGTCCCGATCTCGCTGGCCGAGCTACTCGACCGAAAAATCGACATTCCGGCCGGTAAGTCGCCGGTGTTGTTCACCTTTGACGACGCGTCGCCGAGCCAGTTCAGGTATCTCGATCGTGCCGGAAAACTCGTGATCGACCCGACCAGCGCGGTCGGCATCCTTCTGGATTTCATCAAGGCGCACCCTGACTGGAAGCCCAGAGGACTTTTCTGCGCGCTCCCGGCGGCGCAGGTCGGTCACGCCTTTTTTGGCGAGAAGGGAATCGACGGTCAGCTGAGTGCGTGGCGGTTTCCCAAGTTGCGCTTCCTGGTCGACCAAGGGTTCGAGCTGTGCAACCACACCCTCTGGCACGCAATGCTGAACAAGTATGGCGAAGGTGTCGTACAGGAGCAGTTGGCACGCGGTGCACTCGCAATCGACTCGGCGGTGCCGGGCTACAAGGTTCGCGGCATGGCGTTGCCATACGGCATCTGGCCCAAAAATCGTGCGCTCGCCTACGCAGGCAGCTGGTACGACAAGAAAGGAAAACGCGAGATCACCTATAGGAACGAGGCCGTTTTTGAAGTGGCGGGAGGCCCGGCGCGCAGTCCGTACGATCCGCAGTTTGATGCAAAGAAGTTGCCGCGTGTTCCGTTGCAGGGCGGAACGAAGCTGACGCCAACGCTCGACGCGATGGACAAGCCAGGAGCGATGGCGCGCTATGTGTCTGACGGCAACCCGAAGGTGATTGCCAAGCCGTAGCGAGTTTTTTGTACTACCGGACGATCGTCGCGGCGACGATGGAGTCGAGCGCGGGGTACCACTTCTCGAGGTAGCGATTCCCCTCGCGCACGATGCGCGAGTGATTTGGCGCTTCGCCGTACTCCGCGTTCAATCGCTCGACGACGTCCATCCCTTCGACGATCCGACCGATCGGGGCGAACATGCGCTGCCCATCGAGTTTCCGCGCGTTCTCGCCGGTACTGAAGAACAGTTGCGCCGCGCGCGAGTCGGGGCCCGACGCAGCGAATGCCACCGTACCGCGGGTGTTGCTGGTACGCATGGGTTCATCAGGAAACGTCGCTTCGTTCCATGACGCATTCACCGCCGGATTGCCGTTGATGCCGAATTGCACAACGAAGCCGGGAACCATGCGAAAAAAGCGCACGCCACTGAAGTAGCCGATCGACACGAGCTCGTAGAATCGATCGGCACCACGCGGCGCCAGCGAACGCTTCACCGCCATCACCACCTCACCCTTGCTGGTGGTGAACTTGACGCGAAAGGCGTCGGGCGCCCGCATCGGTGTTGCTGACGGCGGTGGAATCACCTTCAACGCCACTGCGCTGTCGGCAAGGTTCGGCGCTTTCGGTACCGGGCGCGGATCACCCGAGCAGGCGGCCACCATCGTGAACGCAAGCGCACTCGGCGCGCGAAATCGCATCGGTTGCATCGCCGAAAGATATGCGGCGCGGGTCGTGACACGTTACGTCGACATCGCCGACGGTCGGCCCCCACCGCCCACGGTCAGGAAAACCAGGAGAATCAGCGAAAACCCGAGGCCGATCAGCATTCCCAGACCGGAGAGCACGGGTCGCGCGAGGCCGATGAATGCGAATGACGCGAAGCAACCGACGGCCGCGATACGCGCAAGCGGCACGGCGGCGTGCCCTTGGCGAAGCAGACTGACGCCGGCAATGAGCAGACCGGTGGTGCAGAGCAGCACGAGACCCAGCGTCAGTTGCGAGAGTGAGTCGCGGCTGGCGAACCCGCCCGCCACCAACTCAACACCGGCGTTCAGCAGCTCCAGGGTTGCCACGACTACTGCGGCGATCGCCATGCGTTTCATGTGACCCTCCCCAAGTCGGAAGCTTGCGGTGAGTTCGTCCTGCCATTCGCGTGGCGCAGTGCGCGCGGTATCACTAATCAGTGCGAGCCAATAGTTACCATGAGCCGTTGCGCCGTCCGCTCGCTGATTCCTGAAGACGAGCAGCATTTCGCGTTCGTACGATGCGCGAAAGCGCGTCGCCGTGGTTTTACTACTGAACTGCAGTACACGGAAAACAGCACGAGAACAAAAACGAGAACGGCAGGAGAACAACAAAGATTTTTTGGTGTTCGTTTTTCTCCTGCAGTTCTCGTTTTTGTTCTCGTGCAGCTCTCTGTGTACCGCAGTTCAACGAACTTTGTATCGCGCGCGACATAACACGACGCGCAACAAATCAATTCAGAACTTGTAGTTCCTGAGCGTCGTCAGCGCGCTTTCGAGCGCGGCGCGTTGCTGATCGGTTGGCGAATGCGCCCAGAGTGTTTCGTATGCGTTGATCGCGAGCGCGAGTGCTTCCTTGTCATGCTCAGCGGCGGCGAGCGATGCGGCGTTGTCCGCGAGTGCGGCCTTGGCGAGCAGGTCATCCGGGAAACGTTGCGTCACCTGCACCCAACGAATGGTGCGGTCCCGCTGATTGCCTTCGGTGAGCGCCCACATGTGCCACGCGCCACGATTGGCCGGATCCGAGGCGATGGCACGATTGGCGAGCTCACCAACGACTTCGGGTCCGCGTCCCGAGAGCCAGTAGGCGTTGGCCAGAATGACCAGTGCGCGGGCGTTGGTCGGCTGCTCCTCGACCACGCGCTCGTACAATGGACCGGCCACCTCCGGCATGTGTAGGAACGGTTCGGCGGCGGCGACAAGGGCGTCGGGCGTCACGCGCTCGCGTAATTCGTGCAGGCGCTGCATCAGGGCGCCCATGTTGCCGCTGGCCTCGTAGGCGTTGACGGCGTCGGCGAGTGCTGCAGGGAGGTCGAGCGGGGGTGCGATCATGGCGAGGGAAAGTAGCGACTTGGTCGCAGCCGCAACGCTGCGGGTTGCGCAGAACGAACTTGGTCGTAATACTCAGAGGCGCGGGACAGAGCCGGGAAGATTCGGCGCTTGCCGCTACGCCTCACAGCTGCTGGTGGTAGTGTGCAGTGACCTGAACATGGTCGCCCAGCACTGAAGCTACTCACCCAGCATGACTCGCCGGCGGGGGTGCCGGGCTCAAAAGCCGGTTGTAACCCTCAGTGACCGGACGCGCGAGGTTCTCGCGCTCCCATTCGCGGTACCGGAAGGCAGCCATTGCCTTTCCGGCTGTGCGACGGCACGACAGACACCCCGTCCAGATCATCCCGCAGTTCCTCGCGCCTCGCGCGCTTCGCGCCCTGTTCAAGGGCTCGGCCTTTCCGGCTCGTGGCTCCTATTGCCACGTTGCCCTGCTCCGACCGCACCGGCTCGGGGCCCACGTTCCACACGCAGTTTTCGAATGAACGAACCAAAACGTCCGTACCGCCGCGGCCGCACCCGGACCGCGCAGAGCCCCGAAATCGCCGGGGATGACAATCCGTACCGGGATGCGCCAGACGCTTCCGTTGCGCCCGCACCGGCCGCGCCAGCGTCCGCGCGGGAAACTCCGCGCCCAGAGCGAGCAGAGGGTGAAGAACGACCCCCGCGCCCCCCTCGCCAGCCGCGCGCTGAACGAGCGCCTCGCGTCGGCCGATCCCGCGGTGATACCGCACCTCCGATCGACGAACCAAGCGTAGAGCCAAGAGTAGAACCACCGCGCGCGGAAGCGCCGCGGATTGAAGTGCGGAGCGAACCGGTCCGCCCGGCCCCTGCGCCGCCGATGGCAGCCGAAGGATTTACGGAACGTCTGGAACGCATCGAGCGCCTCGATCGCGCCGATCGTCAGGATCGCCAGGAAGCCCCGCCTCGGCCGGACAACCAGAACCCGCGCAACGAACGGCCGGATCGTCCGGATCGTCCGGACCGCGGACGTCGTCATGAACGCCCGCGGGGTGGCGGCGAACGGGGGCCCGATCGTGGCCCGCGCAACGATCGCCCCGAACGCGGACCACGCCCAGACCAGGGTGAAGCGGCCAACGGTGATCGCGGCGCGTTCCGACGCAACGGTCGCCGCGGACGCAATCGCTTCCGTCGCGGCGGCGTTGCCCCTGGCGGGACAGAACAGGGCGGTACGGCGGAGCCGGCGTTCGAGCGGCCGTCAAACGCGCCGGTTACGCCGGAAGCCAACGTCACCGGCTGGTTCGACGCAGCGCGCGATGGCGGCTTCCTCCGTCGCCCGGTCAATAGCTATCTCCCCGACCCGTCCGACCCCTTCATCTCGCCAGCGCTGGTGCGCCTTCATCAGCTCCGCCGTGGCGACAAGCTCGAAGTCTCGTTTGGACGCGACTCGCGTGGACGTCAGGTAGTCATTGAAGTGATCTCACTCAACGACGGCTCGCCCGTCGTGCTTGAGAAGCGCCTCGATTTCAACACGCTCACGGCCAGCTACCCTGACCGGAAGCTCACGCTCGAAACCGGTCGCCCGGCAAAGACGGGCCCGGAGCTCACCCGTCGGGCCATCGACCTGATCGCACCGATCGGATACGGGCAACGCGCACTCATCGTCGCCCCAGCCCGCGCGGGCAAGACAACGCTGCTCCAGGCGATCGTCGAAGGCGTTGCGATCAATCATCCGGAGGCAGCGCTGCTCGTTCTCTTGGTTGACGAGCGTCCGGAAGAAGTCAGCGAAATGGTGACGTGGGGTTACGGCGAAGTCGTCGCGTCAAGCTTCGATATGCCTCCCAAGCGCCACACCGAAGTTGCGGACATGACGCTCGAACGTGCGCGTCGTCTGGTCGAACAGGGGAAAGATGTCGTCATCGTCCTCGACTCGATCACCCGTCTTGCCCGCGCGCACAACACGACCGATCGCGGTACCGGACGCACTATGTCCGGCGGTCTCGATGCAACGGCGATGCAAAAGCCGAAAGCGTTCTTTGGTTCGGCGCGCATGATCGCCAAAGAGCACGGCGGCGGCTCGCTCACGATCATCGCAACCGCGCTCGTGGAAACGGGTTCGCGGATGGACGACATCATCTTCGAAGAGTTCAAAGGCACCGGCAACTGCGAGATCAAGCTCGATCGGTCGCTGGCCGACCGTCGCATCTTCCCGGCTTTCGACATCGCCATCAGTGGCACCCGTCGCGAAGAGAAGCTCTTCCGCCCCGATCAGCTCGAGAAGGTGCACCTGTTGCGCCGAGGGTTGGCGCAGCTGCCACCGCAGGCAAGCATGGAATGGCTGATCAAGCGCATCGCCGCAACCTCCAACAACGACTCACTGCTCGACGGGCTGTAAGGCCGTTACAGTAACGACATCGTTGAACCGCTGTCCCAAGACACACCGCCCGGAGCTCCGCGGCGGTGTGTTTTTTTGTGGTCAACAACGGCCAAAGTCTAGACGTTCGAGTCCGAATTGCACTTGGCAGCTAAAGCCTGACCGACGGAGTACCGATACACCTAAGCGAGATCTCCGACCGGCGACGACGCCAGGTCTTGCCGCATCCACGGTTCCCACTACGCGACGACAATGTTCCGTACGCTGACCCTCCGTTCGAAAATCCTGGCCTTGCCGCTCGTAGCGGCACTCGGCTTCCTCATCACGCTCGGCACGACGTTCGTGCTCGGCCAGAAGGCCCAGGCAAGGCTAGCGATGATCGAGGGTGGGTACGCGCCCGCGCTCGAACAAAGTCGTCGTCTCGAGGCCAAACTCGATGGGTATCAGCGCGCGCTTCGCGACGCGGTGGGCGCCAGCGACACCGCGGCGGTTGCTGCGGCCGACACGCTGGTGCGCTCGTTCGCCCTGACGGCCGATAGTCTGATGAAGAATCCGATCACCAACGACTCGGCGATTGCCATCATCGGCGCTGACTTCGCCGCGTACGCCAAGGGTGCGCGCGCGACCACGTTCGGCATGATCACCGGCACCATGGAGGATCTCATGGGCGGTATGCAGGGCGTGAAGTCGAAGTATGCGACTCTCAGCAAGCGACTGGTCGAACAGACGAAGGAAATGGATGCGAGCATTGCGAAGGCGTACGCCGATGCGCGCGCGCTGCAGGCGACGACGCGCTGGGTGCTCGCGGTCGTGCTCGTGGTGTCGCTCCTGGCGCTCGGGGTGTTGGCGGTGGGTACGCTCCGGAATATCACCGGCGCGATGCAATCGCTTTCTACGGCCGCCAGTGAAATCGCCCGCGGCCGCATCGAACAGAACATCGAAGTGCACACCAAGGACGAAATCGGCACGCTCGCCGAAGCGTTCCGCGGGATGGTGGAGTACGTGGGTGGTATCGCACACGCGGCGGATCGTCTGGCCTCTGGCGACCTATCAGCGAAGGTGACGGTGCGCTCCGAGCATGATGTGCTCTCGCGCAACATGAACCGCGCGTCGGAAACGTTGTCGGACATCGTTGGTGAAGCGAAGACGTTGATCGAAGCGGCGCGCCATGGTGAACTCGACAAGCGTGGCAACCCTGATCGCTTCCAGGGCGCGTACAAAGAGCTGATCGCCGGCACGAACAACATGCTTGACGCCGTCGTACAGCCGATCACGGAAGCGCAGGATGTGTTGAACCGCGTCGCGAACAAGGATTTGACCGCGCGCATGGAAGGGAACTATCACGGCGATCACGCAGCGATCAAGCAGTCGCTGAACACAGCGCTTGAGAACATCGCCGAAGTGTTTGCCTCGCTCACGACCGCCATCGGTCAGGTGAATGCCGCTGCAAGCGAAATCGGATCCGGCAGCCAGGATCTGGCGAGTGGCGCGGCCGACCAGGCTGGTTCGATCGATCAGGTATCCAACCGGATCAAGCTCGTTGACGATCGTACCAAGGCGAGTGCGGCAGACGCAAACGAAGCACGCGCAGCAATGGAACGCGCGCATACCGATACAGAGCAGGGTGTGGAGCGGATGCAGTCGCTCGCTGAAGCCGTCGCCGAAATCAAGAAGTCCGCAGACAGCACCGCCAAGATCGTGAAGACGATCGACGAAATCGCGTTCCAGACAAACCTGCTCGCGCTCAACGCTGCAGTCGAAGCGGCACGGGCTGGTGATGCCGGCAAGGGCTTCGCGGTTGTGGCCGATGAAGTGCGCAGCCTCGCCATCCGGGCCTCGGAGGCCTCGCGCAACACGGCAGTGCTGATCGAAGAGTCCGTACAGAAGGCGGAAGTTGGTGTGAAGCTCAACGAGAGCGTACGTCGCCGTCTCGAAGAGATCCGCACTGGCGTGCAGCGCGCGGCAACGATGATGACGAACATCGCGGAAGGGGCCCGTGAGCAGGAACGCGAGCTCGCTGAAGTCAGCGGCGCGATGGCGCAGATCAGCACATTGACGCAGCGCACGGCGGCCAACGCCGAAGAGTCGGCGAGTGCGGCAGCAGAATTGAGTGCGCAGGCTGGTGAGATGCATCAGTTGGCATCGCAGTTCAACGTCGGCCAGAACGACAACGCGCCGCCATCACGCGCGGTTTCGCACAACCAATCGCACACGCAATCGCAGCCGCAGCGTAAGAGCGCCACACCGTCAGCGCCGACGCGCTCACGTCGTGGTGCGAGCAGCAGCAGCAGCGCACCGGCCAAGAGCCCGCGCCCTGCCAGCAAGTCCCGCGCAGGCAGCCCTGCATCTCGCGCGAGTCTGTCGGACGATGTGTTTCCGATGAGCGCATCGGCAGCCATTCCGTTCGACGACGATGACAATGGGAGCGATGACGTTCTCGGTCAATTCTGAGTGCAATAGAGACTCAATCTCGAAAACTCCCCAACATGCTTCGCACCACCGCACGTACAGCCGTACTGGTACTCGCAACGCTTTTCACAACCAACACGGCAGCAGCGCAGGAAGCGCTCGGTGATCGCCTTACGATTCACGGATCATTGAATGTGGGATA
Organism: Gemmatimonas sp.; assembly: GCA_046590495.1. GTDB lineage: Bacteria > Gemmatimonadota > Gemmatimonadetes > Gemmatimonadales > Gemmatimonadaceae > Gemmatimonas. The sequence goes on along the minus strand of JBKJTE010000059.1, from coordinate 50,635 downwards.
CGGCAAGTCCGACGGACTTCCTGTGTTCGGCATCAATCAGGACGGCACAACGAACTATCGCGCAGTCGCGCTGCAGTTTGGTTACAAGTTGGGCGACAAGAATCGTGTCGTCACACAGTTCCTCAGCCGCGATCTCGGCACGAGCCCCCTGCAGGCGGCGGAAAAGGACATGTTTCCCGTGTGGGCGTTCTACGAGCAGAAATTCGACAACGGTGTCACTGCCAAGTTGGGTCGCAATCCGCTTCCCCGCGGCATTTTCAACGAAGTGCGCTTTGTCGGCACGTTGCTGCCGCTCTATCGCGTCGGCGCAGCGGTGTACGGTGAGACGCTCGAATACATCGACGGCGTTGTGGTCTCGAAGGCGTTCGACTTCGGCAACGGCTTCAAGCTCGAGACAAACGTCTTTGGCGGCGGTTCGGACCTCAAGGCGATCGTACCCGGCTCAAGTGGTACGAGCACGGTGTACAAAGCGCGTCTGGAGAGCTTGATCGGTACGCAGCTGTGGCTCAAGACGCCGATTCCTGGCGTCAAGTTCGGTTCGTTCGTGAGCACCTATCAGCCGACGCCACGCGCGTCATTGGCAGAAGCAGCACGTCCGACGCGTACGTTGAGCACGCTTACGTCGGTGAACGGTGTGTGGACGAAGACGTTTCTTCGTGGCGAGTTCGAAACGTTCACCAGCAGCTCGCGCTCAACAGCGACTGTTGCGTCGACGAAGTCCAAGTACGCCGGCTACTACGTCCAGGGCGGTATCACGCCGACCGAGAAGTTCACGCTCGCGGCGGAATACAACAGCACCACGAACCGCATCAATCTGCCGTCACCGTACAAAACCTTTGACCTGAAGCTTGGCGACGATATCGCTGTCGGTGCCACATGGCATACCTCGGCGCAGATCGCTTTCAAGCTCGAAGGCCACAAGGCCGAAGGATATCAGTTCGACGTACCAGTGCCGACGTTGGTACTGCCGACGACGCCGCCTTTCAATGCGCACGGCGCGCCTGCGCGCAAGGCATACTACGGGATCGCGTCTGTCGCGGTCAGCTTCTGAACAGGAGAAGACTCACATGACCAAGACACTCACGCGCATTCTGTTGACCGTGACGATGGTGGTTGCATCGCTCGTCTCAGTGCGCACGATGCACGCGCAGGATTTCAAGGTGATCGTCAATTCGGCCAACGCGATGGGAAGCCTCTCGGCCAGCGAGGCGTCGAAGATCTTTCTGAAGGAGTCGGCCAAGTTTCCAGGCGGTGGCGCGGCAACGCCCGTTGACCTGGGCAAGTCAAACCCGGCGCGCGCTGCGTTCAGCAAGGCCGTTATCGGTCGCACCGTCGGCGCCATCGAAACCTACTGGCAGCAGCAGATCTTCTCCGGCAAGGAAGTGCCACCTGCCACCAAGTCGTCGGATGACGAAGTGGTCGCATTCGTGAAGGCGAATCCGGGTGCTATCGGATACGTCAGCAGCGGCGCAAGCACGGCAGGCGTCAAAGTAGTCGACGTTAAGTAACGCGCGACGTGTCGCCGAGCGACGACACGAACTGAGCAGGAATGCGTTGGCCGAATGGATTGAATTTTGAACGGCCCCGACACGCGTAGGTGTGTCGGGGCCGTTCCTTTTTTGCGTGCGCTATGCCGAGTGGGCAGCCGCGTATTCGTCGAGCAGTGCGGCGGCGGCGCGAATGCCGAGTTGGTAATTCTCCACGCTGATCCACTCGTTTGGGGCGTGCGCGTTTTCGCCCGGCAGGCCGAAGCCCATGAGTAGCACGGGTGCGCCGAGTATCCGTTCGAAATCGCCAACGACCGGAATTGAGCCACCTTCGCCGGTGATGACTGGCTCGCGTCCGAATGCGGCGTGGAGCGCGCGCTTGCCGGCTTCGATGATCGGGCCCTTGAGATCGGCGCGCCACGGACGTCCGCCGTGCAGTGCAGTGACTGTGGCGGTGACGCCGTCTGGCGTAACGCGCGCGATATGCTCCTTCACCAGCCGCACGATTTCATCGGGGTCCTGGTCACGCACGAGGCGAAAGCTCACCTTGGCCATGGAGATGGCGGGGAGCACAGTCTTGGCGCCTTCGCCGGTGTAGCCGCTGAGCAGTCCATTCACTTCACACGTCGGGCGCGTCCACAGGCGCTCAAGGGTGGTGAAGCCCGGTTCGCCGCCGAGTGCGGTGACGCCGACTTCGTGCATGAGTCCTTCGTCGCTGAAGGGGAGCTCGCGCATTTGCGCGCGGACGGCCTCCGGGAATGGACGCACCGTGTCGTAGAAGCCGGCGATTGCGATGCGGCCGGTATCGTCGTGCATGCTGGAAAGAATGCGCGCGAGTGCCATAGCTGGATTCACCACTGCGCCGCCATACATCCCCGAATGCAAATCGCCGTTTGCGCCCTGCACATCGATCTGCACGTAGGCCATGCCGCGCAACGACGACAGAATGCTCGGTATACCGGGAGCGAACATCGTCGAATCGGAAATGACAACAGCGTCGCAGGCGAGTCGGGCCTTCTCGCGTTCGAGAAATGCTTCGAGGTTTTCGCTGCCGACTTCTTCTTCGCCTTCGGCCAGCACTATAACATTCACCGGCAACGTGCCGCGCACGGCGAGGTGTGACTCGAGCGCTTTGATGTGCAGATAGAGCTGGCCTTTGTCGTCGACCGAACCACGCGCATAGATGCGACCATCGCGGACGGTCGGGTCGAACGCCGGCGACGTCCAGAGTTCGAGCGGCTGAGCGGGCTGCACATCATAGTGGCCATAGATCAGCAGCGTTGGCGCCGTGGGCCCCGCGTTGCGCCACTCACCGACAACGATCGGATGACCGGGTGTCGGTACGATCTCGGTCCTGAACCCGATTGTCTGGAGTGCAGCGTCAACAAACTGCGCGGCGGCGAGGCAGTCGCTTTTATGCTCGGAGCGCGCGCTGACCGACGGGATGCGGAGGAACGCGAACAGTTCGTCTTGCGCGCGGGCGTCGTTGGCGGAGCACCAGGCGGCGAGGTCGGACGGGATGGCGGGCGTTGTTGCGGGCATGGTTGCGCTCGTGTTGGACCACTCAGTAACGAGTGGTGAGTTTGAGTTGCGGGTTGTGAGTTAACCAGCCACGAAGTGGGAAGTGGTGGGTTGTGAGTTGGAGTTTTGAGTGAGTTAGACGCGAGTGGCGATGATGCGGTTGCCGACGAAGAGACCGAACAGCGTGGCGGATATTCCGACGGTAACACTTGCAACGACATATACAATCGCGCGCAGCGCGCGACCTTGCTCCACCAAACTCACAAACTCGGCGCTGAACGTCGAGAAGGTAGTGAAGCCGCCGCAGAAGCCGATGGTGAGCGCCGCGCGGAGTACGGGGTTGCTGGTTGGCGTGCTGAGAACGCGTGCGAGCAGACCGATCAGAAACGACCCGGTCACGTTTATGAGAAACGTACCGAAGGGGAACTCGCTGCTTGTTCGCTGCATGCTGAGCGAAAGCAGATAGCGCGCAACGGTTCCGGCCGCGCCGCCGAGTGCGATGGCCCAGATCATCGACGGCTCATGGGAGTTTGTCGAGGTTGGATTGGTGGCGTGGCAGGTCGCGCGCGATCCGATAAAGCCAGATACGACGCTGGGTCACTTCGCCTGCGTCGCGTTTGAGCGAGACCGTTTCGCCCTGCTTGGAGTCCGCAAACCAGCTCCCGACAACGCGCGCAAGACTGTCGCCGTGCGCGTCGGTGTCGAATGCCACAACGAGTCCGTCGCCCGGACGCACCTTGTCGTACGCCGTCGGCCAGAGATCGTACTGATTCGGACGTCCGCCGAGGTTCATCGCGAACACTGTCGGCTGATCGGGGAGGTGAAACGCAAGCTCCGACGCATCCTGATACCGATCGGCCGCAACCCACCGATCGACGGTACCGTCGAGAAACGGGTCGTGACGCGCACGTTCTACTGCAGTGGCGAGCGTCTCCCAACCGTGCGCGCGCGCAATTGGATCCTTGCGCGGCAACAACGGCAACACCGGCTTCCACGCCTGCGCGGCAACCACGAGCAACAGCAACGCAGCAAAACCGAGCCCGGCACGCCATGCACGCGCACGCGCCCACTTCGCAGTCGACGTCGCCAACAACATTACAGCGCCAGGATAGATCAGCGCCGGCCAATTTGCTTCGACGGAGCGACGCCATGCGCTGATTGCAAAAAAACCAAGTGGAACGATGGAAATCAGCGCGATCGCAAAACGCCGCGTGCTCTCGTCGGTAAGCTGCGCTGTTTGTCGAGTGCGCCATCCGTCGCGCAATGCGACGTACACGGCGACCGCGAGTAGCACGAACAGAATTGGCGACGCGAGGCCGGCCTGGCCGCCGATCAATTCGAGTTCGCGCGAGATCGGATTGCCCCGCGCGCTTGCACTGAAGCCGTGATTGAGTTGAAAGCGGAATGAGACCCAGTCGGAGAGTGCATTCCACGCAATGACCGGCGCGAAGAGCGCGAGCGCGATCAGCGACGCAAGCCACGGTCCCGGTTCGCGGAAGCGCGCACGCATTGCGGGGTGCACGATGCACGCGAGCACGAGTCCAGTCGGCAACAGCACGGCCGTGTACTTCGCGACGAAGGCGCCGCCGAGGGCGACGCCTGCGAGCGTCCACCAGGCCGTCGACGCCCAAGAGCGGAGTGGCGATGCGAGCGCGCGTTCGACACCAAGCAGCGCAACCATGATTGCGGCAAAGAGCGGTGCGTCAGGGGTGGCGAGTACGAGACCAAGCGTCGCAATCGGCAGCAGTGTCATGAGCGCGGCCGCGCGTGCGGCTGCAACTGCCCCATCGCGTCCACGCCCTGCCAACAACCACGCAAAGCTGGCAGCGACGATGTGTGTGATGAGTGCAGCGATCGCCGGCCCGGCACGGACGCCCAGCGTCGTATTACCGAAGAGCTTTGTGCCGAGGGTAATGAGAAATGCGATGCCGGGCGGATGGTCGAAGTAGCCCGCTTCGAGGCGCCGGGTCCACTCCCAGTAGTACGTCTCGTCGGGGAGGAGTGGCACGAACGACGCCAGCGATGTGCGCAGTGCGAAGGCGCCAACTACCCAGAGGCCGACCGTCGTCCACGCGTTGGTGGAAGAGCCGGTGCCAGCAGAAGTCTTGGGGATGCGTTCTGAGTTCACGAGAACATGTAAGTTGCCACCATGTCCAATCGTCTCGCTACCGAATCGTCTCCCTATCTCCGGCAGCACGCAGAGAATCCGGTGGAGTGGTATCCGTGGGGTGCGGAGGCCTTTGCTCAGGCGCGCGCACTCGACCGCCCGATTTTGCTGAGTGTCGGCTACGCAGCTTGTCACTGGTGCCATGTGATGGCGCACGAGTCGTTCGAGGATGAGACGACTGCGGCGCTGATGAACACGCACTTCGTCAACGTGAAGGTGGATCGCGAGGAGCGTCCCGACGTGGACGCGATCTACATGCAGGCCGTGCAGGCGATGACCGGAAGCGGCGGCTGGCCGATGACCGTTGTGCTTACACCCGACGGTGAGCCCTATTGGGGTGGCACCTATTTTCCGCGCGACGATCGTCATGGCATTCCGTCGTTCACGCGCGTGTTGCATACGGTTGCGGCAGCGTGGCGTGACAAGCGCGATGCAGTCGCGCGCACAACCGAGGCGATGCGTGCGCTGTACGAGAACGCATCTCGCCCATCGACAACGCCGGGCACGCTCGACGCCACCGTGTTGGCGGATGGGTTCACCAAGCTCGCGGCCCGCTACGACGCGGAACGCGGTGGCTTCACTGGCGCACCCAAGTTTCCGCAGACGATGGCGCTCGACTTTTGCTTGCGTTGGCATGCGCGCACCGGCAATCAACTCGCGCTCGAAATCGCGCACCGTTCCTTCGTCGCGATGGCGCGCGGCGGCATCTACGATCAGGTCGGCGGTGGGTTTGCACGCTATAGCACGGACGTCGATTGGCTGGTGCCGCATTTCGAAAAGATGCTCTACGACAATGCGTTGCTCACGCGACTCGGCGTACACCTGTGGCAGGTGACGCACGACGACGAAGTGCGACGCGTGACCGAGGAGATTTTCGCCTGGCTCGCGCGCGAGATGACGTCGCCCGAGGGCGGCTTCTATTCATCACTCGACGCCGACAGCGAGGGACACGAAGGGAAATTTTACGTCTGGGACGCCGTCGAGTTGAACGCACTGCTCGGCGCGGACGCAGGGATCGTGCGGGCCTACTGGAGTGTGCGCGCGCCTGGGAATTTCGAAGGCAAATCGATTCTGCATGTCGCGCGTGACGCAGCGGACGTCGCTGCCGAACTGCACATCGGCGAACAGGAAGTGCGCGATGCGGTCACGCGCGCCGTACCGCTGTTGCGCGCAGCACGCGAGCAGCGCGTGCGACCGGCACTCGACAACAAGGTGCTCGCGTCGTGGAATGGACTCATGACGCGCGCACTCGCTGAAGCCGCGCGAGTGTTTGGCCAAGCTCAGTGGCGGGCGATGGCCGTTGCCAATGGTGAGTTTCTCAGAAGGCATCTGGTTCGCGACGGACGAGTAACGCGCGTGTACGCATCGACGCCGGGCACAGGGCCGGGTTTTCTCGAAGACCACGCCGCCGTTGCACTCGCATTCGTCGCGCTGTACGAACTCACGTCGGAGGCGAGCTGGCTCACAGCTGCGCGCGCGATCGCAATCGCGATGCGGTCACGCTTTCGGGACGACGTCACGGGCGTATGGTACGACACGGCGAGCGACGCAGAGCCGCTCATCACGCGCCCCCGCGATCTCTTTGACAACGCGACGCCCGCGGGCAATTCGCTGGCGCTCGAGCTTTTGCTCCGACTCGCCGAACTCGATGGAGACGAATCGGTCCGCACGGAAGTGCTGGCCCAAATCGGCGCGCTGATTGAACAGTTGCGCCGCTGGCCCAACGGGTACGGTCATGTGCTTGGCGTCGGGGACATGGCGCTTCACGGAGCGATCGCCGTGGCGATTCTCGGCGACACAGATTTACCCCAGACCAAGGCACTGCTCGACGAGGTCAGCGCGTACTACCTGCCAACCCTGGTGCTCGCGGCTGGTCCCGTTGGCGCCGAGGGCCCTGCCCTGCTTGTCGACCGGCATCTGAACCGAGGGCTGCCGACGGGGTACGTCTGCCGAGGATTCGTGTGCGGACTGCCCGTCACCGATACAGTCGAGCTCGCGCGCCAGTTAAGCCATCACCAAACGGTGACGGTCGGCTGACCGCATCGGGTTGCTCGGCTGGCAGCGGTCGGTCAGCTTGTCAACAGGATTTCCCGTGGCGTGACGGTTACGGCTTGCCGTGACTATGCGTCTCTAGTTGTGCGTTCGAGTGAACGCTGCCTTCCATTCATCTCCGACAGGACCGACCTGCATGCGGGTCTTCGCCCCGATTGCCTCAGTAACCATGCGACGCTTCAGCTCAATTGCCTCGCTGGTAGCCCTGACTCTGGCCGCTAGCTGTCTCGATCTGAACCCGAACGTCGCGGCGTGCACCGTGAGTACGGCGCCGAGTTCGCTGACATTGTCCGTGAACTCGATCGCGACCGTGGTAGCGACTGCCTTTGACTGCAAGGGGAACTCGATCGCCAAGAAGACGATCTCGTACAACTCCTCGAACACTGCAGTCGCGACCGTGACGATTGCGGGACAGGTGATCGCAGTCGGCGTCGGCACCGCGACGGTATCCGCGGTCGCCGACGGCAAGACGGCCACGGTGCCCGTGACGGTGACGCCGGAAACGGCGGCGTCGATCACGGTCAACCCGCCAAGCCAGACGCTCCGACGCGGCGACAATAAGCAGATGTCGTTTGTCGCGTTCAACGCGGCGCGCAACCCGATTTCTGGTGTGACCGTGCGCTGGGCGACGAGCAATTCGTCGATCGCGACGATCAGTCAGAACGGGCTCGTGACGGGGCTGACTTCCGGCACCGTGACTGTGACCGCCGACGCCAACAATGTCTTTGGCGCAGCACAGATCATTGTGACCGAGCCGGTGATCGGCGCGTGCACGTTGACGCCGAACACATTCAAGGTCACGACCGGCGCGAGTGTGCAGCCGACGCTGGCGCTCAGGGATACCGCAACCGGCTCTCTGCCTTTGCTTGGCCGACCGATCGTGTGGTCGAGCGACAACGAGACGGTTGCCACAGTGACCAACACCGGCTTCGTCACCACCAGAAAGGCCGGCAAGGCGAACATCACGGCCTCGTCGTTCGAGTATCCGGCGGTGACGTGTAAGTCGGCAGTGGAAGCGGTTGACGCGCGCATTGTGCAGGTAGTCATTCAGCAGCGTACCGGCTCGCTCCGCGTTGGCATTCCGCGTGGTCTGAGCGTCGCGCTTTTTGACAGTGTCGGCTCGAGCATTCCGAGCGGCCGCGTGGTCACATGGTCCACAAACACGCCGACTGTCGCAACCGTGACGCAGGCCGGTATCGTCACCGGCATCGCACTCGGCTCGGCGCGCGTCATCGCGACGTCCGAAGGAGTGGCTGATACGGTTTCGTTCCCAGTCACCAAGATCCCGGTGAGCACGGTCACGATCTCACCGTTGCAAGTCACGTTACAGGAAGGCGGCACGGTGCAGCTCACGTCCACCGTCACCGACTCCGCCGGAACGGTTGTCACCGATCGCTTGGTGGAGTGGCTGACAAGCGATCCGTCTCGGGCATCCGTTTCGACGAGTGGATTCGTCACCACGTTCGTGCCGGGCTCTGTGAACATTTTCGCGACGTCCGAAAGCAGGGTTTCGCAGGGCACGTCAATCACCATTCAGCAGATTCCGGCCGACACGATCGTTGTCGGGTCAACCGGTGTGACGGTCAAGGTTGGCCCGCTCAATCAGACGGCATTCGCGGTCACGGTGCTCGACCGGAATGGCAACGTGCTGCGCAACAGAAACGTGGTCGTCACCAACAGCGCGCCTGGCGTCGCCTCGGTCACGCAATCAACCACCAACGGTGTCGTAGGTGTGCTCGGCGTGACGCCCGGTACGGCCGTCCTGAAGCTGCAGGTTGTGAACGCGAACAATCAGAACGAAGGCAAAGCGTCGACGGTGACCGTGACCGTCACGCCGTAGCAGCGACGCGGCCTGTGCGCAGGTCGCGTGATCGGTAGCTTTCCGGACGGGGTGGTCTCAGTCGAGATCACCCCGTCCGATTTTTGTAGTTCATGCACGGTTCTGTCTTTCATATCCGTCTTCTGCCGGAGTTTGTAGTGAGCGCTGAGAAGCCGTCATTTCTGCGTGGACTGTTCGCTGGTGAGATCACCGAGGAATTGCTTTTTCCGTATCCGGCACCACTCGACGAACGGAACCCGTCGGAAGCGAACACGGTGCTCAAGCTTATCGACGCACTGAATGCGATGGTCGCGACGGGACTTGTGAACTCGGTGCGTATCGACGAGGAGGAGTCGATCGGAGAGCCGATCGTTCGCGCGTTCGCGGACGCTGGACTGCTCGCATTGACGATTCCGAAACAGTACGGAGGACTCGGGCTGTCCGCGTCGGCATACGCGCGTGTTTTCGGCGCAGTCGCAGCGATCGATCCGTCGCTCGCAGTACTCATCGGCGTACACTGCGGACTTGGCGGCAAAGCGATTGTCCTTTTCGGGAACGACGAGCAGAAAGCGCGCTATCTGCCGATGCTCGCCCGTGGCGAAACGCTTGCCGCGTACGCGCTCACCGAACCTGAGACGGGCTCGGATGCGCAGAACATCGTATCGCGGGCGCAGCGGGCGCCCGATGATCGCGGCTGGATTTTGAATGGACGCAAACACTGGATCGGAAACGGACATCGCGCCGGTGTGATCGTAACCTTCGCGCAAACGCCGGTGGTGCGTGATGGCGAGACGGTGACACGTCCGACGGCGTTCATCATCCGTCCGGACATGCCCGGTTTTCGCGTCGATGGGACTATTCGCAAATTGGGCATTCGTGGATCGACGCAGGCGGAACTGGTGTTCGAGAACATGTACGTCCCCGACGACCATATACTTGGCGAAGTCGGCAAGGGCTTTCGTGTTGCGGTGAATGCGCTGAATGCCGGACGTTTGAGTCTCGCATCAGGGTGCGCTTCGGCGTGCAAACGACTCGTCGGTGAAATGACGCGCTACGCGGAAGCACGCACGCAGTTTGGTGGACCGCTCGCGTCGTTCGAAATCACGCAGCGCAAGATCGCCACGACGGCGTCAGAGACGTACGCACTCGATGCGATGGTTGGTGCGCTCGCGGCGTCGCTTGACGGTGACGATGTCGACGCCTCGCTCGAAGCTGCTTGCTGCAAGATTTTTGCGAGTGAACTCGTCTGGCGCACGTCTGATGAAATGGTGCAGATCGCCGGTGGGCGTGGCTTCGTGAAGCCTTGGCCGTACGAGCGCTATCTGCGCGAAGCGCGTATCAATCGGATCTTTGAAGGTGCGAACGAAATCCTGCGAATCTTTGTCGGACTCAATGGCATTCAGGGCCCTGCTGAGGAGCTGAAAGAGTTGGCCGGCGCGCTCAAGAATCCATCGCAACTTGAGAATTGGGTGCTGGTGACGAGCTACGCCGCACAACGCGTGCGTTCCGCCTTTGGCGCGCGCGACAAATTTTCCGTCGCCTTGCACCACACCCTCAAGGCGCACGCCAGCTTTGTGGAGCGACACGTTGCAGAACTCGCCCAAGCCACATCTCGCGCCGTCGCGCGACACAAAAAAGAAATTCTGCATCGGCAATTGGTCGTTGAGCGACTGGCCGATATGGCGATGGAGCTCTACGCTCGGGCAACCACGATTGCGCGAACGCAGCGCCTGATCGAGGAGCGCGGCCCGGATGCATGTGCGCGGGAAATCGCGCTGACCGATCTGTTCTGCCTGCAATCGGGTCGACGGTTCCGTGCGCTGCGCATGGAGCTCGAGGGCGACGCGGGCGAAACGATGGACGATCTGCGTCGTTCGATTGCGGCGACAGTTCGCGCCGAGTCAGGCTATGCGAGCGACGATGCGTTGCTCGACGTACCGGTACCGCCGCTGCCCAAGTGGAGTCTCAATCGCGACGAGCAGGCAATGGGACAGGCCTGACGTCGACGAACCACGAAAGACAACGGCAGTACACGGAGAACAGCACGAGAAGGCAGCTCCTACGACTCGTTCTTGAGCAGTCCAAGGCGAAGCGCGAACTTCACGTAGTCGGTACGATGCGTGAGCCCAAGTTTTTCACCGATGCGCTGCTTGTACGTGTCCACCGTTTTGGGACTGATCGTCAGCTTCTCACCGATTTCGGGCGCGGTGTACCCTTCCGCTACCATCTTGAGCACCGACTGCTCGGGATCGGTCAGCTTCTCAAAGCGCGTCCGCTCTTCAACGGTGCCTTCACGCTTGGCGAGGCCGCGAGCGAGCGCGCGGGCGGCGGTGGGCTGCACGTAGATATCGCCCGCCGCCACGGTTCGCACGGCGTCGACAAGTTCGCGGTCAGCAACAGACTTGAGCAGGTAGCCACCAGCTCCGGCTTCGAGCAGGGTAACCAGATGCTCATCTTCGGTGTGCATCGTGAGCACGAGCACGCGACGCGTCGGCGGTTCGTCTGCCTCTCGCGGGCGCTTCGAGTACAGTTTGCTCAGCTCGGACGTCGCGGAAAGACCATCCATTTCCGGCATCGAAAGATCCATTACGATGACATGCGGATTGAGGCGTTCGGCGAGCGTCAGCGCGTCTTTGCCGGTGCTCCCTTCGCCGACGACCGTGATGTCTTTCGCCGTCGAGAGAACGGCCTTGAGGCCTGCGCGAACGATCTGGTGATCGTCGATCAGTACTACGCGGATCAAGTCGGGGCGCATAGGAGCAATCTGGTGCGCGCAAACGCGATCTGACAACCAGTAATCCGCCGCGATCTCATCGCCATGTACCTATTCCGCTGATTCCTTAACACTGTCGAACGCAGTCCCGCCCGATTTGAAGATCTTGAACAGATACACGAAACTCGGCAACAGGATCGCCGTACCGATCGCGAGCGCGCCAAGTGTGAGTTTGAGTGTGATGCGTGGCGCCGCGAGTGCGGTGATGGATTGGTCAGGGGGCAGCAACCACGGGAACTGGCTCCACGCCCACCCCCACAGAATGAACGAGGCCTGAGCCGCGGCCGCGAGACGGGCGATCTGATAGTAGCGGGACCACAACGCCCACACCGCGGTGAGCACACTCACGGCGGTCACGGCATGCATGGCGAGTGCAACGGTACCGCGCGTGAGTCCGCGATGCACCAACGGCGCGTCGAGCCATGCGAGTCCGATCGTTGCAAAGCCGAGCAGCAATAGCACCCCCTGCGACTGCAGCGCACGTCGTCGAAAGAGTTCACGCAGCCCGTGCGTGGGCGCTTCGACGGTGAGATATGTGGCCGCAAGAAACGCGAACAGCGCGAGCGTCAAAGCGCCGAGTGACCATGCAAACGGCGACGACAGCCACGGATCGACGAAGCGCTGCGTGAACGTGCGACCGACGTGGTTTGCGCCGTATGGAATGCGGCCGCTGGCAACTGCGCCGAGACAGAGTCCGAGGACAATCGGCGTAGCGACACTGGCGATGGAAAAGACAAGTCCCCATCGACGCTGGACAGCGTCCGCCTTGCTGTCGTACGTGCGAAATGTGAACGCCGACCCCCGTAACACGATGCCCACAAGCATCAACGTGATCGGCACGTGCAATTCAGTCGCGAGATGAGCGAACGCTTTTGGAAAGCAGCTGAACAGCAGCACGACGACAAGAATGAGCCAGACGTGATTTGCTTCCCAGATCGGACCGATCGCATCGGCAATCACCGCGCGCTGTTCGTCTTTCTTTTGACCGCGTGCGAACAGATCCCACACGCCGCCGCCGAAGTCCGCACCACCCAGTAGTACGTACGCATTCAGTGCCAGCACCATCGTGCCGGCCACCGCGTTGGGAAGTGTCCAGGTCAACTCCATCGCGTCAGCCGTGCGCGGCAGCGCTCAGGGCGTGCCACGCCAGGTGCCTGTAGCCGGGTACGCGCTCGTCGGTGTGACGAGTGATGTCGGGAGCTCGCTCGTCGTGGTGGTTGAGGTTGACCCGCCCACGTCTGTCTTGAGGATCTGACGCCAGAGTAGAAAGACTACGGTTACCGCGAGCCCGATGTACAGGAGTGAGAAGAGTACGAACGGCACGACAAGTCCTGGCACCGGTGTCACTGCCGCTGCCGTTCGGAGCATCCCCTGCACCACCCACGGCTGGCGCCCCACTTCTGTGACGGTCCAGCCAGCTTCGAGCGCGATGAAGCCAAGTGGCGACACCAATACCACGGCTCGAAGGAATGTGCGATCGTCGGGGAGCGGAACGCCAAGGCCGCGTCGTCTGCGCCAGCTGCGGATGGTGGCCCACAGACCAAGGGCAGCCAACGCGGTACCGCAGGCGACCATGATCTCGAAGGCGAGATGGACCAGGCCAACCGGTGGCCGGTCGGCCGGCGGCACAGCATCGAGACCCTGAATGCTCGCGTTACGATCGAATCGCAGCAGCAGGGAGATCGCGCCTGGAATTTCGATTGCACCACGATGCTCGAGCGTCTGCTCATTGGCCCAGCCGCCGATAACCAACGCGGCTGGTCCGGAGCGCAAGTGTGCCTCCATCGCGGCCAGCTTGACCGGCTGACGTGTCGAGACGCCGCGCGCCGACCAGTCGCCCGAGAGCGGCTGCAGCAGTGCGGCCGGCACGCACATCGTGAGCGCGATCTGCAACGCAGCACGATGAAACGCGCGATGCACAGTCCCGCGCAGGAGAGCGAAAGCGTGCACGCCAGCCACCGCAAAACCCGTCGACGCGAGGGCAGCGATCGTCATGTGTACGATTTCCGGTGCGGCCGCAGCGTTGAACATCGCCGCCACTGGATCAACGTCGAACACCTGCCCGTTGACCAGACGAAAGCCCGCCGGCGCGTTCATCCACGCATTCGCGCACACCACGAATGCGCCGCTCAGCACACCACTCAGTGCGACCACGACTCCCGCGGCGAGATGTGCCTTGGCTGAGATGCGCTTCCAGGCGTAAAGGTAGATACCGAGGAAGATCGCCTCGGTGAAAAATGCAAAGCCTTCGAGTGAAAACGGCATGCCGATGACTGCGCCAGCATGCTCCATGAACTTGGGCCAGAGCAGTCCAAGCTCGAACGACAGGACGGTACCCGACACCGCGCCCACCGCGAACATGATCGCCGTTCCCTTGGCCCACCGCTTGGCGAGTTCAAGCAGAACCGGGTCGCGCGTGCGATACCAGCGCCATTCGGCGATCACCATCAACACCGGCATGCCAATGCCAATGACCGCAAACACAATATGAAACGCGAGCGACATAGCCATCTGCGAACGAGCAAACAGCAGATCATTCATACGATCATACGCCCTGCGAGCTCGCGACGACACCACGGCATTCGCCGAAACCGATGCGCACCGCGCCGTCACGTGCAGCGAACGCCGTCATGATCACTTCGTCGCCGTCTTCGAGAAAGCGGCGCACTTCGCCGTTGGGAAGTGTGTGCGGCTCCGCGCCACGCATCGTGAGCTCGAGCATGCACCCTCGGCTCTCCCGCGTTGGCCCCGAGATCGTGCCGCTGCCGAGCAAGTCGCCCGGGCGCATGTTGCAACCACCACTGGCGTGGTGTGTGAGCATCTGCGCAAACGTCCAGTAGAGATCGAGCGCGCTGCTTTGCGTGACACGCACCGCCGCTTCGCCCGCGGTGCGCATGCGTGACGTGAGCAACCACACTTCCACGGTAATCGCGAGACCGCCGAGCGCGCGATCTGCAGAATCATCGAGATAGGCCAGCGGCGCAGGATCGCCGTCTGCGCGCGCTGCGAGCGGCGCACGAAACGGTGCCAGCGCTTCGTTCGTCACCACCCACGGACTGATCGTACTCGCGAAATTCTTGGCGAGGAACGGACCGAGTGGCTGGTACTCCCAGCTTTGAATGTCGCGCGCCGACCAATCGTTCAGCAGACAGAAGCCAAAGAGATGATCGTTGGCGTCGTGCAGCGGGATTGTTTCGCCTCGGCCATTACCGCGGCTGACAAACGCGCCAAGTTCGAGCTCGTAATCGAGCGCACGCGATGGGCCGACCGATGGAACTGCATCGTCAGGACCTTTGCGCTGGCCTTGAGGCCGGCGCACGGAATTACCCGAGACCACGATTGACGACGAGCGGCCGTGATATCCGATCGGCACCCACTTGTAGTTGGGCAACAAGGGGCTGTCAGGGCGAAACATCGCGCCGACATTCGTGGCGTGATGCACCGATGCGTAGAAGTCGGTGTAGTCGCCGATTTGGGCCGGAAGAAAAAGTTCTGCGACCGACTGAGCGACGAGTGCGTGTTCGGCAATTTGCTGGTGGTGCACTGGTGCATCGCTCGATAGCAGCGCCGAGATCGCTGCGCGCAGTGCAACACGTGGTACCGTGCCGCACGCCATCAGTGGGTTCAGCGTTGGCGATGCACATGCCACGGCTGCGTCGCGCAGTGCAACGGCGTCGCCGTCGATCAGCCCTGCAGCGATGCACGCAGGCAGATCGAGTATGTGATCACCGATTGCAACACCTACTCGTGGTTCTTCGGTCGTGCCCGCTCTCCGAAAGATGCCGAAGGGCAGATTCTGAATTGGAAACCAGGTCTCGGCGATGTTTGCACTCGCGACCCAGCTGCGAAGTGCTGGGTTGACGGTCGCGTCGGCAGTGCGAGTGATATCGGCGTTGATGGCGTTCTCCGTCACACGAAGCCCAGTCGTCGCGTTTCGTCCACCGGCTCTGTGAACGAGCACGAGCCAAAACTCACAAGCACACTGTCGCGCACCCGCTGCAGCAGTGCACGATCGAAGTGACGGACGCCGTTCGTGCCGCGCCAGGCAATACTGTGATCGTTCAACTCGAGAGTCGCTGCGTTCTGCTCTGAGAGGAGCAGCATTGCGTCTTCGTGCGAGCCGCCAGCCGCAATGTGCGCGGCCGAAAGAAAGACGTTGATGAATCCGAACATCGGCGCGACGGGCGGCTCTGCTTCGTATGTAAGTCGATAAGCGCCGCACATTGGATGATGCAAACCGGCGGTTGCTTTGGCGGGCACCTCCGCCGCAATACATGCCGACAGAAAGCGCACCACCGACTCGGCCGACGGGAACGCCTCCGGAGTCACACCGCCAGTGCGCATTTTGGCGCGTCGACCGGTGTGTGCGATCGCGGCGATCATCGGATCGAGATCTCCCGTGAGCGGCACTTCGATGTAGGTCGTGAGGTCCGGCGCAATCGCCGCGTCGAGTCGATCGATGTCGCCAACCGACGCTGCTTTCACTTCGTACGCGTCGACACTCGCGCCGACTTCGTCAAAGCAGACACGGTGGCGTTCGTTGAACGCCGAAATCGCATCCATGTCTGCGGCCACGTCGCCACTGCCGACCGCGGCCAGTCGCCACGGAATCGCGCCAGCATCACGCGGCAGAAATACGTCAGCCTGCTGCGAGAAGACGTCGAGTGCATTTGCGGGGCAGACGAAACGGCCAAGCAACCATGCAGCACCACTCCCGCGATAGTTCGCGTAGTTGCGCACGGCAGTCAGCATTGCAACGGACGCGGGCGGATAGAGCCCAGCGTAGTCCACGATCCCTTCAAAGAAGAGACGCGCGGCACGATCAGTGATTGGCGGAGAACGGACGGGCATGACGGTCGCCTGTGTTACAACCCTTCAAAATCGAGGGCCAGATCGAGGGCGGGCGCCGAATGGGTCAGCGCCCCGATGGAAATTCGATCGACACCGGTTTCGGCGATCTGACGCACAGTATCCAGCGTCACACCACCAGATGCTTCCGTGATCGCGTGCCCTTTTGCTCGGCTCACCGCGTCACGAAGCATGTCCACCGCCATGTTGTCGAGGAGCAGCCAATCTGCACCGGCGGCCAGCGCGGCGTCCACCTGCGCGAGTGTATCGCACTCAACTTGAATAGGTGTACCCGGTGCGGCGAGACCACGGGAGCGAGACACAGCGGCCGCGATGTCACCGTTGATCGCGGCAAGATGATTGTCCTTGATCAGTACCCCGCTGCGCAGATCGAGACGATGATTCCGACCGCCACCGGCGCGGACCGCGTACTTCTCGAGCTTGCGCCACCCGGGAGTGGTTTTGCGCGTGTCGAGCACCTGCGCGGTCGTGCCGCGAATCAGCGCGGCGAAGCGCGCCGTGAGCGTCGCGATGCCGGACAGGTGCTGGAGATAGTTGAGCGCGACGCGTTCGGCGGAAAGGATGCCGCGCGCATGTCCGGTGAGGTGCAGCAACACATCGCCGGTAACGACGTGCGTGCCGTCTTCCGCATCGATCCCAATCGTGATGCCTGAATCGAGTTGGCGAAAGGCTTCGACGGCGAGTGGAATTCCGGCAATGACACCGTCCTTGCGCGCAACGATAGTGCTGCGCACATGGCGTGAGGAGACGACCGTTGCGAGGGTCGAGATGTCGTTGAACGCTTCGTCTTCTTCAAGGGCACGACGCACATGCGCCGACGTTTCTTCGGGTGAAAGCGGAAACTCGAGAGCGGACGCACGCACCGCTGGCGTGTCGAGTGGCGTGATCGTGCGGCGCTTGATCGACTCGAACGGATGCGCTGGTGTCGCGCGTAGCGGTGGGTGGTATTCGCTCATTCGCCTGGATCCTCGGGACCAAAGGGACTTTGCGCGGGTGTGCCGCCAATCGCGACCATGCGCTCGATCGCCGTCCGTGCCCGTGCAGCAACCGCTTCGGGTACGGTGATGCGGAACTGATCGTACAAAAGCGCGTCGCGCACTTTCGGCAGCGTCGTCACCTTCATGTACGCGCACGATGCCCGATCGTTCGCCGCGATGAAGTGCTTGGTCGGGTTCTCACGACGCAGGCGATGCAGAATGCCGATCTCGGTCGCGACAATGAACGTGTCCGTGGGCGACTGCGACGGGCGCTTGATCATCCCTTCGGTCGACAGAATGTGCGCGCCGTTCGGATCGACGGCGCCTGCGGAGATCGCTTCCACCACCGACGTCGCACAGCCGCATTCCGGGTGAATGAGAAACTCCGCGCCAGGATGTTGTGCGCGTGTACGCGTGATGTGCTCGGGATCGATGGCCGCGTGCACGTGACACTCGCCCATCCAGACGTGAATGTTCGTGCGTCCCGTGAGTCGACGAACGTGCGCCCCCAGAAACATGTCGGGGAGAAAAAGAATCTCCTTGTCTGCCGGAATCGCGTTCACCACTTCGACCGCGTTGCCGGACGTGCAGCAGTAGTCGCTCTCGGCTTTCACCTCGGCCGTCGTGTTCACGTAGGCGACGACCACCGCGCCCGGATGCTCCGCTTTCCATGCACGCAGCTGATCGGCGTCGATCGTGCTGGCGAGCGAACAGCCGGCCGCGAGATCAGGAAGGAGCACCGTCTTTTGCGGCGACAGAATGGCTGCCGTTTCCGCCATGAAGTGCACGCCACAAAACACGATCACGTCGGCGTCGGTGCGCGCAGCTTCGCGCGACAGGCCGAGCGAGTCGCCAACGAAGTGTGCAACATCCTGAATTTCAGGACGCTCGTAGTTGTGTGCGAGGATGACCGCGTTCCGGCTGGACGCGAGCGCGAGGATTTCCGATGCGAGCGCAGGATCGTAGTGCGCTTCAAGAATCGTCATGAATGACTCGAAGTAAGACTCGAAAGGTGTATCGAGAAGAAACTTACGAAGAACTCACCACGTGATGTGACGCCCCTGCCACTTGCGGCGAGACTTCGGAAAATCGCTCCGGAAGTGCCCGCCACGCGACTCCTTGCGCATCAGCGCGGCTTCAACAACAAGAGTTGCCGTGGTGTGGAGGTTCCGTTCTTCGGTCGCACCTGGGGCCAGGCGTTCGCCGATGTGCCCGAGCTGCGCGAGGCAGCGTCTGAGGCCGGGCGCCGTACGCGCAATCGAGGCGTGGTCCCACATCAACTGCCGAATTTCATCGGCTGCCACCTGTGCCGCACCACGATCGTCGAGCGGCGGCACTTCCCACGGTTCTTCGGCCGGTACGGGCAACTCGGCCGGCGTCTGGATGAGGTCGCGGGCAACGCGTTCGGCAAACACCAACCCTTCGAGCAGCGAATTGGACGCGAGCCGATTCGCGCCGTGCACACCCGTCCGCGCCACTTCCCCGACGGCATACAGCCGCGGAAGGCTGGAACGACCAGCGAGATCGGTGACTACCCCGCCCATCATGTAGTGTGCGGCCGGTGTGACCGGGATCGGTTCCTGTGACGGATCGATGCCACGCGCGCGACAGATCGCAAAGATGCCGGGAAAGCGAACGGCGAACTGTGGGCCGAGTTTGGTCGCGTCGAGAAACACGGTCCCGTGCGCCTGCTGCTCGCGGAAGATTTCTCGCGCGACAACGTCGCGCGGCGCGAGCTCAGCCAGCCGATGACGCTTGGGCATGAACCGTTGGCCGCGCCCATTCAGCAGAATCGCGCCCTCGCCACGCACCGCTTCAGAGATCAGCGCGAGTGGGTTCTCCGAGGTGTCGAGGGCGGTCGGGTGGAACTGGACGAACTCCATATCGGCGAGTCGCGCACCCGCCCGATGAGCAATCGCAAAGCCGTCGCCAGTCGCCACCTGCGGGTTGGTCGTGTAGCGATAGATCTGACCGCAGCCGCCCGTCGCGAGTACCGTCGCGTCGGCCACGATCTCCACCGCACGCCCGGCGATACTGGCTCTGACACCGGCGCACTGCTGCACGCCGTCACCGTCGTCGATCAGCAGCAAATCGAGGACCCGCGCCATCTCCACGACCCGGATGTTCGGGCTCTCCCGGACTTTGGCCACCAGCGTCCGCGCCACTTCAGCTCCGGTCTGGTCGCCGTGCGCGTGGACGATGCGATGGCGCGAATGGGCCGCTTCCTTCCCCAGCTTGAAGTCGCCGTCGGGATCGAGGTCGAACCGGGCCCCCGCGGCCTGCAGTTCCCGCACCCTCGCCGGCCCCTCGTCCACCAGCACCTGCACAGCCTCGGCATCGCACAGAGCGGCGCCCGCTGCGAGAGTGTCACGGCGGTGGAGTTCGGGCGAATCGCCTGCTCCAAGCGCAGCGGCGATACCCCCCTGGGCATAGGCAGTGGCGGAATCGAACAGTGATCGCTTGGTGAGCACCGTCACGTCGCCGTGAGCCGAAGCGCGCCATGCGGTGTGTAATCCAGCGACGCCGCTGCCGACCACCAGAAATCGGGTGCGAATGCGTTCGGTCATGTACTTTTCAAGTAATGGACCACACAGCGCCCATGCCAGCCATAAACGCGGCAGGGGCACGGTTTTTTCCCTGCTCAGGAGTTGTCGTCATGCGTCTGGCGTTCCTTGCCGGTGCGGCTGCACTGGTTGCTACCTCGGTCGTTCCGGCGACCGCCACCGCGCAGCCTGGCGGTGTAGCACCTGCGTGCAACATCGATCCAAATAGCCCGAAAGAACTCGCGGTGTTGTCGCTGACATACCAGCGCGCTCGCAGCGCAGCGACGCCCGAAATTCGCAAGAAGGCTCTGTCCGACATTATCAAAGAGCTGGACACCAAGCCTGAGCGGTACGCCAAGAACCTCGCCGGCTTCAACTACATGCTCTCGCAGACGCTGTCTCTGTGGGCCGTAGAGCCGGGTGTCGGGTTCATGCCGACGCGTGGGGCGATCGGTTTCGTTACAGCGCCCGAGCAGCCGTACGACATTGTTTCGCATCTCGACTCGTCGTTCACCGCCATCGTCACCGCGCTCCCGGCGTGCACCAATGAAGTCACGCAGATGCGTCAGAACGATGCCTGGTTGGCGTTGACGCGTCGCGCCCTCGATGCCTCGAACAGTGGCCAGCTCGATTCGGCGAACTACTACGCGATGCGTTCGCTCAAGCTGAGCAAGGAAAGCCCGTACCCGCATTACGTCATGGCCAACGTCGCGAACGCGAAGAACGAGCGCGCGGCGGCGATGGGTCACTGGAAGGCAGTGATCGCGACGGCGGGAACGGACACGACCTACCGCGAACTCAAGAACAGCAGCTTGTACTACCTGTCGATGAGCCAGCTCGAAGTGGCGCAGACACTGAAGGGCGACGAACAGAAGGCGATGGCCAAGGAAGCGTCCGCCAACTTCAAGTCGGTGCTGGCGGCGAATCCCGACGGCCAGGATGCGGCGAACACGATGAGTTCGTGGGCGGATGCACTCCGTCTGGCGGGCGACTCGGCCTCCGTCGCTCAGGTGTACGCGCCGCTGCTCGCCGCTCCAGCCAACTACAGCGATTTCACGTTGACGATGGGCGGTGTGATCGCGACGCGCAGCAACAAGCTCGACGATGCCCGTACGCTCTTTGAGGCCGCCGTTGCGAAGAATCCCACCGCGCGCGACGCGCTGCGCAACCTCGCCGCTACGTATTACGCGAAGGATCAATTCACGCAGATGTTTGACCCGGCGGCCAAGCTCGTGGCCATCGACCCGAATAACTTCGATGCGTGGATGATGTACGCCTACGCGTATCAGGGGCTGTCCAACGGCACCAAGGTCCCGGCGCAAAAGAAGGCGTTCGTCGATTCGCTCGTGAAATACCGCACGATCTCGGACGGGCTCCCGGCCAAGGTCGAAATCACCAACTTCCAGCGCGCGAGCGGTTCGGCGCAGCTCACGCTCGCGGTCGAACAGGTCGCGGCCAAAGCTGCGACGTACAGCGTGACGGTGGAATTCCTTGACGCGAAAGGCGCCGTGGTCGGTTCGGACACGCAGTCGCTTGGGCCGATCAACAAGGGCGAGACGAAGAACATCACGCTCAAGGCCTCAGCGCCTGGCATCATTGCGTACCGATACAAGCCGTTGAAGTAAGGACGCCAGCGGTGCGATTCGCTGTCGCTGGTTTCGCACTGGTGTCGCTGTTGACGGGAACGCGCGCCGAGGGGCAACCTGCCTCCGGCGCGCGTATCGTTGCGGGGGACAGTGTGGTGAGCGGTGCAGCAAGCGATCGTGCCAACCACCCAGTATTGAGTGGTGAGTTCGGGTTTGGAGTGGTGGGTGTGGTGACGCGGGCGAGTTCGGCGCATCAGGGGCGCACGATCACCGACGCGTATCTTACGCAGCCGAATGTCATGGGCAACGTGCGATATGCGGGCGCGCGGGGCGATGTGCAATTGCTCACCACGATCAACTTCGAGGGCTACACTTTGCGCCGCGGCGAGTTGAACGCCGGCATGTACGGCGAGGGGTATGTCGACCGTCGTCATCCGCACACGTTGGTGCATGAAGCGATGTTGACGTATACATCGCCTATGTTGCGCGCGTTACGTGTCTCGCTGGCGGCCGGAAAGGGGTTCACGCCCTATGGCACAGACGATCCCATGATGCGGCCGTTCGTGCTGTATCCCGTCAATCATCATCACGCGCAGATCATCGAGCGTCTGCAGGCGATCGGTGCGGTGCGTGTCGGCGATGCGTCCCGCGGAATTGCACTCGAGCACGGCGTCTTCAATGGCGACGAACCGTACGCGCCATTTGCCGGTCCGCGCTGGTCGCGCTTTGGTGATTCACATGCGACGCGCGTGACGGTACATCCGGGCCGCGGCGTGGAGTTGCAGACCAGTCGTGCATTTGTGAAATCGCCCGGCATTGTGCAGGGTGGCGCCTTCGATCATGTCCAGCTGAGCACATCGCTGCGATTTGAGCATCCGAATATGCGCGGAGAAATGCGGACTCTGCTCGCCGAGTTCGCCCGTACTGATGAATCACTCGAGGGCGCGCGAATTTTTCGTTTTGAGAGTGTGCTGGCCGAAGGCGCGATGCAGCATCGCGGCTGGCAGCTCGCGCTCCGCGCTGAACGCACGGAGCGTCCGGAGAACGAACGGTTGCTCGATCCCTTTCGCACGGCAGCCGGTCACATCGATTTTCAGATCGTCGGTGTGACGCGGTGGCAGATCGCGACGGTTCATCTCGCAGCACCGCCTGTCCCCCTCCCCCGCATCGGCACGTCGCGCCTGTCCCCGTTTGTTGAAGTTGCCCGGGCGCACGCGGAAGCGCGTCGGCATCCGTCGGTGTTTGAACCGGCTCAGTTCTACGGCAATGCCACGCAATATTCGCTGAACGTGGGCGCCATGCTGCACATCGGTACGATGCGGCACCGCATGGGTCGTTACGGGGTACTTGGAGGCGAGAAAGCGTCGCGAGAAGTGATGCACATGCATTAGCTGCTGAGGACTGCACTGTTAAAACCAATGACGCAGACGCGTTACTCACCACTTCCCACCTTCTCCCTTCATGCACCCGCCGTCGCTCCGTCGCTCAAACTCACGCTCCCACACGACGATCGCATCGTTCGCGCTCGCCTGTGGCGCGTTCCTCGCGGCCTGTGGCGGCGACAACAGTACACCAACGACCCCACCGGTCACGGTCACACCGCCGACGACAACGCCGGTCGCACCCACCCCCGCCACACCCGCGACGCTCGCCGTCATCGGACTCGGCATCGTCAACGATCGCTACACCGCCGAAGTGTGGGTGCGCGGCACGACCGCATACACTTCGACTTGGGGTGCGCGTGGCGCAGTACGTGGCAACGCCATCAAGATGTGGGATGTGTCGTCGGCGACGCCGACCCTCGTGGACTCCGTGATCGTTGCAAACGCCGGCACCACGGGCGACGTGCAGGTTTCGGACGACGGCAAACTGCTCGTGGTCGCGATCGAATCCAATCCGAACGGCGGACTGGCCATCTATGCGCTCGACACACCCACCAAACCACGGCTGCTGGTGCGCACGACGGGCGGTGAGTTGCAGTACGGCGTGCACACGGCGGAAGTCGCACGCGTGAATGGTGTGCTCTATGCGTTCTGCGCCATCGACCCGGCCAACAATGTGCCGGCACGGCTGGTGACTCTCGACCTCACCGATCCGTCGTCGCCCAAAACTGTTTCGTCCATTCAACTGGGCGCGCCCTACATCCACGATGTGTACGTGCGCGATGGGACGTTGTTCACCGCGGAGTGGAATAACGGCGTCGGGGTGTGGGATATCGGCGTGCAGGGTGGCTCACCGGCAGCACCGCGTCGCCTCGCCACGATTTCCACGGTCGGTGGCAAGGTGCATAACATCTGGTGGTATCAGGATCAGACCACGGGTAACAAGCAGTATCTCTTTGCCGGCGAAGAGGGCCCGGGCGTGATCGGTTCATCGTCGATCGGCGATGTGCACGTGATCGATATCGGCACGCTCAGCGCCGCCAAGGAAGTTGCCGTGTTCGCGGTGCCGGGGGCGGGTACACACAACTTTTCCGTTGACGAAGGGAGTGGGCTGCTGTACGCGGCGTACTACAATGGCGGTGTCCGCGTGATTGACGTGCGCGGTGACCTCGGCGTGTGCTCGGTGCGCACCAGCGACGGACGCTGCGATCTGGGCGCGTCGGGGCGTGAGAAGGCGCGATTCACGGGCTCGGGTGGCACGCCGTACATCTGGGGTGTCTACTGGACGTCGACCGGGTTGTACGCGTCGGATATGTTGAATGGACTCTGGAAGTTGCGTCCAGCGGTGAGATAACTCTGGAGCTTGCCCGCGGCCGCTGAGGCGGCGGGATTGGTAATTGAGCGGTTGGGAGCGCGTGTCTCCACTTCCGAACACGAGCGCTGACGGCGAACCTTCTGGTTCATGCGCCGTACCCTCCTCCTCATTGGGGCGCTTCTCCTCGCCCACATCGCGTTGCTCGCGGTTCACCCTTCCGGGGCGACCGTAGCTGACACCTCCGAAGGCCTCGACGTGGGCATTGTGCTCGACGTCGGCGGACGCGGTGACAAGTCATTCAACGATGGTGCCTTTCTTGGCGGCGAACGCGCTGCCAAGGAGCTTGGCGCGCGCGTGCGTTTCATCGAGCCAGGTGAAGGTTCCGATCGCGAATCAGGGTTGCGATTGCTGGCGTCGGAAGGACTCGATCTCGTGATCGGCGTCGGATTCATCTTTACCGACGACATTACGCCGCTCGCGAAGGAATATCCGAACGTCGCGTTTGCAGACGTCGACTATGCCGTGCCGACCGACAGTGTGGGCAACCCGTTGCCGATGCCAACGAACCTGGTCGCGCTCAAATTCCGCGAAGAAGAGGGCTCGTTTCTTGTGGGCGCGCTCGCGGCAATGGTCGGCAAAAGCAAGAAAGTCGGTTTTGTCGGCGGCATGGACATCGCACTCATTCACAAGTTCGAAGCGGGCTACCGCGCCGGCGTGAAATACGTCTGCACCGATTGTGAAGTGATTGCGCAGTACGCCGGCGTTACACCCGAAGCGTTCCGCAATCCCGGTCGCGGAAAGGAGCTCGCGCTCAGTCAGTACAACCAGGGCGTGAACGTGATCTTTCACGCGGCGGGCAGTACCGGGCTTGGTGTGTTTGAAGCCGCGCGCGCCGCGGGAAAGCTTGGCATCGGTGTTGATGCCGATCAGTTCAATGAAGCGCCAGGCTTTGTGCTCACGAGCATGGTGAAGGGGATCGACGAATCTGTGTTTCAAGCCGTGAAAGCAGTGAAGGAAAAACGCTTCAAGGGTGGTGTCCAGCAGTTCGGTCTCGCGGAAAAAGGCGTCGGCTACATCTACGACGCGAACAACAAGGCGCTCATTCCTGACAAGGTGCGTGCCAAGCTCGATTCGCTGACCGCAGATATCATCGCCGGTCGCATCAAAGTGCCAAGCACGCGCTGAGCTGACTGACAGAGATGACGTATCCACCGGACGACCTCTCGGACCAAGGCGCTGTGCCTGACACTTCGCCAGCCAGCGATCGCGTCCCGCCTCGCGGTGCGACCGCCGTTGCAACGGCTCAAGACCCGCCACCGAATGGTTGGGCCGTGCGGATGCGCGATGTGGCGAAGTCGTTTGGTGCCGTGATCGCCAACCGTAACGCGACACTCGATGTTGCGAAGGGCGAGATCCACGCGCTCGTTGGCGAGAATGGCGCGGGCAAAAGCACGTTGATGCGCGTGTTGAGCGGGCTCTATGCGTCCGATGGCGGAACCATCGAAGTGAACGGTCGTGATGTCACCGGTTGGAAGACGACCGATGCCATCGCCGCCGGCGTCGGCATGGTGCATCAGCATTTCATGCTCGTGAACACGCTCACGGTCGCCGAAAACGTTGTGCTCGGGCAGGAACCGTCGCGCGGCTTCACGATCGATATGGCGCGTAGCATCGCCGATGTACGCGCGTTGAGTGCGAGGTCGGGTTTGCTGGTTGACCCGACGGCGCGCGTTGCCGATCTCAGTGTCGGTGAAGCCCAGCGGGTGGAGATTCTCAAGGCGCTCTACCGCGGCGCCAAGATTCTCATTCTCGATGAGCCGACGGCAGTCCTGTCGCCCCCTGAAGTGCGCGAGCTGTGGCAGGTGTTGCGCGCGCTCCGCGACGATGGCGGCACCGTCATCCTCATCACGCACAAGCTGGACGAAGTGATCGAGGTCTCGGACACGATCACGGTGATGCGCGCCGGTCGCACTGTGACTCGTATGGCCACCGCGGACACGACGCCGCGCGACATTGCGAAAGCGATGGTGGGTCGTGAGGTCGCGCTCGCGCTCGACGCCGCGCCCGGTATCCAGGTCACCGGCGAGAATCGCGCGATGCGCGCGGACGCGTCGTTCAAGGCGCTGCGCACGGCGCTCTCAGTCGAAGGGCTCACGGTGCGCGGCGATCGCGGCACGATTGCAATTCAGAATCTTTCGTTCAGCATCGCACCCGGCGAAGTGTTGGGCATCGCGGGTGTCGAAGGGAACGGCCAGACAGAGTTACTCGAGGCGATCGCCGGACTCCGCGCGACCGAGAGCGGACGCATCGTCCTCGAAGACACGTCACTGATCGAGCTCGACGTACGCGGGCGCTCCGACGTGGGGCTGTCGCATGTGCCTGAAGATCGCCATCGGCGGGGACTGGTGCTCGACTACACGGTCGCCGACAACCTCATACTCGGCCGGCAGCATCACTTCGCATCGCGCGGCCTGATGGGCGGCACGCTCGATCGCGCACGCATTGAAGCGAATGCTGCGTCGCAGATCAAATCATTCGATATCCGTCCGCCGATCGCATCTCTTCCGGCGCGCGCACTGTCGGGTGGCAATCAGCAGAAGATCGTCATCGCACGCGAAATGGGGCGCGAGTTTCGGGTGCTCCTTGCAGCGCAGCCAACACGCGGTGTCGACGTTGGCGCAATCGAATTCATTCATGCGCAGATCCGGGCCGCTCGTGATGCCGGCAAAGGCATCCTTCTCGTGAGTGCCGATCTGCCGGAAGTACTGGCACTCTCCGGTCGCATCGCGGTGATGTACGGCGGCACCTTCGTCACGGTGTTACCGGCGGCCGAGTGCGATGCGGAACTGCTCGGACCCTATATGACCGGAGCGGCGGCGTGAAGAGTCCGCTGTACAAATTCGCGTCTGCGTTTCTCGCGCCGCTGGTTGCGTTGGCAATTGCCGCCGTGGTCGGCGACCTGCTCATTCTGTCGTTCGGCGAAGCACCGGCAACGGTGTTCCGTTTGCTCGTGGAGGGCACGTGGGGCAACCCTTACGGCTTGGGGCAGGTGCTCTACAAGGCGACGACGCTGACTTGTACCGGGCTCGCGTTCGCGCTCGCCGGACGCGCCGGGCTGTTCAACGTCGGTGCGGAAGGACAGCTCGCGATGGGCGGCTTCGCTGCCGGCATCGTTGGCATGTTGCTTCCGTCGTCGATGCCCGCCGTGATCGCAACGCTGCTTTGTCTTGTCGCCGCGATGGGTGCAGGCGCGGCGGTTGGTGCAGTGCCCGGTGCGTTGCGCGCAAAGTTCGGTGCGAGTGAAGTGATCGTGACGATCATGCTCAACTTCGTCGTGCTCGCGCTGCTCAACTGGCTGGTGGCCGCTAAGATTCACGTGACCGAGACGTTGCACACACCACCGATTGCGGCCGGCGGCGTGCCGCGTATCGCCGAGACGTTCCCGGCGTTTCATGGCAGTGCGGCCAACTGGACGCTGATCATCGCGATCATCGCTGCACTCGTGAGTGCCTGGTATCTTTTCCGCACGCGCGCCGGCTACGAGCTGCGCGCCGTTGGTCTCCAGCCTGACGCTGCGGAATACGGTGGTGTGCGCGTGTCACGCGTGCTCTTCACCACGATGTGTCTTTCCGGCGCGCTCGCGGGACTCGGTGGCATGAATTTCGTACTCGGCTACAAAGGGTATTACGAAGAGGGTTTTGCGGGTGGTGCTGGATTTCTTGGCATCGCGGTCGCACTCGTCGGACGCAATCATCCGTTGGGAATTCTGCTCGCGGCGCTGTTGTTCGCGACGCTGTCGCAGGGTGGTCTCGCTGTGAACGCGCTCGTACCAAAGCAGCTCACGGACATTCTCACGGCCGTAGTCATTCTTGCCGTTGCGACTGCCGTGCCTGAGGTGCAGCGACAGTTGCGCGCTGCGGCGTCGTCAGCGGCGGCGTCACTCGCGGGCGCTACGCGGGGGCAAGCGTGAGGCGTTGGCCATGAGTGCGCTGAGCTTTCTGCTGCAGACCATTCGCATCGCGATTCCGTATCTGCTCGCTGCGGCCGGTGGCGTGATGTCTGAACGCGTGGGCATCATCGCACTCGGCCTCGAAGGACTGATGCTCTCGGGGGCGTTCGGCGCCGCACTGGGCAGCTACTACGGAGGCAGTCCGTGGCTCGGTTTGGTTGGCGCGCTCGCTGCCGGGTTGATCGTCACGAGTGTGCTTGCCATTGCGACGCTTCGCTTTCGCGCCAATCAGGTTGTCGTTGGTGTTGCGCTCAACCTGTTGGTTGTCGCATGCACGCGCTTCTTTCTGCGATTGGTGTTTGACAGCGCCAGCAACTCTCCGCGCGTGCCCGGCTTTGGTGGTGACGTCGCAGGCAACGCGATGCTTGCATCGTTTGCGAATCCCGTGGTCTGGATTGGTCTTGTCGCGCTCCCCGCAATGGCGTGGTTGTTGTACAAGACGCCGTTCGGATTGCGGGCGCGTGCCGTTGGCGAAAAGCCCGAAGCCGCAGCAACGCTCGGTGTCGCGGTCATTCCGCTGCGTCTCAAAGGCTTGCTCATCGCGGGCTCTCTCGCGTCGCTCGGTGGCGCGTATCTCGCGCTCGATCAGCATCAGTTCACTGACAGCATGACATCGGGACGTGGCTTCATTGCGTTGGCCGCCGTCATCTTTGGTCGGTGGGAACCGATGCGAGTGGCCGTCGCGTGCCTGTTGTTCGCTGGTGCGGAGACGCTGCAGATTCAGTTGCAGGGCGCACAGCTCATCCCCAGTCAATTCGTCGAGATGATTCCGTATCTACTCACCATCATCGCGTTGGCTGGCGTTGTTGGACGCTCCGTTGCCCCCGCGGCACTCGGCAAGTCTGAATGAGCGAGAACGACACTGGTGAGACGCCCGCCGCCGAGGCGACGCTGGGCCAAGGCAAGAGCGCGTTCGGCAAACTTGCGGTGTTGATGGTGACGGCGTTCATCGACATGCTCGGTCTGTTGATGATTCTGCCGCTGCTCCCGTTCTATGCGAAGAGTCTGGGCGCAGGTGGACTGATTGTGGGTTTGCTGGTCAGCGCGTTCAGTGTCGCGCAGCTCATCAGCGCGCCGTACTGGGGTCGTTTCAGTGACAAGTTCGGTCGACGTCCTGCATTGATGGTCGGACTCACCGCGAGTGCGATCGCGTACGTGGTGTTTGCGTACTCGGACAGTCTGTGGTTGCTGTTTCTCTCGCGCATTGTGCAGGGTGCGGGCGGTGGCACCGTGAGCGTCATCCAGGCGTATGTCGCGGATGCCACAAAGCCTGAAGATCGCGCCAAATCGCTTGGTTGGCTGAGCGCCGCCACGAACGCCGGCGTTGCACTGGGCCCGGTGATCGGCAGTTGGGTGCAGCATTGGGGATCGCATCTTCCCGGGCTCATTGCCGCTGGCCTTTGCGTTGTGAATGTCGGCTTTGCGAGTCGCTATCTCACCGAGATCCGCAAGCCCGGTGGCAAGCAGGCGCTCAACGCCGACGGTTCAAAGCCGGTGCGAAAGAGCAGTCGTGAAGCGGTGTTTCGAGTCGTCAGTCATCCCGATGAACCTGCGTCGCGTCTGATTCTGATTTATGCGATCGCAATCGGTGCGTTTCAGGGTACGACATCCATTCTCGCGCTCTTTTTGAGCTATCGATTTGGCGTCACCGCCGACACGATCGGCTATTTCTTTTTCTACATCGGCGCGCTGAGTGTGTTCATTCGCGCGGTCATGCTTGGCAAGTTCGTCGATCGCGTGGGCGAGCCGAAGTTGAGTCGTTGGGGAATCATGTTTCTCGGACTCGGCTTGGTCGGCATCGCGTTCTCGCACAACTACGTCATGCTCGCGCTCGCGGTCGGCATGCTGCCCCTCGGCACGGCGTTCACGTTCCCCTGCGTCACGGCGATGCTCTCGCGTGTTGTGAGCAGCAGCGAGCGCGGACTGTACATGGGTGTGCAACAGACGTTCGGCGGCATCACGCGCGTCGGCTTCCCGATCTTCTTTGGCGCGGTGTACGACGGCATGGGGAAATCGAGTCCGTTCCTGATCAGCGCAGTGCTGGTGCTAGGGACGTTGTTGTTGGGACGCGATCTGGAGAAGTACGCGCCGAGGGTAAAAGCGGCGAGGTGAGAGTAGGCGTGGCGCTGCTCACCGCGCACCGGGCGCGGTGGCTCGGCGGGTGCGGTAACTTTCGCCCGTACTCACCCACCCTCTGTCGCCCTCTTGGAGTTCTGATGCCGTCTCATCGTCGTGAGTTCCTGCAACGTCTCGCCGTCGGTGCGGCCACGGTTGCCTCACTTCCGTCCGTGCTTCACGCCGCCCCACGCCTGAGCGAGGACGATCGCGATCCGATCGACACGCTGACCGAAGAGTTCGACGACTCTGCGCTTGCTGCCGCCGACCCGGAGTGGGATACCAGTTGGACAAAGAAGATCACGGGCAAGCATCGGGCGCTCTTCGATGTGCCCGAAGTGAGTGGCGGCGCGGGCGTTGTGCGCGCTGGGCTCTGGGCTCGTCAGTACACTGATGTCTTCAAGGCCACACCCGCGGACCTTTCAGCGGTAATCGTGCTGCGCCATGCGGGCATCGTGCTCGCGATGCAGCAGTCCTTCTGGGACATGTACAACGTCGGAAAGCGCAACAAAATCAAGGACGACAACGGCAAGAAGACGAACACCAATCCGGTGCTCGCGAAGCCGCTCGCCGAGGGCGAGAAGCCGCGCCCCTTCGACGCACTGATGCTCGAACAGCAGATCGCCCGCGGCGTCGTTGTGCTCGCGTGCAACATGGCCTTCGGCGGCTGCGTGCGCATGGTCATGAAAGAGGACAAGGTCAAGCAGCCGGAAGCGCGCGCGAAAGCCATTTCAATGCTGGTCCCGGGAATCATTCTACAACCGTCCGGCATTTTCGCAGACGTGCTCGCGCAGCAGACGGGCTGCGCGTTTGTGGCGGCGAGCTAAGCTCCGATAGAAGCGGATACAGCGGATAACTGCAACAGACTGGGAACTGCCGATTTAGCGGATTGAGCGGAAACTGCACAGATACAGCAAACAACAAAAAGAAAAGTTCTTGAAAATCCGTGCTGTTATCCGCCGAATCCGCTAAATCGGCAGTTCAAAGTCTGTTGCAGGTATCGTGCAGTCATCCGCTGTTCCTACACCGCGTCCGACAGCGACGAGAACGTGAAGTCCCGCACCTTGATCGGCGGCATATAAATCGCCCCACCGGCACCGAGGTTTTCTGACGCGTTGATGCGCATCACCGGACCAAGCGCCTGCAGGTTGTTCAAGAAAAAGATCGGCGATTCGTTGAACCTGAAATTCTTGATCGGACGGGAGACTTTGCCATTCTCGATCAGAAACGTGCCGTCACGCGTGAGTCCCGTGTAGAGAATCGTGCGCGGATCGACCGGGCGGATGTACCAGAAGCGCGTGACGAGGATACCACGCTCGGTGCCCTTGATCATGTCCGCGATCGACGTGGAGCCGCCCATCATGCGGAGCGCACGCGCGCCGCCACCACCGCCGCGCCCTCCACCTCCACCCGCACGCGTCGCGGCGACCTTTTGCTTGTCGGCCCAGTAGCGATCGTAGTTCAGATTCTTCACCATGCCGTTTTCGATCCACACCACTCTCTCGAGCGGCATCCCGTCGCCATCAAATCCGCCAGTCGTGCTTGGCGAATCATCCGGATCGGTGAGCAACGTAACGCGCTCGTCTACAACCTTGAGACCAAGCTTGTTACCGCCGCCCTGCTTCGAAAAGAACGACCGTCCTTCGTCAGCAGCACGCGCCTGCATCGCACCGGCAATCAACTGCACGAGATTGCCAACGGCTGTAGGCTCGAGAATCGTGGTGTAACGCCCTGGCTCGATCGCAACCGGATTGCGCGAATCTTTCGCCTTCTGTACGGCGGTCTGCGCAACCTGCGCTGGATCGAGATCGCTGAAGCTGGTGCCATCACTGCACGCCCAACCGGAACCGGTGCCGTCAGGCGAACGAACAGTTGCCGTCATCGTCATTACTGCACTCGAGTCGTACGCAAACAGCCCCTTCGAATTCGCAAGTGCGCTTGCGCCGGCCCGACACTCGATGAAACCGGTCGCGATGAGATCGTTCGCACGGGCAAGTTCCGTCACCTGCTTTGCCGCCAGTGCACGGTCCGCCGCGGTCGGCATCGAGAACGTGCGCTGCTTCTCGGCCGGATACTGCTGTGCGCCGAGCTCCGGCATCCGCTCCGGATTGGGCGGCACCAGCTTCGCGATTTCATGCGCCTGTTTTGCGGCCGCGGCAAGCGACGCTTCATCGAGACGATTGGTGTTCACACTCGCCGAACGATTCCCGACAAATGCAGTGATCGTCACCGTCGTGTCCTGATTTTCACCGGACGTCGTGACCTGATTCAGTGCGAAACGCGTGTCAGCGCGGGCACCGGCATTGATCGAAATGCGCGTTTCTTCGGCTGGCGAATTTTTCAGGGCACGCGCGGCGATCTCCTGCGCTTCGGCACGCGACAGAATACCAACCGGTGCGAACAGGGACTGAGGGGCGCTGTCGTCAAGGAACTTGCTCACGCCTTCCTCCCGGTGTTGATGATGTTGGTCTGCGTAAAGAGCGCAGGAGGACAGCCGTGACTGACGGAATTTGACTGACCGGGCTGACCTTTCGCGTCGCCGAATGCACCGCCAAGTGTGTAGCTGCGCGGGCCGCCGATGACTTTCATCGAACCCCAGAACTGCGGCGTGCGGAATTGATACGCGACGTCCTTGAGCATGCCGACGATCTTGCCGCCCTTCACTTCGTAGAATACCTGTCCCGCAAACTGACCGTTGTAGCGCTGCTGATCGATGGAGAAAGACCCGTCACCGATGATCGCGATACCTTTGTCCATCTGTCCGATCATATCCTCCCAGACGAAGTCGTTCTTCCCTGCCTGAATCGACACATTCGGCATGCGCTGGAACTGCACGTCCGCCCAACTCTGCGCGTAGCTGCAGCCGTAAGACTTCACGGGCTTGCCGGCTTTTTTGTAGTAGTCGTTCAACATCGTCGCCTGCTCGCGTGTCGTTTGATAGTCGACGAACACACCGTTCTTGATGATGTCGAACCTGGTCGGCCTCACCGCTTCGTCATCCCACCCGATCGCGCCCAGTGAGCCGGCTTGATCGCGATCACCAACAACGTTCATGATGTCGGAACCGAATTTCAGTTTGCCCAGCACCGCTTCCGGCGGCGCGACGAAGCTGGTGCCGGCATAGTTGGCTTCAAATCCGAGTGCGCGATCGAGTTCGGTGGGATGCGCGATCGTTTCGTGCACCGTGAGCCACAAATTCGACGGGTGCAGCAGCAGATCATACCGCCCGGGTTCGACCGGCTTGGCACTCAACTTCTGCACCGCCTGCTCGGCATATCCGGGCGCGCGCTCGACGAGCCTGGAGTTGATCACATGTTCGTAGCCCAAGCCCATCGGCGGAATGTCGTTGCTGTCGACCGACTGAAAGTCGGAGAAGTCGGCTGACACCGCGGTCACCGAAAGCGTCGGCGATGTGCGATAGATCGTCTGCACGATGTACGAGTTGTCGCTCGTCATCAGTGTCTTCTCTTCCTTCAAAAAGAACATCGACGAGTTCACGGTACGGATTCCCTTGACCTTGAGCGCTGCTTCGTTGGCGGCAAGCAACAGCGCGACCTTTTCGGGAATCGCAACGGTGAACGGATCGGTCTTGATCGGGCTCGTCCACACTCCCACCTGATTGCCTGGCGTTGGCGCGAGATTCACGGGCCGGATCTGACTCGCGCGGTTGGCCTTCGCCTGCGCGAGTGCTTTGCGCGCGACATCGGCGACCGAATCCTTGCTCAACAGGCTTGTTGCAGCAAACCCCCACGCGCCGTCTACCAGTGTGCGAACACCCAATCCAAAAGTGTCGGTATCGTTGACGCCTTGCACGATGCGGTCGCGGGTGCTGACATTCTGTTGTCGGCGTGCCGCGACCCGTACATCGGCGTACGACGCGCCGCCGCTCTTGGCCGTGTCGAGCGCGATCTGCATCAGCGCTTTGACGGCAGGGTCATCGAAGGGCGTGGCCGCATCGAGCACACCCAAAGGTGTGAGGCGCGTGATGATGCCAGGCGCAGCGGAAAGCGTTTTCGACGCGGCCATTGTTCCGGCAGCAACGGCGGCGCCAGCCTTGAGAAAATCGCGGCGAGAACGTGTCATGTGTGAATCACGGTGAGCCGTGGTGACGTTGGGCGGGAAGCGTGCTCAGGGAGCAACGCCAAGGGTGGGACATCAACAGCGTGTGGCCCGGTCAAGATACGTCCGGAAGCCGCCTCATGTTGAGTACTATCCAGCAGGTCTTCAATCAGGAGTGCCAATGAAACGAGGACGGATGGTACGCGGACGAGTCGAGCGGGGACGTGGGCGCATGCGCGCATGGATCGTCGCGGCAGCACTCTTCACCGCCGTCGGCGGCGCGGTCGCATGCAGCAGCAAAGCCGATGGTTCGATCACGGCTCCCAAGGGCGCGCCGTACATGTCGGGGCGGATCACATCGATCGTCGCGTCGGGCACCAATGGCGGCACCGTGCGCATCGAAGCGAACCCGTTCAGCACGTCGCAGGGACTCAAAGCCGTCGCGCGTGTCGACGGTGTCACCATCGTGCTCCTCCCGGGCAACAAACCCGGCGATTTCCGCGCACTCGCGCCGGGGCAATTTGTCCGCCTGTGGTTTGATGGCGTGATCTCGGAGTCGTATCCGGTGCAAGGTTTCGCGGCGACGATCGCGATCGACTCGCTCACCATCGCGCCCGGCGCTTGATCAGGGAACGGGCCCTCAGGCATGCGCGGGACATGACCGACTCGGCCGATGTCCGCTACTGACGCGCGCGCGAGCAGATCGCGCTGGCTCAACATCATGTTCATCGCGCTGTGCGTGCACGCCGTGATCATGATTGCGTTGTACGGCTTGGTCGACGAGCGAAAGAATCGACTCGCCGAGCTATACGAGGTGCTGGCGTTTCTGCCGCTGCAGCTTGGCTCCGTCGCTGCGCTGCTGATTGCTGCCAAGCGCACCGATCTCGATCCCGGGACGCGGAAAGCGCTCCGCTGGATCGCGTACGGCTTCGGGTCGCTCGCGGGCGGATCGGTGATCTCGATCATCTCGTGGTTGTCCGGTCGCCCCCTCCCGTACATATCGTGGGCTGATCTCGTCTACAGTCAGCTGTACCCTGGCTTGATCCTCGGGATGCGCGCGTTGCCGGCGCTCAAACGCAACGTGAGTCGTGCGCGGGCACTCGTCGACACACTGGTTGTGGTGCTCGCGATCGGTGCGCTGATCGTATTCGCCGCAGTGTTCGAAGCGACATCGATGAGCACGTCGGCGTTTGAACGGATTGTAACGGTGCTGTATAGCGCCGCACAGCTCTTCACACTGCTGCAGATCAACGGCGCCGTGGAAGGTGCTCAGCGCACACCATCCAATCGTGCGATGAACTGGCTCTTCATCGCGCTCGCACTTTCCGTCGTGGGCGATCTCGTCTTCCAGTTGATGTATTCGACAGGGTATCGCGGCGTGAACTGGTCGCGCGCGTCGTCGATTGCGGCCAACCTGGCGATGATCTGGAGTGGGATCCTCTTCTTCCGCGATCCGCTGCCACGCACGTCGCGCGAGTCGACACGTCTCGTGCCATTCAGCCCGCTGCCAATTCTGGCCGTGACGTCAGTTGCACTGATGGTGATCTGGCTTTCGCGCACTGGTAGTGTGCGCGGGCTGACACCGTTGATCGTTGGAATTCTCATTCTGAATGTCGTACTTGTCGCGCGTGACATGATCGCTGCGCGTGATGGCGCGCGTAACGTGCGGGATGATGCGGCACGCGACGCGGAACGTCGACTCGACGCGCTGGTCAAACACTCGACAGATGCAATTCTTCTCGCCGAACCATCGGGGCGCCTGTTGTTTGCCAGCGCACCGGCCGGGGTGCTTTTCGGCGTCGAACCCGATCGACTCGTGGGTCAACTGATGTCCCAATGGGTGGTCGAAGACGATCGTGCAGCGTTCGACGAATTTCTTGCCCGGCTTCCCGCATCGTCGTCCGGTCCGCAGTCGCACACGTGGCGGTTGCAGCGCGGCGACGGTGGAATTCGTTCGGTGGAATCGGTTGGACTCGATCTGGTGAGAGAGTCGACAGTGGGGGGACTCGTACTCAACGTGCGCGATGTCACGGAACGTCTCGGACTCGAGGATCGACTCAGACAAGCGCAGAAACTCGAAGTTGTCGGCCATCTGGCGGGTGGTGTCGCGCACGACTTCAACAATGTGCTCGCAACAATTATGAGCAGCGCTGAACTCGCGCAGTTGGTGCTCGAAGAGAATCACGAGGCGCAGTACGATCTCACACAGATTCGCGCGGCAGCTTCACGCGGTGCTGCACTGACACGTCGCCTACTGACTTTTGTGCGGCTGCAACCTGTCCCATCACGACGCATAGTCGTCGCCGATATGCTCGCCGACATCGAACCGTTGCTCCGTCGTCTGTGCGGCGATTCGATCGAGCTGACCGTGACCATCGCCGAGGGCACAGGCACGGTTCATGTCGATCGCGACGAGTTGGAGCACATCCTCTTCAACCTCGTGGCGAACGCGCGCGATGCGATGCCGCATGGCGGCTCCCTCGGCGTCGAAGCATCACCTGTCGATGTCCTGACTGCGAACGAAGCTGCATTGATTCCCGCGCCGCCTGGACGCTACCTCAGTCTTGCCGTTCGCGACCATGGCGTCGGCATGGACGACGATGCGCGACGTCGCATGTTCGATCCCTTCTTCAGCAGCAAATCCGGCGGGCGCGGCACAGGACTTGGCCTCATTGGCGTCCGCCCTCTCGTAGAAGCGGCGGGTGGTGGGCTGTGCGTCGACACGCGCCCCGGTGCCGGTACGCGAGTCGAGCTATTGCTGCCGCAAATCGAGAACAATGTCTCGGAAACGCCGGTCGCGGTGGAGGTGGCTGACGGCGTGACACTCGCCGCGCGAGTGCTCGTCGTGGAAGATGAGGCGGCTGTTCGCGACAGTGTTACGCGATTGCTGATTTCGCGCGGCGCACAGGTGCGCTCAGTCAATGGTGCGGCCGAGGCGCGTGCACTGATCAGCGCCGGCACCACCGACATCGACTGTGTCTTGTGCGATGTGATGATGCCGGGCGAAACAGGGCTCGAGTTTGCAGCGTGGCTCAAGACGCAGCATCCACGATTGCCCCTGCTGATGATGTCCGGGCACACCGGCACAGCGCTCGACTACGGCGTTGACAACGCCGACAATCTCGCGCTGATCCGCAAGCCGTTTTCTGGTGACGAACTCGCCGAGCGGATCGGTACGATGCTCGGCCAATGAGTGTTGCGCCCGTACCCGCTCGGCCTCGTATAGAACCGCCGCCGCACAAGCGGGAGCCATCACGTCGCTGAGTGACCGTCCGAGCTAGACGGCAAGAGATCCGATCGCCGCATGCTGTCGTTTGAGGGGTGCGCCACTCCGGCGCGATGAACCCTCAGAGCGGAGATCTCCCTGTGCGTACTTCAGTCGTTCTTTCAGCTGCCTTTCTCACCGCGTTGTCTGCGTGCTCAACCGACAACAACGGTACCACCGCGCCGAATGCCACGTTGAATGCACGCGCGGCAGCGAGTACAGGCTCTTCACTCGCCGGGAACGATAACGGCGGTGCCGTCTACGTACTCTCAAACAACGCGACCGCCAACGCCGTCCTGGTGTATCCGCGCCGGAGCGACGGCACCCTTGGTGTGGCGAGCAGCGTTCCCACGGGCGGACGCGGCACAGGCGGCGGCCTTGGCAATCAGTACGGACTCGTACTCAGTGAAGAAGGTGACATGCTCTTTGGCGTTGATGCAGGCAGCAATGAAATTTCGTCGTTCCGAATCGATGACGGATCGCCGCGTCAGGTCGACCGCGTTTTGTCGGGTGGAAGTCAGCCAGTCAGTATCGCGGTCCACGGCAATCTGCTGTACGTGCTGAACGACGGCGTCACCGCGAATATCAGCGGTTTTCGCGTCTCCGGGCGTGGCGGGCTGACGCCAATCCCTGCGTCGATTCGTGGTCGCAGCGCGCCCGCCGGCGCGGTTGATGGCGCCGAGATCAAGTTTTCGCCAGATGGGCGCACACTGGTCGTCACCGAGAAAGCCGCGAATCTCATCGTGACCTACCCTGTGCTCGCGAACGGGCGCACGGGCGACCCCACCGTTCACCCGTCCAGTGGCGCAACGCCGTTTGGCTTCGACTTCACAGACCGCGGTACGCTCGTGGTGTCCGAAGCGGTTGGTGGCGCGGCCGGTGCGAGCACGGTCTCCTCGTGGAACGTCGATCGTCGGTCGGCGCTGAATCTGGTCACCGCGTCGCTGGCGAACGGGGGCAGTGCCGTGTGCTGGATTGTGGTGTCGTCCGACGGCCAAACCGCGTACGCGGCCAACACCGGAAGCAGCACCGTAAGCACGTTCAACATCGCGAGCAGTGGGGTCTTGTCGCTGACGGCGGCGGTCGCGGGAGCCACCGGCGTCGGCAGCACGCCCAGCGATTTGGGGCTGAGCAGCGGCGATCGGTTTCTGTATGTGCGCAGCGGGGCGACGAACTCGATCATCGTCTTCGCGACGGGCCCGAATGGCGTACTGACGCCTGTCGCTACGACGACCGGACTGCCGACCGGATCGAACGGCATCGCGGTCCGCTGATCTTGCGCACACGGTCTGGCCGCCGAGCACAGGAGAGTGGCGCCGTGCCGGCGGCCAGACGTGAGCCGATGTGTGGTTGCCGCCGATGATTCGTCCCCCAGAGCGCCCACTGCGCCTCGAGCGCGTCGAATCGCACGCGCGACTTTCGTTCAACGCCGAACGCGAATCGTCGCTTCGCGACCGCATCGCCGATCGCGACGAACAGGCACTGGCCGAGCTGATTGGCCTGACGACGCCGTGGCTGCTTGGCGTGGCAGAGGCGATGTTGCACGATGCCGACGACGCCGAAGATGTTGTGATGGAAGTGTTCCGCATGGTCTGGACGACGGTGGAACCGACCCGCGACAACGATCGTGGCTTGATGCCACTCCTCCTGCGAGTCACGCGACAACGAGCCATCGACCGGTTGCGACAGCGATCGCGTGGCCGCAGGCTGGTAATGGCGTTGTCGCCGTCGCCGAGTGGTCACGACAGCGTCCTCGCCGTCGAGCCCAACGAAGCGGCTCAGCCGGGTTGGCATATTCATTCCCAGGTACATTCCGCCCTCGGCGCACTTCCGGCGGAACAGCGCACCGCGATTCAGCTCGCCTACTTTGAAGGACGGTCGCAGTCCGAGATCTCGACCGCCCTTGGTATTCCGCTTGGCACCGTCAAGACGCGGCTTCGACTTGCATTCGGCCGGTTGCGAACCGCACTGGCTCCCCTGAAGGATTGGGTTCCATGATGGCACATGACTGGTTCATCGAACGACGCACGGAATACGCTGCGCAGGTGCTCGAGCCTGCGGAGATGGTGCTCTTCGCCGAGCATTTGCGGCGGTGTCCCGAGTGTCCGGCGGCTGTGAAGCAGATCGAGGCCGACTTGGCGTGGCTGCCGATGGCCGCCGCGCCGGCGACGCTACGGCCCGGGTTGCAGGCGGACATTCTGCATCACGCTGTGGGTCGGTCGTCGCGCGGGGTCCGTCGCTGGTGGCTACCGCTCGGGGTCGCCGCGTCGCTCGTCTCTGGTTTGATCGGCTGGCAAATCGGTCAGCGCAGCGCGTCTACGCCATCGGCGCCGGCCACAACCGCACTGGCAGCCGCCGAGCGCCCGGTGGTCGCTACAACGGTGGCGGCGCAAGGCATCACGCGGGAACTCGCCGCGCTGCAGGACACGCTGTCCATCATGAAACAGGCCGCCAAAGTGATGCAGGCCAAAATCATGATGAATGGCACCGAAGGCGGCATCGTGATCTTCGCCGATGCCAAGACCCATCGCTGGAACGTGGTGGTGCACGGACTGCCGACGCCCCGGAATGGCCGGTATCAGTTCTGGTTTATCTGTGCTGACGGCATGGTGCGCGGGGCCGAAGTCAATGTTGACCCCGCGAAGCCGATGATCTTTACGACTGGAATGCCGGTGCCAGCGCAGGGCGCCGTGCTCGGGGCGGCGCTCACGATCGAACCGATGGACCGACATGCCGGCCCCCCGCGCGGCAAGACGTTGGCGCACCTGCTGCTGTAAGCCGACCACGAGCGCCAAGGCACGTGACCGGCTTACTGCAGACGCTTCACGCTTCTACTGCTTGCGAGCGCTGGCGTTCGCGACGATGGCGATCTCGACACGTCGATTGGTCTGGCGACCAGCTTCGGTCGCGTTGCTGCCGAGTGGCTCGCTTTCGCCGCGACCGAGCGAACGCAGCCGCGAGGCTTCAACACCGGCGCCGGCGAGGTATCGGGACGCCGCCGACGCACGACGCTCGGAGAGCGCCTGATTGTAGTCGTCCGTGCCTTTGTCGTCCGTGTGACCAACGATCAGCAGATCGGTGTTCGGATACTTGCCGAGACTTGCCGCAAGGTTGCTGAGATTCTTGGCTGCATCGGTGCGCACGACATCGGAATCGAAATCGTAGAGCAGTCCGGAGTCGAACGTCACCGCGATCCCTTCACCAACGCGCGCCACCGTCGCGCCGGGGATGGCCTGCTTCAGCTCCTTCGCTTGCTGATCCATCTGGTGGCCGATAATCGCGCCGACAGTGCCACCGACCGCAGCGCCGATGATCACGCCGCGCGTTGTGGAACCGGTTTGATTGCCAACGACACCGCCGACGGCGCCGCCCGCGGCCGCGCCAATGACGCCGCCCTTGGTCTTGTTGTTCAGCGAGGCGCAGGCGGAAACGTTCACCGCTAGCAGTGTCGCGAAGAGTACGCGCGCCGGCACGGCCGTTGATGTAAAGCGATGCGACTTGAATCGTGACGCAAAGCGTTGCGCACCAAATTGGAATTGCATAGGAGCCTCCTCAGGCGGGGTGGTGCAAGAGTTGACCCGCGCGCACTGGGACTGAGCGCGCGCCGGAGTCAACCAACGATAGGGAGTGCGAATTCCGTGCCGCGCTGTGCCGCTCACTGTCAGCGTCTTGTGATGCGGTGCAAGTTCGTCTACCGCTCCTCATACACCCTTCCTGACAGCTCCCCATGCACGTCTCGCTTCTCTCCAAACGATCGCTCCTCGCGGTTGCCTTCGTCGCGACTCTCGCGAGCGCGGTAGCACCGCTCTCTGCGCAACCCGCCGCCGCCACAATCAACGGAACGCTTTACATCGTCGGAGGCGGCCCACAACCACCGGCGCTCGTACGCGAGTTCGTCGACCTTTCGACGCAAGGTGGCAAGTCACGCATCGTCGTCTTTGGCATGGCGAGCGAAGAGGGGAAGACGGGCGGCGATGCGAAGGCGCGCGACTTTCGCGCACTTGGCGCCGACGCCGTGAGTCTTTGGGCGCAGCGCGCGGATGCAGACGCCGACTCCGTCGTGCAGGCCGTGCGTGCCGCGACCGCGATCTGGTTCATCGGGGGGGATCAATCAAAACTCACGGCCGCACTCGGCGGATCGCGCACGGCCGCGGCGATCGTCGAGCGTTATCGCGCCGGCGCAGTCATTGGCGGAACGTCTGCAGGCGCCGCGGTGATGTCGACCGTCATGATCACCGGCGTGGAACGTCGTCCTGGTGCACTGCGCCCTGACACGTCACTGGCACTTGGTACAATCGATCGCGACAACATCGTGACGGCATCGGGTTTTGGTTTGATCGACAACGCCATCATCGATCAGCACTTTCTGCGGCGCCGTCGACACAATCGGCTTATCAGTCTCGTGCTGGAACGCGAACCGCATCTGGGTGTCGGCATCGATGAGTCGACTGCGCTGATCGTGAACCCTGATGGCACCTGGCGAATCGCGGGCGCCAGCGTCGCCGTGATATACGACGCGCGCCAGAGTGCGATCACAGCCGTCGGCGCACCACTCGGCGCGTCAGGAATGACCATGCACGTGCTTCCCGCTGGCAGTCGCTTCAATCCAAAATCTGGTATCGCGACGCTACCAACGGGACACTGACGCCGCACAACGGTCCCGCCGTTACGGTTTTGCTGGCTCAGCGGCGCCGGTTGCGAACTTGTGCCCCATGCTGCCATGACGACGCGCAGCTTCGGCGTGCTTCATCGCCAATTCGTGCTGGCCGTGCTCGTCGTGATGTGCGGCCTGCAGGTGGTGGTGGGCGGCGGCCTGATACTGTGCCGCCGCCTGGAAGTGATCGCTGTACTGGCCACTGTGGTCAGTGCCTGAGTGTTGAGACTTGTCGCCCATGAGATTGCGCCGGCTGGAGTGAGCTGACTGCAGGCGCGTCCACTGCGCACCTGCACTGATCACTCGCAACTACGGTGCCCAAGAACCATCGGCGATCAGCGTTCACGCCGGAATCAGGCGCTCCCGTACTCTCCCCATCGTCGACGCCGTCCAATACCTTGGCTGTGGACCCCGACCCCATTGCCCATGCGCCTGCTTCGACCTGTTGCACTCGCCGCGATTCTCGCCTCAGTCTCGTTCGCTCCTGCCGCCCACGCGCGGCAGCTCCCCGGCCAGAAAGCACCTGGCGCGCCGACCACGCTCACGCCACAACAGAAAGCGGCCCGTGAGGTCTACAAGGAGCTGGTCGAGATCAACACGGTCGACTCTGTCGGCGATGTGACCAAGGCGGCGCGCGCGATGGCGGCGAGATTCATCGCGGCGGGCTTTCCGCAGTCGGACGTGCAGGTGCTCGTTCCGCCCGATCGGCCGACCAAGGGCAATCTGGTGGTGCGCTATCACGGCAAAGGTCAGGGTAAGCCGTTGCTGCTGCTCGCACACCTCGACGTGGTCGCCGCGCTGCGCACCGATTGGCCGCGTGACCCGTTCATCATGGTTGAAGAGAACGGGTTCTTCCTCGGCCGGGGTGTCGCCGACGACAAGTCGATGGCATCGATGTTTGTTGCGAACCTGTTGCGCTACAAACAGGAAGGATACGTGCCGCAGCGCGATCTGATTCTCGCGTTGACCGCCGACGAAGAAGGTGGAGGCTCGAATGGCGTCTCATGGCTGATCAACAATCACAAGGATCTGATCGACGCCGAGTATGCGATCAACGAAGGCGGCGGTGGTACGCTGAAGGACGATCAGCCGCTGTTTCATTCGGTGCAGGCCGCGGAAAAGGTGCCGGTGAACTACACGCTCACTGCACTCAACACCGGTGGACATTCGAGTGTGCCGCGCAAGGACAACGCGATTTATCAGTTGGCCAACGCGCTCGCCAAGCTCGAGAAGTTTGCCTTCCCGGTCGAACTGAACGAAATCTCGAAACCGTTCTTTGAGCAGACGGCAAAGGTCGAAATGCCGTCCTTCGCAACGGCGATGCGCGCGATCGTCGCCAATCAGAAGGACACCGCGGCAGCACGCATCATCTCCACCGACCCGCGTTATGCGTCGATGCTGCGCACGACATGCGTTGCAACGCGTCTTGCCGGTGGTCATGCCGACAACGCCTTACCGCAGACGGCAATCGCAACAGTCAATTGCCGCATCGTGCCCACATCGAGCGCCGAAGACGTGAAGGCCACGATCGAACGCGTGATTGCCGACACCGGCGTGAAAGTCGCGTCGCGCGGCTCACGTGGCGATCGCTTCGGCAAGAAGACGATCGCCATCGACCCGACGCTGCTTTCCGCGACGACGGCACT
This sequence comes from Gemmatimonas sp., assembly GCA_046590495.1. Taxonomy (GTDB): domain Bacteria; phylum Gemmatimonadota; class Gemmatimonadetes; order Gemmatimonadales; family Gemmatimonadaceae; genus Gemmatimonas. The sequence goes on along the minus strand of JBKJTE010000059.1, from coordinate 6,396 downwards.
GACCAAAAAGATGTTCAACGATGTCCCGGTCATTCCGACGATGTCCACCGGCGCCACAGACGGCGCGTACCTGCGCTCGGCCGGAATCCCGACGTACGGTGTGAGTGGCATTTTCTCAGCGCCGGGCGAAACGAACGCACACGGCCGCGACGAGAAGTTGCGCATCAAGTCGTACTACGATGGACTCGCGTTCCTGTATGAACTCGTGAAGCAGGTATCCGGCCCGCCGGGGAAGCCTATCTCCTGATCGGCTCGGGGCATGGCGCAAAGAAAACCGGGCGGCGTCGATATCGACGCCGCCCGGTTCAGCTTTCAATCCCAGCTTTGCGCTCTCAGCTTTTCATACCAGGCTCGCTGACGATCACGGCGCGCGCGATATCGACCATCGGCACCGAACGATCCTGACTGCTACGCTGCATGATGCGATACGCTTCCTGTTCGGTGCTGGCTGTCCGCCGCATCAGAATTCCTTTCGCACGCTCGATCAACTTGCGTGACTCGAGTTGATGTTTTGCGTCCGCCGCTTCCTTGCGCGCGGTGAGCAGTTCGCGCGCGCGAATCACGGCCATTCGCAACGTGGCGTCAAGCGTCGCGGGCGGCGTCGGCTTGGCAAGGAGTGCGACGGCGGTGCTGCGCAACACATCGGCTGAAGAGAGAGTCAGCGACAGATCGCCTGTGACCAGCACCACAGCGGTCCCGGGCAGGGCGAGCGCAATTTCTTCTGCCGCCTGCACGCCGTTTGCGCCCGGCATATGCACATCAAGCAGCACGGCGTCGGGTGTGAACTGCCGGGCCTTCTCGATGGCCTCTGCGCCGCTGTCCACTTCAGCGACGACCATATGTCCAAGTACGCCGAGCAAATCCACGAGAGTGGAGCGCTCCAAGGCGTTGTCTTCAGCGACGAGTACGCGAATTGTCGACGGGAGATCCGTCATGGATTTCACTCGGTTGGCGCGGGCGGCGTTCGGCCCGCGATGTGAGCAAGCAGTTCAGCAGCACGCAACGGTTTTCGAAGCACAAACTCCACGCCCACTGCATCGTCGGCGCTGACGATCGGTTCCCACCCCGTTATGACACCGATCCGCATCTGCGGGGCCAAGTCGTGGGCGAACGCAACGAGATCCCACCCACTGCCGTCAGGTAGTCCCACATCCGTCAGTAACAGATGGTAAGGTGGCGCGACGTTTGCCGCGAGTCTCTCCCTCGCATCGGCGCAGCTGCCAACGGCTTCGACAATATGACCGTGCGACTCCAGCAGCCGCCGCAGGAAGTGTCGGCCGTCCTCATGGTCTTCCACGACCAGCACCCGCCTCGGCTCCGACGGTGCCGGTGGGTGGGCCGCCACCGCGGCAATTGCGGGCTCTCCCGCCTCGGCGGGGAGTCGGAGGGTGACGGTGGTTCCCAGACCAGGCGTCGACTCGATCGCCGCCGTTCCGCGATGACGACGGGCAATGCCGTACACCTCGGCCAAGCCGAGCCCGGTCCCCCCCGCGCCCTTCGTGCTGAAAAACGGCTCGAACGCCCGCTCCCTCACATCTTCGCTCATCCCCTCGCCATCGTCCTCGACCGCAACGCACGCCTCGCCGCCATCCAGAAACGTACGGACCGTAAGCGTGCCACCATTGGGCATGGCGTCGATCGAGTTCTGCACAAGACTGAGGAGAGCCTCGCGAATCTCGCCCGGCAGGCCGCGCGTCTGGGCTGGTTCGTCAAGCTGACGCACCACACGCACGATCGCCTGCCCACCGGCGCGCCGGCGCCGCATCGGCTCGGTCAGGTCGAGCACTTCATTGGCCAACAACGTCAGGTCGAGCGACTCATCGCCGCCAGCGTGCACTGGGTCCTGTCTGATGAACCGCCCGACGCGCGATGCGGTCGCCGCAGCCGTTTCGGCGGCCTTGTTGATGCGATCGGCATAGTCGCGCACGGCCTCGGGTGATTCGGCGTGATGGCGCAGCAGGTACGCGGCGGCCATGATCGGATTGAGCGTGTTGTTGACGTCGTGCATCACGCCGGCTGCCAGCTGACCGACGGCGGCAAGACGTCGATCGCGCGATCGTGCTTCTTCGAGCTGCACCCGTTCGCGCGCCCGTTCTTCGACCAACTGCTCAAGACGATCCGCTTCACGCGACACCCATTCGTGCAGCGCCACAGTTTCCGTGCGTTGCACATCGATTGCGCGCTCTGTACGCACGCGTTCCGTGATGTCGCGATCGACAAGCAACGCGCCGGTGATCGCTCCTGCTTTGTCGCGAGTGGGAGCTGCCCATGTCTCTATCACACGTGGTCCATACGCTCCGCCACGTTGTACTTCGAGCACAGCCCCGCGAACCATTTCTCCCGAGAGCGCCCGCACACCCGGCGAGTCGAGATATGAAAGCCTTCGACCGGTCCCGTGCTCGATCGGCGAATCGCGCTCCCAGAGCTGCCGCAACGACGCGGGCTGCGGCGCACTGTGCTCTGCATACGCGAAGTCACTCACCTGCTCGAGCCGTCCTGCGAGATCGCTCACGCGCACGGACGTCGGCATCAACTCGAAGATCGCGCGGAGCTGCTGCTCACTCTGCTCGAGCGACGTGCGCCGTATTTCGCGCTCCGTCACTTCGATCGCGCTCACCAGCACGAACTCGGCAATGAATGGAATCACGCGGATTTCAAACCAGCGTCCGTCAGACGAAAGTTGTACCGTCTGTGCCTGTGCTGCTGCCAACGATCGCACCTGCGCGATCAGCGGCATCAACGTCTCCGCCAATTCGCCGAGCACTTGGCGCACCGACTGCGATGACAGCGGTGCACGATCGTCGATGACGAAGACAGTGCGCGCGTTCTGGTTGTGAAAACGCAGCACATTGTCGAGGTCGAACACGACGACCGACGATTGGAGCACGTTCAAGAGCTGCGGCAGCAATTGTGCGATCGAACTGCCTTTGTCGGCTCGGGCGTGTGTGTCTGGAGGCGTTGGCTCGGCGGACATTCACTTGGCGGAAGGACGACGCAGGTCGCGCTGAGGCATTGGGGTCGTCATCCGGACGACCAACAGTGGTGCGCGGTGCTCCAAGGTTAGCCTCCGCCGATCGTGCCCGTCAAACGATCCGAGGTCGATGTCCGCTCGGCGCCGGACGAGAGCACGCGCGATTCATCGTGCAGGCGGTCAAAGGGGTGGTCAAGCACCTTGGGATTCACGTCGTCCGAAATGAGTCGCACGCCAGGCTGATACGTGACGTATGCCCACGCCCATTGCAGCAGCACCGAGAGTCGATTGCGGAAGCCGACGAGATACATGAGGTGCACAAAGAGCCAGAGAAACCACGTCAGATAGCCACTCAGGTGCAGCTTGCCGAATGCAGCAACTGCTTTGTGTCGACCGATCGTCGCCAGATCGCCTTTGTGGAAGTAGCGAAAGGGTGTGCGCGGTTTGGCTGCGATCGTGTTGAGAATCATCCGCGCGGCGTGCGCACCAGTCTGATTCGCCGACGGGGCGACGGCGGGAACGGGGCGTCCGTCGGCGCGCTCGATGTAGCAGAGATCGCCGACAACAAACAGTTCAGGATGACCCGGGACTGAACAGTCGGGTTCAACTTTCACGCGACCGGCACGATCGGTTGGCACACCGAGCATACGTCCCAGTGGCGATGCGGTATTGCCCGCAGCCCAGAAGACAGTGTGTGTCGCAATGCGTTCGTCGCCGATCCATACAGCGTTCGCTTCGATGCGAGTGACTGGTGTGCCGAGTCGCACTTCGACGCCGAGCGCGGTGAGATCGCGTTGCGCGGCAGCGGAAAGGTCTTCGGGGAACGTGGAGAGAATACGGGGACCCGCCTCGACGAGCAGCACACGTGTCGCGCGCGTATCGATGTTCCGAAAGTCCGAATGAAACGAGCGCTTTGCGATGTCGGGGATGGTGCCCGCGAGTTCGACGCCTGTTGGTCCGGCACCCACGACCACGAATGTCAGCTGTGCCGCGCGTTCGGCAGGATCGACAGCACGTTCGGCGTTCTCGAACGCACGCAGGAATCGCTGCCGCATGAGGTCTGCGTCTTCGATCCCTTTGAGCCCAGGTGCAAACTGTTCCCAGTCGTCATGGCCGAAGTAGGCGTGACGCGCACCGCTCGCGATGATGAGATAGTCGTAGGCGATGTCGCGTCCGTCGTCGAGCTGCACGGTACGCGCATTCGCATCGACTTGGGTGACTTCGGCAAGCAACACGGACGTATTGGCCTGGTGTCGCAACCGCCATCGGATCGGCACCGTGATGTCGCTTGGCGCGAGCCCGGCCATCGCCACCTGATAGAGCAGCGGCTGGAAGGTGTGGTGGTTCTTGCGATCGATGAGCGTGACGCGGACCGGCGCCTTGCGTAGTTCCCGTGCGGCCGCGAGGCCACCAAAGCCGCCGCCGATGATGACTACATGTGGTACTTCATGAGGTACTACATGTGGTTGAACCATGCTGTAATTTGGTGCCATGTCCCCCCCTTTCCGCACGACGCTTTGGCGCGTGCTCGTCATCCAGGCTGTCGCTCTGGCGCTGCTCTGGTTCCTGCAGTCACGCTACACGAGCTGACGCGATGCATTGGATCAATTGGGCCGTCGTGGTCGCGTACCTGCTCGTCGTGGTCGTCGACGGGCTTCGCCGCACGCGTGGTACGAAGAATATCGAAGGGTACTTCCTCGCGAACCGGAATCTGCCGTGGTGGGCGGTCGGGCTGTCGGTGATGGCGACACAGCTTTCGGCGGTCACGCTCATCGGGACGACGGGGCAGGGTGCGACGGATGGCCTGCGCTTTGTGCAGTTCTACTTCGGTCTCCCGATCGCGATGGTGCTGCTTGGCGTGACGCTGGTGCCCTTTCTCCACGGCGCCAAGGTGTTCACCGCCTACGAGTACCTGGAGCGTCGCTTTGACGCCAGGACGCGCTCGCTGACGAGCTTCCTGTTCCTTCTTTCTCGCGGCATGTCCTGCGGCACGATCATCGCGGCACCCGCAGTCGTCTTCTCGGCGATATTCGGCTGGAACATGACCTGGTCGGTTGCGCTCTTTGGCGTGCCGACCGTGATCTACACGGTGCTGGGCGGCGTGCAGGCCGTCGCGTGGGCCGACGTCAAGCAGATGATGGTTGTCGTGGCCGCGCTGGTCACGATGGTGATTGTGCTCATCGTGCAGACGCCGATTCCGCTCGACGATGCGATGCGTATCGCCGGCGCGACTGGGCGACTGCAGGTGTTCGACTTCAGCTTCGATCTCACCAAGACGTACACGTTCTGGTCGGGGATCATCGGTGGCACGTTTCTGATGCTCTCGTACTTCGGCACCGATCAAAGCCAGGTGCAGCGCTATCTCGCCGCCAAATCCGTGAGTGAAGCGCGCAGTTCGCTGCTCATGAGCGCGTACTGGAAAATTCCGCTGCAGGCGCTGGTACTGTTGGTCGGCGTGCTCGTGTTTCTGTTCTTCCTGTTTCAGCCGGCGCCGATGCTCTACAACCCGTCGCACGATCGACAGGTGCGCGCTGCAGAACCGGTGGCGTACAGTGCGCTCGAGACGCGCTACAACGCAGCGATCGCCGCGCGGCAGACCGCAGCGCGTGCCGCGTCGGACGCACGTCACACGGGAGACGCCACGGCGGCAACCACGGCACTCGGCGCCTTCCACGAACGCGATGCCGAAGTGGTGGGCGTGCGCAAGGAAGCGCTCGACATGGCAGCGAAAGTCACGGGACAAAGTTCGCGCGATGTGAACTACATCATTCCACGCTTCGTGCTCGATCACCTGCCACTCGGTCTCGCGGGACTCTTTCTCGCGGCGGTGATCGGTGCCGCCATGTCGAGTGTTGCGGCCGAACTGAATTCGCTGTCGACGGTATCGGTGATCGACTTCTACCGACGGTGGATCAAGCCGGAAGGAAGCGATGCGCACTATCTCACTGCGTCAAAGCTTGCGACGGCGATCTGGGGACTCTTCGCCTGCTTCGTTGCAACCAAGGCTGCGTCACTTGGCTCGCTCATCGAAGTGGTGAACCGCTTCGGCTCGTTCTTCTACGGCTCCATACTCGGCGTCTTTCTTTTGGCGATGATCCCGCGCACGTCGGCACTCGGCGCATTCGTTGGACTCATCGCCGGGATGCTCACCGTTGGTGCCGTATCGTACGGCGCGCCGACCGTCGCGTTTCTGTGGTATAACGTGATTGGCGCGGTGACAGTGGTGCTCGTTGGCTCGGTGCTTAGTCTCGGCGGGAAGCCGCGAACAGCGATCTAACGGATAACAGCAACTGACTTGGAACTGCCGATTTAGCGGATTTGGCAGATAACAGCACGAATACTTCAACAACTTTTCTTTTTGTTGTTTGCTGTATCCGTGCTCGTTCCGCTAAATCCGCTAAATCGGCAGTTCCAAGTCAGTTGCT
>JBKJTE010000248.1:0-6872 GCA_046590495.1 Gemmatimonas sp. | reverse complement strand
ATTTGCCGCACAAGGTGATTACTGACAACCGTGGCGCAGCGGCCCTGCTCAAGTGGGCCGTGATGGAAATGCAGGATCGGTATCGGTTGCTCGAAGCGAATGCGTGCCGCAACCTGCAGGAGTTCAACAAGCGTGTTCAGCAGCAACTTGCCGGCGAAGGGCCGCCGTTGCAGAAGCCGAAGAGCCCCGATGTCGCGTTCGAAGATCGTGCGTACACGGGTGACGTCCTGCCGTACATCGTGGTTGTCATTGATGAAATGGCAGACCTGATGATGACGGTGCAGGGCGAAGTGGAGACGCCGATCGCAATGCTGGCCCAGAAGGCGCGTGCAATCGGCATCCATCTCATTCTCGCCACACAGCGTCCCAGCGTGAATGTCATTACGGGACTCATCAAGGCGAACTTCCCCTGTCGTATCGCGTTTCGCGTCGCATCGCAGGTCGACAGCCGCACCATTATCGATGGCGCTGGCGCGGAAGCGCTGCTCGGTAACGGAGACATGCTCTTCATTCCACCAGGCAAGTCCGAGGCGGCGCGCCTGCAGGGCGCGTATCTCTCGAGCGAAGACACTGAGAAACTGCTTCGTTGGTACGGTGACGCTGCAGCGCGCCGAATTGCCGAACATGCCGCTGGGGAAACGGTCGCGATGGAACCGGACATTCTGGAAACCGTTCGTGCGCTTGAAGCCAAGGCCTCGGGTGATGCGGACGGCGATGACGAGAACGGTGCGGGTGATCGCGATGCCCGTTTCCGAGAGGCCGCCGAAGTCGTGATCCAGCACCGTCAGGGCTCAACCTCACTGCTGCAACGTCGCCTGAAAGTTGGATACGGCCGCGCGGCACGCATCATCGATCAACTCGAAGAGGCCGGTGTTCTTGCGCCCTCCGAGGGCGGTGCGCGCCCCCGTGACGTGCTCGTCGGCATGCAGGATCTTGATCGCATTTGCGGTACATAGCGCTGCAGATATTGACGCTAGCGTCACGTTAGCCCAACATTCTGCCCAATCCAGCCTCTGCTGCTCGCCTCCTTCCCGCGAGCCACCGATCTGTACGAAGCAGTCTCCCTCCCCCCGAGGTGCGTGATGTCCGTGTTCCGCGTTCGACGCTTTCTCTGCAACACAATTCGCGCAGCCATCGCGGTGCCGTTCGCGGCCGCGTTGCTCGCTGCGCAGACTGGCACCATCACGGGCAAAGTCACTGACGCGACGAGCGGCAGACCACTCGAGAATTCGCAGATTCAGGCGCAAGTCGCTGGCGGACTTTCGTACGGGGCAGTTACCGGCGCTGATGGTTCCTTCCGCGTCGTCAATCTTCCGGACGGGTCGTACACGGTCACCGTCCGCGCGCTCGGATATCAGCAGCGCGTATTCTCGGCGCAGCGACCCGGCGCAAACATCACGGTCGCGTTGGTCGAGAAGACGACCCAGCTGAATCAGACTGTCGTCACGGCAAGCCGCAGTCGTCCGGAAAAGGCGCTCGACGCACCGGCGTCGATCTCCGTCATTACAAGCGAGCAGATCACCGAGCGTCCCGCGATCACGATCACCGACCATTTGCGCAACTCGCCCGGCATCGACATCAACAAGGGCGGCATCGCACAGGCCAACGTTGTCGCGCGCGGATTCAACAACGCGTTCAGCGGCTCGATGCTGATGCTGCAAGACTATCGTTTCGCCGGCGTTCCGTCGCTGCGCGTCAACGTCCCGTTCCTGATGACCGGCACGAACGAAGATATCGATCGGATGGAAGTACTCCTCGGTCCCGCGTCGGCCCTCTACGGCCCGAACAGCTCCAATGGCGTGCTGCACGTGATCACGAAGTCCCCATTCAACTCGCAGGGAACCACAATCAGCGTCGACGGTGGCGAGCGTTCGATCATCCGCACCGGCGTTCGTCACGCGGGCAAACTGAACGACAAGCTCGCGTACAAAGTCTCCGGCGAGTACATGCAGGGCAAAGACTGGCAGTACAACGATCTGGCCGAGCCGACGAAGTTTCCGAACACCACCAATGTGCCGGCCTCGCGTCGTGGCCAGGCGAATCGGCGTGACTTCGACTTGAAGCGCATGACCGGTGAAGCGCGCGTCGATGTGCGTCCCACGGAAAACTCCGAAGCGATCACCACGTTGGGCTACACAAAGATCGGCAGCGGCATCGAACTCACCGGTGCCAACGGTTCATCGCAGATCAAGAATTGGACGTACATGAACATCCAGCAGCGCTTCCGCTGGAATCGTTTGTTCGCCCAAGCATTTCTGAACAACAGCAACGCCGGCAACGACACGTCTACCTCGGACAAGGGCACGTACCTCTTGCGTTCGGGTCAGCCCATCGTCGATCAGTCGCGCGTTGCCGCTTTCCAGCTTCAGCACGGCTTCGACTTGGGCAAGAAGCAGAGCTTCACCTACGGCGCTGACTATATCTGGACCAACCCGCGCACGGGCGGAACGATCAACGGTGGCAACGAGAACGTCGACAACGTCACCGAGTACGGCGCCTATCTGCAGTCGAGCACCAAGCCGACGAAGCAGCTCGAGATCCTGCTCGCTGCGCGTGGTGACGGCAACAACGTCATCGACGGAAAGTTCTTCTCGCCGCGCGCTGCGATCATCATCAAGCCGACTGAGAATCAGAACATCCGGTTCACGTTCAACCGCGCATTCTCGACGCCGGCCAACTTCTCGTTCTTCCTCGACCTGATTCAGTCGCCCAACATCGGCGGCTCGGGTTTTGATCTGATCGCGCGCGGCAACCCGCCGAAGAAGGGCTTCCAGTTCAATCGCAGCTGCTCGAACAACAACGCATTTGAAAACTATTGCATGAAGTCGGCGTTCACTGGATCCGGCGGCTTCGTGGCCACGAGCGCGGCGGCGGCGTTCCCTGGTGCCATTCAGGCCCTCGCGTCACGTCTTACGCCGGGTATCGCCGGTGCCCTGCAGCAAGCGGGCCTCCCGGCCTCCATCGCTGCCCAATTGGCCGCCGGCGCTACGACATTCCTCGGCACCCGTCAGCCCACGAATGCCGATCTCGCCACCCGGGTCTCGTACATCTCGAGCGCCACGACGCCGGTCACCGGGATTGCAGACATTGCACGGCTTTCGGCGTCGTTCAACAACACCTACGAGGCCGGCTACAAGGGCATCATCGGCAACCGCTTCCGCTTTGACGTCTCCGTTTGGGGGCAGGAACGCGGTGATGTCGGTACGTCGGCGGCGCTCTCCACGCCGAACGTCTTCTTCGGCAACCCGGCGCAGCTCGGCGGTTACCTAGGCGCGCAACTTGGTGCCAACCTCGGGCCGCAACTCGCCGCGCTCGGACTCACCCCCGCCCAGATCGGCGCAATCGTCAGCGGCGTGGCCGGCGCACTCACCCCATCGGTCGCTTCCCTGCCACTCGGCGTTGTCACCTTTAACGACCCCAATACCAAGCCAAACGCCATCTACGCCACGTACCGCACGTCGGCTGGTAAGCTTTGGGTGCGCGGCCTTGATCTCGCCACCGACGTCGTCGCGACCGATCGCCTGACGTTCGACCTCGCGTACAGCTACCAGAGCAAGAACGTGTTCAACGGTATCGCCGGTGGTAACGGCGCACCACTGATGTCCAACTCGCCGAACTCACGTGGCTCGGTCGGCTTCCGCTACCGCAACGAGGAGAACGGTATGGGCTTCGAAATGCGTACGCGCTACAACGAAGCCTATCCGGTCAACTCAGGCGTCTACGCAACCAACGTCGCCTTCCCGATCGCGGCAGGGCAGCCGGGCGCGCCGACCAGTACGCCCACGAGCACCGGCTTCAACAAATGCTCACCGCCAGGCGCAGGCACCTTCTGCTACGAAAACGTTCCGGAAGCCGTCACCTTCGACGCGCAGGTCTCCAAGCGCTTCAACGTTGGTTCACAGCGCCTGCTCTGGTCGGTCAACGCGACTAACGTCTTCGACAATCGCGTTCGCACGTTCCCGGGCGTGCCCGAGATCGGTCGCCTTATTATGACGCGTCTCCAGTACTCGTTCTGATCGTCGCATTGATGCCGAGATGATACACAGTCGGTAGTTCTTGCTCGCGGGGCGATGCGCATCATGCGCATCGCCCCGCGCTGTTTTTGGTTCACTCGCACCGCTCGCTCTCAAGAGGACAATGATCCTGCTCGACACCGCCGCGCGTCCGGTCATCGGACATCGCGGCAATCGCGCTCACGCGCCTGAGAACACGCTGCCTTCGCTGCTCGAAGCCGTGGCGCTTGGCGTCGACGCCGTCGAATTCGATCTGCACGTCTCGCGCGACGGCGTGCTCGTGGTCATGCACGATGCAACGCTCGATCGCACTACAAACGGAAGCGGACCGCTGGCACTTCGTACCCTCGCCGAACTGCGCACACTCGACGCCGGCGCGCACTTCACACGCGACGGCGGCAAGACTTTTCCGTGGCGCGGTCGGGGCGTTACCGTGTCGACGTTCGATGAAGTGGTCGAAGCGCTGCCGAGTGATCTGCCGCTCATCATCGAGTTAAAAACGGCGGCCGCTTCGCCGTTTCTGTTGAGTGCGATTAAACGTCACGGGATCGGGTCGCGCATCATCGTCGCCGGCTTCAACACTGAAGCGGTGATCCCGCTCCGCGGCAACGGCTTCGCGATGGGTGCTCACACCGGCGAAGTCGCAGCGATGCTGCTTCCCGCGCTACTCGGTCGAAAATTCGGACCGAAGCCATTTCAGGCGCTATGCATTCCACCCGTCTGGAATGGCATTCCAGTTCCAATACTCGGCATGGTGCGCGGACTGCATGGCACAGGCGTCACAACTCACGTCTGGACAATAAATGATCCTGCTGAAGCGTTGCGACTCTGGCGCGGGGGAGTCCAGGGGATCATCAGCGACGACCCCGGACTCATGCTTGCCGCGCGTAAAGCTCTCGGCGACTAGTTCTGGCTTCTAGTTGCCGCGGGGGCGTGGGGCGGGGAGTGGCTTGCGCGGTAATGGTTGATCGCGCATCGCCGTGAGATACGCCATCGTCGCGACGACGGTCGCCATCTGCTTCATGTCGTCGGCCTGCACTCGATCGACGACATCCATGTTCGAGTGGTGCGTGCGCGAGTTGTACTCATAGCGCTCCTGCACAAACTGAAACGCCGGAACACCGAGCGCGTCAAACGGCGTGTGATCGGTCGATGCAACGGATCGCGGTCCAAGGATCGTGACCCCCAGGTCCGTAAGTGGAGCGGTGAACGCGCGGAAGACAGGCTCGATCGCTTTGTTTCCCTGCATCCAGACGCCGCGAATTTTGCCGGTGCCGTTATCGATGTTGTAATACGCGACGATCTTTGACTGCTCAGGTTTGAGCTCCATCGTGCGTGCATCGCCGAGGTGTTCGCGCGCATACGCGCTCGAACCAAGCAGCCCTTCTTCTTCGCCGCCCCAGAGCGCGATGCGAATCGTGCGGCGTGGCTTGGCGCCGATGGCCATGAGAATGCGCATTGCTTCCATCATCGCGCCGCTGCCGGTCGCGTTGTCGGTCGCACCGGTGCCACCGTGCCACGAATCAAGGTGCGATCCGATGAGCACGTATTCGTCTTTGAGCTTGGGATCAGTGCCCGGAATTTCTGCGATGATGTTGAATCCGCGGGGCGTCGTTTCATCGAGGAACTGCACGCCGATATCGAGCTGCATTTTAACGGGTAACTTTTTGTCGAGCACGCGCACCATGCGGTTGTAGTGCTCAACAGCGAGCGTCACGCTGGGCAGACCGCTGCCCGCTGTCGAGTCGCGCGTGCCGCCTGCGCCAACGAAAATGGTACCGCCATCAACACGCTGGGTGAACCACGACAGATCGCTACCACCAGCAGACGAGTCTGCGTCAGAGCCACGATCGAGCAGTGCAACCACACCTTCGCTCTTGTAGAAATCGTCGATCTGTCGCTGAAACGTCGCGGCGGTTCGTGTACCAGCAGCGCCCGCACCGGCGCCACGTCCTGCAGCCGCCGCACCCGCTGCAGGCTCGGTCATCGCTTCGGCGATGTCGTTGTCCGTCATGCGCAGAACGATGCGCCCATCGAGCATGCGTACTGCGCGCAACGGTTGCGTGAGCACGATTTTTCCTCTCAACGCGCCGCGATATCTGGCGAAATCAGCCTCGTTCTCGATCACCGGGCGCACAACTTCAGCAGTCACGCTCCCGTTCGTTCCAGGCGACCATGCTTTCGGCAATGCGATCAGCGGCTGCACCTGCGGCTCCACGAGCGTCGCCGAAAAGCGCTGCAGCGACCAACCCTTTCCGAACGCCCATCGCTCGTCGTGCACGTTCGCGAGCCCCCAACCGCGTAGCGACTTCATGGCCCATGCACCGGCCTGTTCGATGTTCGTACTGCCCGTCAGGCGCGGTCCATACACGTCGGACAACCAGCTGATATGGTCCATGACCTGCGACTTCTTGAGACCTTCATCGCGAATGCGCGCGACCATCGTGCCGTCGACCTTCTCAGCTTGCGCGGCGAGACGCGCAGGCGGCAAAGTGGCAAGTGCGAACGCGACCACGCCAGCCACCGAACGCGCCACCAGCTCGGCGCGTCCGGGCTTACTGCGCGCAATCCCTCTGGTTGAACCCGTCATCGTTCACCCCTGTCTGGTCGCGGTCACACCAGTAACAACGCGCGCCGCACTCCACGCGAGCGCCATCGCGAGCACGAGTGCGAGCGCAAATACTCCCATGCCCGGTATCGGAAAAATCTTGCCAAGGCGATCAAGCAACGTGTTGAACGCGCTGAACTGCGCCATGCGCGCAAGCAACAACAACCACGCGATCAGGACCGCGAGCATCGCTTCGCGCGGCGCTGTCACATCTCGGCTGGTGGGCGGTGCCCGTGGTAGCAGCGGTGTAT
>JBKJTE010000092.1:0-5474 GCA_046590495.1 Gemmatimonas sp. | reverse complement strand
GTGATCGGCCACCAGACGGGGTAACTTGTGGCCGGTGGCCAGCGCCTCGATCCGGGCGCGGGCAATCTCAAGGGCCACGATGTCGCCGCTCCGCATATCAAAACGGACCCACGACGCGTACGGCACCAGCGCTTCTACGGGTGCGGTCTCCGGGCTAATGTCGTTCAGCGCGATCTGGCCGTTCCGCTCGCGGTACCGATTCACCGCCGCCATCACCTCGTCGTCCACCTCGAGGTCGCGCGGCAGCAGCAGAATCACCGTCGTCGCGTCCACAATCTGAAACGCGTCCTCGAGCAGCTGGCCACGGCTGCACGGGACGTACGCTGGCAGCTTGGCGCGCACCAGATCGAAGGTGCCACTCAGGTAGCTTTGGGCGAAGGCGTGCCGCCCGTCTTCCGCGTCCCGAAAGCGGATATCGTAGCCGAGTAGTGCGCCTGAGGTACCAAAAAGCGGCTGACGGACGAGCAGTGAATCGGACATGGCCGGGAGTCGATGCGAAGGCTGCGTGCCCATCCCCTAGGGCGGGGGTGGCGCAGACGCGTCCTCGGTGGCGACTGTTCGACGATTCAGAGCCCCATTCCGGCACGCCAGTACCCACAGCGGTCTCCTTTCTTCCCCATTTGCTGCACATGAGTCTCGCAACACTTGATGGAACGCTGCATCGCGGCTGCGGCGGCCGGTACGCGCTGCAGACCGAAACGGTCACACTCCGGATCAGCGGCATGGCTGCCGAAGTCGCACGCCAGTTCTTCCGCTGCGAAAAGTGCGCACACGAAAATCGGACGATCGACCAACGCGACATCTCCGAAAAGGCGGCGGTCGAACAGATCCGCGCTGCGCATGCGCTCATGGCTCCGAAAGCCATCCGTCAACTTCGCGAATCGCTCGGCCTGACCGTCGCGCAGTTTGCAGAACTCTGCTACGGCACACCGAAGGGGATCGTGGAAGGGTGGGAGAAAGGGAAGTATCTGCAAAACCGTGAGGCCGACGCGCTCATTCGAGGGCTGGCAGATCGTGAAACTCTGGAGCGTCGCGCTGCGAAAGCAGGGGTGAATCTCCCCGTGCTACTGAGCGCCGATGGCGCGTCATCAGCAACCGCACTTCCCGCCGGACGCCCCGCCTCGCCGGAGTAGCCATCGCCATCATCGAGACTGCAGCGCTCACCCGGCGGTACGACGCGATCGTCGCGCTCGATGCGCTGACGGTCGCGATCCGATCCGGGATCACGGGACTCGTCGGCGCGAACGGCGCGGGCAAAAGCACACTCGTCAAGATTTTGTTGGGGCTCGTCGAACCGTCGAGTGGTTCGGCGACGCTGCTCGGTCACGATGTGGTGCGCGAACGCGCGGCCATTCGTCGACTCGTTGGCTACATGCCCGAGCACGACTGCCTGCCGCCGGACATGAGTGCGACAGAGTTTGTCACCTGGCTCGCGCGCTGCTCAGGATTGCCCGCCGGCGCATCGCGTGAGCGTGCGGCCGAAGTGCTGCGACACGTTGGTCTGTTCGAAGAACGCTATCGGCCGATGGGTGGCTATTCCACCGGCATGGCGCAGCGGGTCAAGCTCGCGCAGGCGCTGGTGCACGATCCGCGACTGCTCATTCTCGACGAACCGACCAACGGTCTCGATCCCGCCGGTCGCGACGAGATGCTCGCCCTCATTCAGCGTACGGGCACCGAGTTCGGCATGTCGGTTCTCGTTTCATCGCACCTGCTCGGCGAGCTCGAACGCATCAGCGATGGTTTCGTGCTGATCGACAACGGTCGTCTGGTGCGCGCGGAACGGCTTGGCGCGCTCACAGAAGAAACGGCGACACTCGTTGTGGAAGTGGATGGCGACGCATCGGTTTTTGCGGCACAACTCGTCGCTGTCGGTGTGACGGCGCAACCGGAGCGGCATCGCGTACTGGTGGAGCTGCCGTCGGGCGACGACGAAGTTGCGTTGCGAGAGACGTACGATGCCGTGCGCGATACGGCCGTTGCGCAGAACGTCGGCGTTCTGAAGCTCGAACGGCGTCGTGGTCATCTCAAGGATCTGTTTCAATGAGCGGGGCATGACGACTCCATCGAACGCCTCCATGGGCCCCATCGCGCCGGATTCGAATGGTGACGAAACGGCCATCCACGATCTTGGCTATCGTCGCTACGACGGCGCGCGCATCGGAGCCAGCGGCGCGTGGCGCGCCCTCTACTGGCAAGGCTTTCGCGCGATGTTCGGATTCGGGCGGAGTGCGAAGGCGAAGATTCTTCCTGCCTTCGTGGTCCTGGCGACGGTGCTTCCGGCGCTGGGACTGCTGGCCGCTACCTCTGCCTCGCAGGGTGCGTTACCAATCAGGTACGGCCCGCTGATTCAGGCGCAGCTGATTCTTTTTGCGCTCTTTGTTGCTGCACAGGCGCCGGAGTTGATCAGTCGCGATCAACAGCATCGCATTCTGCCTCTCATTCTCACGCGTGAAGTCACACGCACCTCGTACGCCTCCGCGCGGCTCGCGGCACTGATCAGCGCCCAGTTTCTCATTGCGCTCGCACCGCTGTTGCTGTTGTACATCGGCGAGATCGGCGTGGCGAAAGATCCGTCGGCCGCGTTCGAAAAAATGGGATCGCGGATCTGGCCGGTACTCGCACAGGCTTCGCTGACTGCGATCGCGCTGAGCGGAATCGGGGCTGCGCTGGCAGCGTGGACGTCGCGACGTGCCTATGCAACCGCGGCCATCATCGGCTCGCTGCTGGTAGCGACGGCAATCGCAACGGGACTCGATGATCTCGCGGGTATCTCCGCCCGCACGTCGGAATTCATCGATCCTATTCGCACCATGCGGACAATGGCGTTCATTCTGTTTGACGAAAAAACGCGCAGCATGGAGCTCGATCCCCCAGCGTCGGTGTGGCTTTACGCAGGGGTGCTGTTCTCACTCGGCGTCGCCGGAGCAGCACTGTTGCAGTTGCGTCTACGCAAGCTGGTGCCATGAGCGTTGCCCTGGGCGAGCGGAACACGCGTGATACAGTGACGGTCGCCGCACGTTCGGGCGAGTCGATCGCCCTCGAGTTCGACCACGTCTCGCACTGGTACGGTGATGTCGTCGCAGTCAACGACATCTCGTGTACCGTAGGCGCGGGGATCACCGGGTTGCTGGGTCCGAATGGTGCGGGTAAGAGCACGCTGTTGCAGCTGGCGGCCGGACTGTTGACGCCTACGAACGGCCGCGTGCGCGTGTACGGTGAATCGCCAACAGTCGGACCGTCGGTGTATCGCCGGGTTGCACTGGTGCCTGAGCGGGAAGCGCTTCCGTCGATGATGACGGCGCGTGCGTTCGTGTCGGCGCGCGCGGAGTTGCTTGGCGTGCGCGATGTGCGCGCTGCCGTTGAGCGGGCACTCGCACGCGTCGAGCTTGATACGGTCGCCGATCGTCGTGTCGGTGGTTTCAGCAAAGGAATGCGTCAGCGCGCAAAGCTTGCGGCGGCGCTGGTGCATGAACCATCGCTGGTACTGCTCGATGAACCGTTCAACGGACTCGATCCGCGGCAGCGATTGCACATGATGCGTCTGCTTGAAGATCGCGCGGCAGCGGGCACCGCCGTGTTGCTCAGCTCACACATTCTCGAAGAGATCGAAGGGGTAGCGTCGCGCATTCTGGTGATGCTCGCCGGTCGACTCGCCGCGAGCGGAGACTATCGCACGCTCCGCCGCCTGATGACCGATCAGCCGCACACGGTGCGCATCCGATCGAGTGACGACCGGCTGCTCGCGTCCGCGTTGATGCAAGTGCCGACGGTGATCGGTGTCGAGGTGAGCGACGCCGGATTGCTGGTACGTGCCACGGACTACGCGACGTTCGCTCGTGCAGTTGCGCCGGTCGCGCAGCGCATCCGTCTCACGCTCTTCGAAGTCGAAGCGACCGACGAATCGCTTGAGCATGTCTTCGCGTACCTGGTGGCCCGATGAGCGTGAATAGTTCGCCGGTGCTACTCGGTCGTGTCTCGCTGCTTCGCACGGCGGCGGTACTGATGCGCCTCTCGTGGGCGCGTACCGTCTCGCCCGTGCTGCTGCTCTCCATGCTCGGGCTGGTGCTGCTGCCGATGCTTTTCTCGGTCGTGTTCGCGTCGCGTGGTGCGCTCTCAGGTGACCCGGTCGTGTTCCTCGTGCAGCGCTTCGACGTGTTTGTCTGCGCGTTGGCCACGCCAATCATCGCGCTCTTGCTTGGCACGAGCGCGTTCAGCTCCGAGGCTGAGGATGGCACGCTCCTGTATCTGGTGACGACAACAACGCCACGCTGGTGGATTGTCCTGGTGCGTGTGCTTTTCGCCGCGCTGGGAACGGCGCTGTTGTCAGCGATTGCCGTGTGGGGTGCGGGTACGATTGTGACCGGGCCGCACGATCCACAGGGTATAACGCGCGCGTTCACCGTCGCCAGTGCGTTTGGTGGTGCGGCATACGCGACGCTGTTTACCGCACTCGCACTGCTCACGCGGCGCGCGCTGGTGGCAGGTCTGGTGTACGTGCTGTTCTGGGAAGGGATTCTCAGCAGCACGTTCCCGGCGATTCACTACCTGAGTGTTCGCCAGTGGATGCTTGCCGTGGCGGGTGCGCTGACGGACGCGAAGGAGGGCGCCCTTGCCAGTGGGCCGTCGCTCAGGGCGTCCCTGATCGGCGCGACGATTCTTGTTGTCTGGGCAGTTGTGGCGGGCGCGAGATCGTTGCGTCAACCGCGAATCTCGCGCATCGGGACGTAGCTGACTGCGGATTGGCACTGCGGATAGGAGCGGACGAACTGCCTTGGCCGAGATACGAACAGATACGAACGGAACCTGCGCGGATACAGCGAACAGCAGCTGCAAGAACAAACTGCGTTCTTGCGCGGAGGGAACTGCACCAGAAAATGCGTATTGGGGACAGCAACTGAACAACTGCGACGATTTCCACGGATGTCTAGTCCTGCGAAATGTCTACACGGGTGAGGGACTTCGTCGGACTTATGCGGCGTGCTGCGCGACGTCGGCGGGCGTGCGCAGGTTGAGACTCCCGTGCAGGCGGATGGTGTTGTAGATGTGGACGGCGCGCGCGACGGCATCGCGCGCGTCGCCGAAGGTCGCAAACACCGCATCCAGATGGAATTCGTCTTTCAGGATGCCGTTGATCCGCTCGGCGATGGCGTTCTGATAACAGTGGTTGCCATCGGTCATGCTGGGCACGATCCGCCACGCGGCGAGCGCGCGGAGGTAGTCGTGACAGCAATATTGACTGCCGCGGTCGGAATGATGGACGAGCCCGTGGACGTCGCGCACGGTCCGCACGGCGCCCTGCAGCGCCTGCAGGGCGCCATAGTGCGTGAGGTCCCGGTGGAGATGCCACCCGACGATCGTGCGACTGAAGACATCGCTGACGAGAAACAGATACGCAAACGTGTCTCGCGCGAGCCGCAGGTAGGTGATGTCACTGACGACCGCCTGGCGAGGGCCGGTGATCGCCAGCGTCG
>JBKJTE010000132.1:0-2808 GCA_046590495.1 Gemmatimonas sp. | reverse complement strand
GCGCGAGTCGTGCTTCGCCTATCGCTGGCGGCTTTTGCCGGGACGGTCCCTTCGCCGAAAGCGCTTTTGCGGTCACGTCTTCCGTGGCTTCTTCTTCGCAGCGGGGAAAAGGACGTTGTTGAGGATCAACCGATATCCCGGCGAATTTGGTCGCAATGAAAGATCGGTTGGTGGGCTTCCGATCGCGTGCTGCGGATCTTCCGGATCGTGTCCGCCGAGGAATGTCCACGAACCCTTGCCGTAGTCCCCATGAATGTACTTGGTCCACGGCGCGCCGTCTTCAGCCGCGAGTACGGTGACCGTCGGCTTGATGACGGCGCGGTTGAAGCTGGTAGTGACGCCATAGAAATCAGGAACGACCGTCCGGTGATTCTGTACCAGCATCGTGGCAACGGGATCGAGCTTGGCGGAGAAATCGAAGAGCGAGAAACTACCAAGCGGCTGACGACGGGCCGGCACATTCACCTGATGTCCGTCGATGTCCGAGAGCGCGTTGATGTACGGCGACGGTTCGATGTGCGCACCTGTGAATGCGAGTGTGCGCGACCAGACCATGCGCGCGTCAGCGTCAGGAGCGGGTGGCGTGCCGTCCGAGAATGGACCCGCGATATCGACGGCGAAGGACGCGATCGCGAGATCGAGCGACTCGGTGGCACCGCACATCGCGAACAGAAAGCCACCGCGATCGACAAAGCCGCGAATGTTTTCGGCGACTGCCTTCTTGAGTGCCGGGACATCAGGCAGACCAAACTTTCTGGCCATCGCGAGATCGCGATCACGTTGCGCGACAAACCAAGGCGCGTCGCGGTATGCCAGAAAGAGCTTGTTGAACTGTCCAGTGAAGTCTTCGTGGTGCAGGTGTACCCAGTCGTACTTGGACAAGTCGCCTTTCATGACCTCCTCGTCCCAGACCGAGGTGAAGTCGATACCGGCGTACGTCAACGCGAGCGTGACCGCGTCATCCCAGGGCGGCTGATTGGCGGGACGGTAGATTGCGATCTTTGGCGCGCGCTCGAGCACAACCACATCCATGTTCGCACCCGCAATTTCAGCGCGCGCGGCTGCGAGCGAGGCGTCGCTCATCGCTTCAACGCTTACGCCATCGAGTGCGGCACGCCGACGAAGATCGGGAACATCGGGGAGCAGAAACGCGCCGCCGCGGTAGTTGAGCAACCACTCGGCTTTCTGTCCGGTCTTGAGCGCGAGATACGTGACTCCATACGCCTTGAGATGATTGCGCTGCCCGTCATCCATAGGAATGAGCAGATTTTGTGCGCGCGCGCCCTGCGCACTCCCGAATGCGAGCACGAACACCAGCGCGATGCCACGCCACCATCCCTGCCTCGATACACTCATAACTCACCACTCATGACTGAAAACCGGATGGCGGAACCTGTCCGCGCAGACGTTCTAGATCCCGTCGCGCCTGCGGCAACAGCGCACTCTCAGGATAATCGACGAGCAACGTTTCGAAACGCGTGATCGCGGCAGAAATGTCGCCCGCATCGCGCAGCGCACGCGCAGATGCGAGTAATGCTTCGGGCGCTTCGGGTGACTTGGCGTACTGCGTCACGATTCGATCCCAGAGTACCATCGCTTTCGGTGGCACCGTCGGCTTGCCGATGGCACCCTTGATCACCTTGGCCGCTTCGATGCGAGAGGCGAGCGAAAGCAGAGCCGGTGCAGCTTCACCGAGTGAGTCTGCCAGTACGATGAAACGCGCGGATGCAGCAGCGCTGTCGCGTTGCGCGAGCGCGAGAAACGCCTGCCCCAGCGCGACCGATGTTTGTACCCGGGTGCGTGCCAAAAGTCCGAGTGCGTCGACCAGTTCACCGCGCTTTGTATCCGCACGTACGAGCCGTTTGCGCGCGGTCACCAGATCGCCCTCGTAGAGCGCCAGCCAGCCGGCGGTTTCGTCGTCGTCGGCGAGATCACTTCCCTTTACGGCCGCGCGCGCGCGTTCGAGATCGCCAGAGCGAAGCCACGCACCCACCAACGGGCGTGCCATCGCTGCGCGCGATGCGTCATCGAGTGCGGAGGCGTTCGCGTCAAGGCGCGCCTGCGCATCCTTGGGGCGACCGAGCTCGCCGAGTGCCGCAATCTCGATCGGCAACAGTGCGCGCACACGAGCCGACGGGTCGCGCGCCGCAGCGTCACGCGACGACGCGGGTTTTGCGGCCCGTGTTGCCAGATCGAGTGCGCCAGTTGCATCACCCGCGTTCAGTGCATTCTGCGCGGCATGTGTCTGCGCTTCGAGATCGCCTCGTCGTTCAAAGACAGCCTGCCACACTTCCCGCGCGACGGGCCAGGCCTGTGCGAATTCTGCACGCTCACCAAACGTGCGCCACGCGGCAGCGGTTGAATCGTCGGCGCGCACGGAAGCCAGCGACGTCCACGCGCGCCGTGGTTCACCCCACGCAAGTTCAAGCGAGGAGAGCAAACGACGCGGTAACAGCGCGACCGGCTCGGCGAGGAGCACGCTCCGAATCGAATCACGCGTCGCGATCGGTGCACGCTGCAGCGCAAACAGTGCCGCCGACTCGAGATACGGCTGACTTGCGAGTGATTCGCGGAAAGCAACGGTTGCCGCGTTCCATCGGCTGAGCGCAACGTGCAGCTGCGCCACTTCACCGGAGAGCATTCCAGCTGCGCCGAGCAAGCGACCAGCTTCGGCGAGGATGGAATCGGCGGCTTGTGCGCGTCCGGCCGAAAGCAACAGGCGCGAGTACTCACGGAACGGCGCCCCGTCGCTACCAACGGCACGTCGCCACGAGTTGAAGGCGATGCGCGCTTCTTCGTCGCGGCCGA
>JBKJTE010000032.1:0-5393 GCA_046590495.1 Gemmatimonas sp. | reverse complement strand
ACGGCCTTGCCGGAACGTGACACCGAGTCTGTGTTGGCGGGGTATGTAGCGGGCATGGAATCGCTCGTGACCTATCTCGATCGTTTCATCCCGCCCCAAACGGCGACCGATTCCCTTTCATCCTGAGGACGAACCACATGCACAGTTTGAAGTCTTCGTTGATATTTTCGCGGTCGGCGCGCCGAGTGCGCTCGCTGACGCTTGCCCTGCCGATGTTGTTTGCGGTCGCCGCACCGCTGACGCTGTCGTCATGCGGGTACAACACGATCCAGAGCTACGACGAACAGGCCGAGCAGGCGAAGAAGAATATCGACGCGCAGTTGCAACGTCGCGCCGATCTGATCGGCAATCTGGTTGCGACGGTGAAGGGACTCGCGCAGCAGGAGAGCGATGTCTTCATCGGTATCGCCAAGGCGCGCGCCGGACTCACGGGCGCGCTTTCCAAGCCGGGAGGCTCTGACCCTGCGGAGACGGCGGCCGCGAACGATCAACTGACGACGGCGATGCGTGGTTTGAACGTTGTCATCGAAGCGTATCCGCAGCTCAAGTCCGATCAGGGGTTCCTGAAGTTGCAGGACGAGCTGACGGGGACCGAGAATCGGATTGCAGTGGCGCGCACGGACTACAACTCGACGGTGCGCACGTACAACGAATACATCCGCAAGTTTCCGGCGGTTGTAACCGCGAAGGCCACCGGTGCAAAGCCGCGTACGTATTTCGAGGTGACGGATGCTGCGGCGCGTGCGGCACCGACGGTGGATTTCAGCAAGCCCAAGGCGAATTAACAGCGGCCACGAATTCCGCGAATAGCGCGAATTTTGAAGCGGAAGAAGCGGCTTTGACGTGGGGCAACAGCAGCAGTGAAAGTACAACCGGCAAAAGAACGAAGAGCAACGGCAAAAGAACGAAGAGCGACGGCAAAAGAACAAAGAGCAACGAACAACGCAGAACGGTTAAGCAAGAAAAGGAAATTGGAAGAAACGCCAATGCCCGCGGACTGCTCCGCGGGCATTGGTGTAATTCGTGCAAATTCGTGGCTGCCTTTCGTTTTGTTTTTTGCTTTAGTCGGTCGTGTTTCCGTTCGCGGCGATTGGTGGCTATCGATTTTTTTCGTACATGAGGTTGCGCGGCGCCATGCGCCAGTCGTACCAGCGATAGATCGGCTGTCCATTGTTGACGGAAGGGTCGGATTTTTCGGTCATCATGCGACTGCGCACACGCAGGCCAATGATGTCGTTGCCATCGTTGAGTGTGTCCGTATCGAGTCCGCTGTATGACGCGGCTTCGCGATTACCAGTGAACAGTACCGACGTCCGAAAGTCCGCCGTGCCGGTGGCGATCGGCCGTCCGATCGGAACGCCTGATGAATTGAACTGTTCGGCGCGCATCAACGTGTTGCTCGACGCTTCGCGCCAGTACAGAACTGCCTTGATCTTCTGGATCGTGGTGCCGGACCGGGTGAGCAGCACGCTATCGAGTCCGGCCGCGCGTCCGATGAGACGCTGCATCGGCAGGAAGTTCACGCGGAAGCGGCCGCCCGAGGATGCACTGACCCCGGTGAGATAGAGCAGTCGACGCGTGCTGCCGATCTGCAAGCGGGCGAGATCGCCCGGCGCCAAGGTGAATGTGTTGCCGATCTGATCGAATTCGATGCACGTCGTGCCGCAGTTGCCGCCCGGCGGATAGTTGGGGAGCGTGTCGCCATCGTTGTAGATGGGATACACGGGCGCTTCGACGTTCGTGAACGGTATGGAGATCAGCGACAGCGTGTCGCCGAATGATCCGATCGTGCCGAAGGTGGGTGTACTCTCGATCGCGACGCCCGCTTCCTGCGCGTCGCGCGCCACCGACATACCGACAAACCGTGCGTTGCGGTCGACCGATTCACGCACGGTCCAGCCACGTCGCGTCTTCCAACTGCTCATGGAGAAGCCGGTAGCGGCCGTCAGCACGACGACACCGATCGTCATGGACATGAGCAGCTCCACCAGCGTGAATCCGGAACGGCGAGCTCTGGTCATGGTGTCACCGCGAGGCTATTGCCACGGAAGAAGGACGTGGTGAGCGCGACCGGCTGCGTGCCACGCGGGTACGCGACCGAGACGATGATCTTGAGCAGATTCTGACGGGTGACGACCACTTCCATCGTGCGGATGTACGCACCGGCGGCCGCAGCCTGACCGTCCGCGTTGAGCGTCACACCAGCTTCAGAAACAAGCGTCCACGGGTCGCGGGTGCGGACTTCCTCCATGAAGCTGCGCGCGATTGCGATCGCGTTCGTTCGATTCTGCGCGAGTGTCTGCATCTTGATCGTACTGCCGTTCGCTGTAGCGAGTGACGTCATGCCGACGGCGAGCAGGATGATCGCAACCAGCATCGACACCACCGTAAAGCCGCGTCGACGACGACTCAACGCTCGCGTTATGTCGTTCGGGTGCTCGTGTGGCGCGTTCATTGCCATGCTCCGTTTTTCCAGGTCCAGAGTCGCACAGCGCCCGATGGCGTGATCGCAACGGCGACGACGGCGGAAGCATCGGATGTGTGTTTCAGGTACACGGTGCCGGCGGTGCCCATCGGCGTGGGGAGTCCGCGCGTGTCGAAGTCGACCTTACCGCCGCCGAAGGTGATGGCGCCGCTGCCGATCTCGTTGGGAATGGCGTTCGCCGAACCGCGTCCGTACGCGATACGATCAGGGAGCGGTCGGGTACCGAACGCTTCGAGGCCGAGCCGTTCGGCGGTGGTCTGCGTGATCGTACTGTCGCCGTTGATGTCGAGATACCCTGAGTACGCGCCGGCGCTGAGTGCGAACACAACTTCCGACATGTTGCGCGTAGAGAGTGCACGAGTGCGTGCCAGATCGAGATCCTGGGCGAGCTGCATTCCGGCGAGTTGCACTTCGGTGGCCGGGGTAATGCGCATACGCGGCACGACGATTGCCATCATGATGCCGACGACCGTCACCACCATCAGAATTTCGATGATCGTGAAGCCTCGTTGCCGGTGCGCGCGAGCGAGTTGTGGAGGCGCTGCGAATTGGCGGGTCATGATGATCTCAGTAGAGCGGGCGGAACGCCGTCTGCAGCACGGTGCCGACCGATGGCGTGCCAGGCGGCAGGCGATCCGGGAAACGGAAATTCACGTCGAAGCTCCAGGCACGCGTCGGCGGGGTGTAGTAGGCCGAGTTCGCGTATCCGACGTTGGTCGAGTTGCCCCACAGTCCCGCGGAGTAGCGATTGACGTACAGCGACACGAGCGAGCCGGTGTAACGGAACGTGACACCACTCCAGTTCTCGAGAAAGCGCGGGAAGTTTTCGAGTCCGCCGCCGTACGCGCCTCCGCTGCACCCGGAGCGCGCGTAGTCGCATGGTGTTGCAGAGTGGCCGGCGAGAATAGCTGCATTGACGGTGGATCCGGCCGAGGTCCGCTGCGCCATGGCCTGCTGCATGATGTCGCACCATCCGTTTGCCGCACTGCACCGGCCAGCGAGACCGGTCGAATCGCGCATGCGCGCGTTCGGCGGATTGCTGAGGAAGGTGATCGCATCGGCCATGAGCGCGGCGGGACGCCACACCGTGGTGTTGAAGTGTCCGAGGACGTACATCGGACGTTCGGTTACGATGGAGAGGCCGCCGGTATCGGCCGACGTATTCGGCTTGGGGAGCTGGGCGCCACCGCGGATGCGCACGGCGACATAATCGTTGCGGGTGCTGGTATTGGTGTTGATGAAGTCGAAATAGATGATGCGCGGTGCACGGGTGAGCGGTGCGCTATCCGACCAGATGCGCAGTGAATCCATGTAGACGTCGACGAGATCGGGGCGCAGATCTTCCCGTCCTTCGTAGAACGCATCCATACGCGGTTTGAAGATGCGCTTGCATGCGGCCGCCGACGGCAACACCAGACTTCCGCTGCGCAGCTGCGTGATGGCGCTGCAGAAGTTGTTCTTCATGCCAACCGTATCGGCAGCGTAGGTGTTGAACACCGATGCGTCGATCGTGATGTACCAATCCGACTTCCAGGACATCTTCACATCCTGCACCATCTGGATGTCGCTGGCGACACGCGGCAAAACGAGCGTGACCGGCGGTGTATTGGCGGGCAGCGGCAGCTTGAGCGAGCGCACACCGTGCGCCGACGTCATCAGACGGCCGCTGAACTTTTGCTGACTGCGCGTCACGAACGCCGGGCCGGAGAGCGAGCGTGAATCGAAATCGAGATTCACTGACGCACCAGCGGCGTTGTTGATCGACACGCCGCTCAGGCGATTGTTTGAATCTTTACGATTCCAGAAGACGCTGTCAGGCGTGGTGATCTGACTCTGGAAACTGGCGCTTGCCGACGAGACGTAGAGGTTGCCGTTGGTGTGAACCCAACCGGCAAAGGTCATCGGTGCGCCAGGGAGAATCTCGAGATCGCTCTCGTAGAAGACACCGAACTGGAAGAGCGGGATCGTCTGCGCATTCACGGAGAGCACGGCGGTCGCCTTGTTGCCGGACGAGTCGCGCGCCGAAACGGAGATATCGATCGGCTGATTCAACGAGTACAGGCCGGCAAACGGCCCCGATGAAATCGTGCGCGATACCGGAATGCCGGTGGTGTTCGTGGTCTGCGTGATCCGGTAGCCGGTCAGTGTCGGCGTTTGCAGGTACGCGATGTCCTGGGCGCTGATGATGCCGTCCTGCATCGCGGCATCCAGTTGCGACATGATGTCGTCGGCGCCGCCCTCTGCCGCGTACGACGCACGCGAGGCGCGATAGTCGGCGCTCGATGTCTTGGCCATCGTCGACACGGCGGAGAGGCCGGCGAGGATGATGATGGAAAACATCACCAGCAGAAGCAGCGTGGCCTCGAGTGCGAAGCCGTGTCGCTCGCGGGTGGATCCGCCGTCGTGCGCGTCGGCCCGACGATGCTGCGATTCGCGCCGATGGGCGCCAGATGCTGTGAGACTCGTCCGCATTTGCAGTCCTCCGTGCGTGAATGATCCCGCTGCACGAGAGATGTACGGACGAGCGCTGTGTCACGTCCCTTCGCGACGGGTACCCGCACTCACGACGAAACCTGGCGCGTCGTCAGAGTGACGGTGACGACGCCGAGCGTGACGAATCAGCCGCTGGAGTGACGCCTACGCAGTGGCCGGCGGCTGTGGGCGCGGGAACAGCCCTTCGCCTTTGGCGACGTGCCAACCTGTGGCATCGAGCTGCTCCAAGGTGTCAAAGCGCTGCGCGTGCACTGACCCGGTACCACCAAGTTGCGTCCACAATGCTTCGGCCTTTTCAGGCATGAACGGCGACAGCAGTACGGCCTGACGCGCGAGACGGCGGATCAACGATGCCATGCACTGTTCGAGTTCGGCACGACGCGCGGGATCCTTGGCTATTTGCCAAGGTGCCGTG
>JBKJTE010000010.1:0-3709 GCA_046590495.1 Gemmatimonas sp. | reverse complement strand
ACGTCCCAGTCGTAGAATGCGCTGACGAAGATCACCGAAATCATTACGCAGACGAGCAGCGCGGCGACGGTGAACAGGCTGATGCCCAGATTCACCAGACGCGCACGGCGCGAAAGCATGCCCAGATCAGCGCCGAGTACCGTGCGGTACTCGCCGGTGGCATCGTCGTGGTGCGTCTCGAGCCGACGCGCGCGATCGATGATGCGGCCAAGTCGGTTGGTGAGCACCACCAGCAGCGACGCAATACCGGTGAGCAGAAAAACCGGCGCGATCGCGAGTTGAATCACGTGCGCGATATCGCTGATACGGACGTCAGGTTGCATGCCGGAAATTACACACCGGGACGCCGTGCGCGCTGCAGGGACGGCGCTTGCTCGAGGCCTTGCGTCGTGACAGCTTGCCGCATGACGACGAATACGACTGACCTGACATCTGGCGGAGCTTCCGACGGAGCCGTCAGCGCGCGGCCGACGACCGCGGACCAGCAACTGCTGGCGAGCTGGGACGCCAATGCGGCGGCGTGGACGACCGCTGTGCGTGAGCAGCGAATTCCAAGTCGGCGTGCAGGCACCGATGCCGCGATCGTAGAGGCGTGTCTGCGCACAAGCGCGACGACGGTGCTCGACGTGGGGTGTGGCGAAGGGTGGCTGTCGCGCGCGCTCGCGAATGCAGGGTGTGATGTCGTCGGCATCGACGCGAGCGCTGGATTGGTTGAGCAGGCCGCGAACATGGCGCTGGAAGACAATACCAATGGCGGTCGCGCGCGTTTTCTTGCCGTGAGCTATCAGGAGCTCATCGCTGACGAAGCCCAGGTGCGCGGACCCTGGGAGTTGATCATCTGTAACTTTGCGCTGCTCGGCGATCCACTCACGCCGCTGCTCAGCGCGTTGACGCGACGACTTGCATCGCAAGGTCGCGTGCTCATTCAGACGGTGCATCCGTGGCTTGCGATGGGCGACGGACGCTACGCGAACACATGGCGCGAAGAGAACTTTCAGGGCTTCGGCGTAGCGTTTCCGTCGACAATGCCGTGGTACTTCCGCACACTCGGCTCGTGGATTGAGCAATTGACGGGTGCTGGATTGAGCATACGCATGATCACCGAACCGGTGCATCCCGAAACGGGGCGCCCGTTGTCATTGCTCCTCGAGTGCGCGCTCAGCCTCTGATCGCTTTCGCGACGGCGGCCACGAGATCGCGAGCGCTGAACGGCTTGTCGAGCAGTACGTCGATGCCATGCTCCTTCGCATTGCGCGATGTCAGCGTCTGACTGAAGCCGGTCATGAGGATGACGGGCACTTCAGAGCTAATGCCCTTGATAGCCAGCGCGAGTCGATCGCCTGATAGACCGGGCATGGTAAGATCGGTCAACACCACATCGAACGCGCCGGGCGATTGCTGGAAGCGTTCGAGCGCGAAGAGTCCGTCATGACATGTCGTCACATCGTAGCCTTCGCGAACCAGCGCACGCTCTGCAAAACGCGCGAGCGCCGGCTCGTCTTCAGCGAGCAGAACGCGACCGATTCCCGCTGACTTTGGTGCATCCGGTGCCTGCGTTGCGGCCGCTTGCTCTACGGACGTCAGTGGTAGCGCCACGCGCACAGTTGTGCCCACACCAACAGTACTGTCGACCGACATTGTGCCGCCGTAGCTCGACACGACGCCGTGCACTACCGCAAGTCCCATCCCCGTTCCTTCACCAACGGGCTTGGTGGTGAAGAACGGCTCGAACGCGCGCGCCGACACTTCGGGTGTCATGCCTTCTCCCGTATCTCTGACGGTCAGCAGCACGCGTCCTGTCGGCGCTTTGCCTTCTGCGTCGAGCGTCACGGTAAGCACACCGCCGCCTTTGGAACGCATGGCATGCTCGGCATTGGTGCACAGATTCACGATGATCTGCTGCAGTGCACTTGCGTCGCCGAGCACCATCACCGGCTGCGATGTGAGTCGAACGTCGAGTGTTACTGATACGGGAAATGCAGAGCGCAACAGTTTGACGCTTTCCGTTGCGAGCTGACGCAGATCCACCGGCACCTGCGCGCGCTCGACCTGTCGACTGAATGCAAGAATTTGTTGGACCAGATCGCGAGCACGCACACTCGCGGTCCGGATCTCGCGCAGGTTTTCGTGGACGGCCTGAAGATCTCGCTGTTCAGTGAGCGCAAGTTCGGCGTGGCCCAGTACGATACCGAGCATGTTGTTGAAGTCATGAGCGATCCCTCCGGCCAACGTGCCGAGCGACTCCATCTTTTCGCGTTGCCCGAGTCGGGCCGCGAGTTCACGTTGCTCGGTATCGTCTTCAATACTGCCGGCAAACCCGGAAATCGTATCGCCCTCACGGATGGGCGTCGCCCACACGCGCAGGTGTCGATCGGTGCCGTCGGCGCGTCGCAAGTTGTACTCCGTCTCGATCGAACTGCCTTGCTCGAGTGCGGCATTGAAGACGGCGGTGACGCGATCGCGATCCTCCTGGTGAATATTTTTCATGAAGCCGTATCCGAGCAGCTCGGCTTCAGGCACACCCCAGCTCGTGGTCGTGCGCGGGTTGGCGTACACGCAGGCGCCGGCGGCATCGGTGAGGAAAATGCCGAGCGGGGATTGCGCCGCGATGGTGCGAAAGCGCGCTTCGCTCGAACGCAGCGCCTCCTGTGTGTGCATGCGTGGCGAGACATCCTGCGACATCACCGTTGCGCCGACGACACGCTGAATTTCGTCGACTATTGGCGAGAAGAGGTGTTCGCTGTAGAGCACCGTTCCCGCAAAATCGTTTTGCGTTTGTGCGGTGAACCGCTCGCCGTTGAATGCCCGTTGGTACCACCCGCGCCACAGCTCCACAACATCGTCGGTGAAGCGGGGGCTGAGCACCGATTCTCCGACTTCGAGATCGACTCCGCTGAATCGACGCTGCGATCGTTGGAATGCCGAATTCGCAAAGAGGAGACAACAGTCGGTGTCGACCGCCCAGATGAGTCCATCCGTGTTGTTGAGCATCGCAATCATCCGCTGACGCTCGCGCACCAACTCGCCCACGAACGGTTCGTAAAGGTCGTTCGACTGTGGCACATCTGCTGCTGCAGCCGCTGCTGCGTCCGCAGTTTCGGGAACGGGCGGTTGATGCGTCACACGGGACAGGTTCACGACGTAGCCGATCCAACCGTCGACGATACCCGGAACCAGCGCACACACCAGGAGGACCGGGATGCGGGAACCGTCCTTGTGAACGAACTCCTTCTGATATGGAACGGTGAACCCGCCAAGGCTTGCCTGCCGCATCCCTGCTTCGTCCAGATGCAGGAACTCCGGCGGAGTCAGCGCTCTCCAGTTGATCTTGCCTGATCGCAGCTCCGCCTGGTCGAATCCGAGCATACCGAGAAAGACGTCGTCGGCGTCGGTGATCTGGTCTGCGATGCCGCGCATCACGCCGACCGTCCCGGTGGCGTTCATGAAATCTGGCTGTGGCCGAGCATTCTTCGGGCGGGAGGCAGGACGGGGCGGGGACCCACACGACAGTATCGGTCTCGAAACCTCGATTGACTACCCCCGTACCAGAGTTAGCGTCGCGATGGGTAGCTGCGCGCGCGCGGTCAGACTATATGTCCACCCACTTGTGCCCCGTAGCGGCTGCGGCGGTTGTTGTCATGATACCGCAGGGACAACGCAGACTTGGAGCTAAAGGAATGAACTTTCGACACGTGCGACGTGGCGCGGT
>JBKJTE010000319.1:0-2594 GCA_046590495.1 Gemmatimonas sp. | reverse complement strand
CAAACGGGTACGCGATCTGCGGCGTAACATGATGCAGAACCTGTACGACAACATGCTCAATCAGCGCTTCTCCGAACTGTCGCGCAGACCGGATGCTGCGTTCACGGGTGCAGGCGGTGGGGGTGGAAATTTCGTTCGTGGTGCGGACTACTACTCGCTGGACGCGGAAGCGAAAGAAGGGAAGCTGCTCGATGCGTTGCAGGTGCTGCTGACTGAGTCGGAGCGCGTGCAGCGCCATGGGTTTCTGCCGGCCGAACTCGATCGCGCGCGCACGAGCATGCTGCGTGGCTACGAGCGCGCCTACGCGGAGCGCGAGAAGACGCCGTCCGGTTCGTTCGTGAGCGAGTACATCGACCACTATTTGTCGGGCGATGCGATTCCGGGGATCGCCTACGAATACGACGCTGCCAAGCATCTGCTCCCGCAGATCACACTCGCCGAAGTGAATGCGCTGGGGAACGAACGCGGTGGCGCCTCGAATCGCGTCGTGACCGTGACGATGCCGGAGAAAGCCGGGCTCACACCACCGACGGAAGCGCAGGTGCGGAATGTGTTTCGCGCGGTGGCCGCGTCGACAATTGCTGCGTGGACCGAAACGGTTGTGGACGGCGCGCTTGTGGCGAAGGTGCCGACGGCCGGGCGCGTTGTGAGCGAGAAGAAGTACGACGCGATCGGGATGACCGAGTGGACGCTGTCGAACGGCATCAAGGTGTATGTGAAGCCGACCGACTTCAACGCTGACCAGATCGTGATGACGGCGTGGAGCCCGGGCGGCGTGAGCCTCGCACCGGACAGTGCGGTGTTCAAGACGGCACTCACAGCCGGCGTGTTGGCAAACGGGGGAGCGGGCGACTTCTCGCTCACCGATTTGAACAAGAAGCTGACGGGCAAAGTGGCCAGTGTGTCGCCGAACATCAGCGACCTCAGCGAAGGGCTCACGGGTCGTGCGTCACCGCGTGATCTCGAATCCTTGCTGCAACTCACTTGGCTGCGCATGACGGCGCCGCGGGCCGACAGTGGAGCGTTTCAGGCACTGTTGCAGAACTTCGAGAATCAGTTGCGCAACAAGGACGCGAATCCTGCCGCGGTGTTTCAGGACACGGTGCAGATGACGTTGGCCAACGGCAGTCCGCGTGCGCGGCCGCTTTCCGTCGAACGCTTGAAGGAGCTGGATCTCGGACAGATGCTGGCGATCTATCGTGATCGTTTTGGCGATGCGGGCGACTTCTCGTTTCTCTTTGTCGGCAATGTGGACGCGGTGGCGCTGAAGCCGCTCGTAGAACAGTGGTTGGCGCCGCTCCCGACGACGGGTCGGCAAGAGACATGGCGCGACGTCGGCCCGCAGCAGTTCACGGGTCACATCGAGAAAACGGTGCGTAAGGGGCTCGCGCCGCAGAGCGAGACCGTGATGATGCTGGCGGGCGTTGGGAAATGGAGCCGAGAACAGGCGTATCTGATTTCGTCGGTGAGCGAGCTGCTGGAAATGCGTTTGCTCGATCGCCTTCGCGAAGCACTCGGCGCGACCTACTCCGTGAGCGTGAACGCGGGGCTCTCGCGTCGGCCGCGTCAGGAGTGGCAGGTGATGATCGATTTCGGATCAGCGCCGGAGAAGGCAGACACGCTCTACAAGGCGGTGTTGCAGGAGCTCGACTCGTTGCGCCGTGTGCCGCCGAGTGCGGCGGAAGTGGAACGCGTGCGTGAACAGCAGCGTCGCGGTCTTGAAGTGTCGCGCAAGCAGAACAACTGGTGGGCGGTGACGCTTCGCGATCGTCTCGAAAACGGCGATGATCCGACGACGGTATTCAGCAACGAAGCGCTGATCAATGCGTTGACGGCGGACAAGTTGTCTGCTGCAGCGAAGGTGTATTTGAGCGAGACCAATCGCGCGCGCTTTGTGTTGTTGCCGGAACCGAAGCAGCCGTAGTTCGGTCGGTTGCTGCTCGCGTCGCTACTCTGACGATGCGAGCGGCTCTCCGGAGGCGTCGGAGATGAGCACCCACACCGTGCGGGTCCGCTTGGAGTAGAGCAGCCGCACCGTGACGTCGCGCGGGTTTTGCTTGAATGCGAAGTGAAAGCGGAATGAGGTGTCGAGTGCTTCGTGGATGACCCCTTCCTTGAAGCGTCCATAGAACTCCTGGACTTTCGTGCAGGGCGCGATCTCGGTGAAGAACTGCTTCCCTATCGCGTCTTCCTTGCGCAGCGACGCCAGCTTGGACTCGACGGCGTTGTAGTTGAGGATGCGTCCGGCCGGGTCGAGTTGAATCATCCCATACGGCAACCGATCGAGTTCTTCGGACGACATGCTGTCCGCCGCTTCAAGTACTTCGTTGACGGTGTGCGTGTGGCGCAGCTGCGGTGTGATCGGATCGGGCATGTCGATGGGGAAGGCGACGGCTGGGGACTGGGGGGTGGGGACTGGGGACTGGGGGGCGCGCGTACCGATCTGCTGATGCAGCGGTGCCGGCATGAACGCAACGGGAAGCTCCCGACCATCGACGAGGCGCAGCATCCACATTGAACTTTTGAATTCGACGACACCGTTGTGCGCGGCAACGTCATTGGCCGAGCGAACGACGAATGTCTCCACGTTGAAG
>JBKJTE010000088.1:0-16791 GCA_046590495.1 Gemmatimonas sp. | reverse complement strand
TCCGTCGAGTGCGCTGCTGGAAGTGCTCGACCCCGCCCAGAACGATTCGTTCACGGACCATTATCTCGGCGTGCCGTTCGACCTGAGCGAAGTGTTGTTCATCGCGACGTCGAACTTTATCCAAAACATCCCCGGTCCGTTGCTGGATCGCATGGAAGTGGTGGACTTCAGCGGCTACACCGAGCGCGAGAAGTCGGAAATTGCGAAGACGTATCTGATCCCGCGCCAGCTCGAGGAGTCGGGACTTGGTCAGCGCGATCTCAAGTTCACTGACGACGCCGTGATGAAGGTGATCAGCGAGTACACCCGCGAAAGCGGTGTGCGTCAGCTGGAGCGTCAGCTCGGTGCCGTCGCTCGCAAAGTTGCACGTCGTGTTGCGACAGGCGACAGTGCCACGATCGATGACAAGGTGATCAGCGTTGACGAAGTGCGTGAACTGCTTGGACGTCCGAAGGTGCATCCGGAACGTGCGTCGGAGCAGGACGAAGTCGGCATCTCGACCGGTATGTACTACACGCCGATGGGTGGTGACATCATGTTCGTCGAAGCATCGATCCGGCGGGGCGTGTCACTTCCAAAGCTGGATTCGGACGAGGAGATGGTCCGCGTTGGACCGATCTCGCTCATTCTCACCGGTCAGCTTGGTGATGTGATGAAGGAGAGTGCGAGAGCCGCCCTCACCTACGCAACGAACAACGCCGAACGCCTGGGCATTCCATCAGTACGCGTGCGTACTGCCAGCGAAGCGCATGTGCACGTGCCGGCAGGTGCGATTCCCAAGGACGGCCCGAGTGCAGGCATTGCCATAGCGACCGCGTTGGTGAGCGAGATGTCCAATCGCAAAGTGCGTCGCGATGTCTCGATGACCGGCGAAATCACGTTGCGTGGCCGCGTGCTGCCGATCGGTGGGCTGAAGGAAAAAGTGCTTGGCGCGCACCGCGCCGGCATCAAGCATGTGATTCTGCCGAAGGCCAACGAAGGCGATCTCGAGGACGTGCCGGACGAAGTGCGCAACCAACTCACGTTCTACCCGGTAGAGACGCTCACCGACGTGCTCGCGATTGCGTTGGTGGACGGCGGTCGCGCGCCGGTGGAGATCGAAGAGGGAGAGTTGGTTGGGGTGTAAAGGCCTCTTGTAACCTTGGGATCGCCGCTGCCGTATTCGGTTCATGCAAACGGTGTCGGCGATCCTGAGTGGAGTTCTGGTTGGTGCTGATGCGCTGCGCATCAATCCCTTACGTACCGTGCTCTCAACGCTCGGTGTCGTAATCGGGGTTGGTGCGCTTGTCGCAGTGCTCTGCCTCGGCGACGGAATGGAACGCGCGGCCCGCGCCGAGATTGAGCGCACGACTGATTTTCAGACCGTTGGCGTGAGTGCCAAGACCAGCGAACGGATTGACGGTCAGACGTTCCCGGTGCGTGACTATCCTGTCTTCACGCGACTTGACGCAGCAGCGGCGCGCGCGATTCCGGGGGTCACCGATCTGTCGTTGATGGTGCAGGATCGGACGACGATCGACTTGCCGGAGACCGGGAAACGACGACAGGTGTCCTTGAGTGGCGTGCTCGCGCGCGCCGATGATTTTCATCATCTCAAGTTTCTGAGCGGCCGATTCTTTTCCGACGGTGAAGCGCAGCATGCCGCGCGCGTGGTGATCGTATCGTACAAGCTCGCCGAAGCGCTGATGGCGGGGCGCGATCCGGCGAGCCTGATCGGACGGCAGGTGCGAGTGAACGGGCAGCCGTCTGAAGTCCTCGGCGTACTGGAAACGTATGAAGGCGAGCGCGAGACGCACCTCGAAGTGTGGGCGCCTTTCGACGCGGCGGCGCTACTACTCCCCGCAACAGCGCGGCCGCGTGCGACTGTGCTCCTGATGCGTGCGGAGTCAGTCGAAAAGGTTGCGGCGCTCGAAGTGGCCACGCAGGACTGGGTCGCCGAACGGTTCACGGCACGCCGGCGCTATGTCGAGGTCGGGACGTCGCGGTCTCGCATCGCGCAGGCTACGCAGGGCATCCTGATGTTCAAGTTGTTCATGGGTGCAATCACCGGGATTTCGCTCGTAGTGGGCGGAATTGGAATCATGAACGTGCTGCTGGCGTCGGTGACTGAACGGACGCGCGAGATCGGCGTACGGAAGGCGATGGGTGCGCGTCGTCGCGACATTCTCGTGCAGTTCCTCGCCGAGTCGGTCGCGGTCGCGGGCACCGGAAGCATCATTGGCATCGTACTCGGCGTGGCCAGCGCGTTCGGACTCGCGGCCATCATTCGCAGTCAGAGCGAGGCCGGTTTTCTGCAGGTGAGCTTCTCTGTGTCAACGCTTGTGGTTGCAGCGATTGCGCCGGTGTTCATCGGGCTGGTCTTTGGCACGTATCCGGCGCGGCGTGCCGCGCGACTCAGTCCGATCGACGCAATCCGTCACGAGTAGCAGCGCATTGCGCGGCAGCAGCTCCCGCGCGATGAGTGACTAGATCGCGAATTGTATCGGTCCGGACGGACGCAACGCGCGCACCACATCATTCGTTTGCCTGCGTCGCTGACGTTCGACGCCGAATCGGACAAGTTCCTGCTGCAGTGCTTCGTTGGCCAAGTGTGCGGCGCCGGTGTGCGCGTCTGCGGACAAGTCCGCGAGGGTTCGCGTGAGCAGGCGCTCATGTCCGGCGTCGGGCGCGACGTTTGGTGGCACGCCCAGATCGAGCCAGATCGCATTGCCGCGGCGCGCACACATCACGACACTCGCATCGTGCGCGGTGACGACCGGCTCGGCGCTTCGCGTTGCAAAGATCACCACGTCGCTTTGCTGCAACGCGTTGAGCCGCATCGACCACGGGGCAGCGATGATTGCGAGCGTGGCGGCCAATTCAAGTGCGCGTGTGTCGGTGCGACTGACGACGGTTGTGCTGGCAGGCTGACGTTGCCGCAACGCGCGCAGTGCGCTGTCGGCTGCAACGCCCGAACCGACTACCAGCGCACGTAGTGTGGACCAATGCGCCTCAGCGACATCGCGCGAAAGCAGCGAGACCGCAGCATCGCCCAGCGATGCTGCGCGATCGGCGAAACCGGCTTTGCGACGGATCTGCCGTGCGGCGAGGATCGCGCGCTGCATCAGTGCGTCGAGTGCGGCTGAAGTGAGTCGTGCATCGCGCGCCAGCATCCATGCGCGTCGAACCTGGCCCAGTATTTCCGTCTCACCGATGCGTTGCGCGCGTAGCCCCGCTGCAACGGCAAAGAGATGCGAGAGCGCGCTCTCGCCGTGACGTACTTCGAGGAATACTGGTGCGTGCGGGCCGCAGCGTTCGCACACCCAATTGCGAAATGGGATTGTGAGATCGGTGTCGCCGAGCCAGTAGAGTTCTACGCGGTGGCAGGTTCCGAGCACAACGCATGCATCGCCGAAGGTGCGACAGTATTTCGCGAAGGCGACGAGATCGTCTGGTGTTGCGCTGAGCCGTCCGATGGTTTGTGCGTCGACTGTCTCACGTGAGAGTCCGACGACATGAAACGGCAGCGACGGGTGTCGTTCGAGCGGGTTGCGGTCCAGCGGGTTGCAGGTAGGCGCGTTGTGATCGGCCGACATGGGGTCAGCCGGCCGCGACGGCGTCCGTCGGGTTTCTCGCCGCAGTGACGGTGCGATTGGGCAACGTCCGGCAGCGGGTGTTGGTGCAACCGGGGCACCGATGACGGTACTGCGTGCTGTGCGGCACGTTGTCGTCGAGATGGTCGACGACGATGCCCGCCAGCGCGTCGAGAAACTCCGGTCGAGCGTTGAGCGAGGGTGCACGGCGGAAGCCGGTCATACCCAGTGACTGCGCGAGGTGCGCGTACTCGATATCGATTTCCGAGAGTGTCTCGATGTGATCGCTGGTGAAGGCGATCGGCACCACGAGCACATTCTTGCGCCCCTGTGCGGCGAGCTGACGAATGACGCTCTCGGTGCTTGCACCAAGCCACTTCACCGGTCCGACTTCAGACTGATAGCAGAGCAAATGCGGATTGGGGAGGGCGAGCGCGTCGCTGACGCGGCTCACCGATGCGGCGACTTCGGCTGGATAGGCGTCGCCGCGATCGATGACGGAGAGCGGCAGCGAGTGTGCGCTGTAGAGCAGCAGCACCTCGTCCCGTTCGTGGGGAGCGTATTGTTGCAGGCCGTTTCGAATCGCGGCGGCGACCGAGCGAACGAAGCCGTCGTTGTTGCCCCAGCGATCGACGATGCTCCACTCGAATGCGTCTTCAAGCTTCTGCCGTTCGAGTGCGCGCCAGAGATCGTTGAGACTAGAGCCGGTCGTCGTGCATGACCACTGCGGATACTGTGTGAACGCTATCGCGCGCGTTATGCCGTCGGCGTGCATCTGGCGCACTGCGTCGTCGGCAAAGGGTGCGGCGTAGCGGAACGCGACATAGAACCGATGCGGCGCCGTTTCCGGCGAGAGGGCGTCGAGTCGCTGGCACATCCCTTCGCCCTGGGCGCGTGTCCAGCGCAGAATGGGCGAACCGCCGCCGATACCGGCGTAGAGTGCGCGCACTTTGGGGGTGCGACGTTTGGCGATGAATTTGCCGAGCACGTCCTGCCATGGCAATCTCAATAGCTCGCGATCAGCGAACAGCTTGAGCAGAAACGGTTCGACGTCGTCGAGAGTCTCAGGGCCCCCGAGATTCATCATCACGATGCCGGTGCCACCGGCACTGTGTTCGCCGGGCAACCGGTGTTCAGCGCGCGGATGGCGCTTGATCGAGAGCGGCAGAACGGAGGAATCGCGGTTATTCATCGACGAAGAATCGACGACGGACAGCAACGCGACTATTCGGTTCAGTACTGAGGACGCTGCTAGGTAATGGTACGGGGGCGGCGAGGAAGGCGAGGTATGCGTACAACGGTTGGCGTCGGTGTTTAACTGACAGTCTGGAGTGGTGAGTTTGGGTTGCGAGTTGTGAGTTGTGAGTTATGAGTTGCGTCGAGATTGGCGCCGGCGACTGGGCGCAACTCCGCGCTGCACGCGCAAGCTGCAGACTCATGACTACGTGAACTGCAAACTCGAAACTCGAACTGCAAACTCACTACTGGGTTGTAGGTCGGGTGGTGCGTGGCGAGGTGTGCGTGTGCCCTCGCACCGACTCAGTGCCCGATCGGGCCGAGTCTGAACAAACTCCAGGGCCACACGGTTGCACCGGGCTCCGTCCCGTCGAGTGGTACCTCGACGTAGCGACGATCGGCGGGGGTTGAGGGGTCTGCGGGTTTGCCGTTTGCGCGGTCCATCTCAACGCCTACCAGCCCGGGCGGAGGGGTCCAGCTGCCGGCGGGGCGTGCGCCGTACACCGATGCGATGATGTGGCCGGCAATCGGAGCAGCGAGGGTACCGCCGACGGCGCCTGGCGAGATCATCGCCGGCTTGTCGAAGCCGATCCAGACACCCGTCACCAGTTCCGGCGTCATCCCGACAAACCAGACGTCGGTGTTGTCGTTCGTGGTGCCGGTCTTACCCGCAACGGGGATGCGTGCGGGCACGAGACGACGCACCGCTGTGGCTGTGCCCCGAGTCACCACGTCCTGCATCATGTCGCGCATGATGAAAGCGATGCGCGGGTCCATCGCGGCGCGCGGCGGTGCGATGGCCGGCAGTGGCGCGGCGCGTCCGTTGCGATCGTCGATGCGTGTAATGAAGCGCGGCTCGATGGCCACGCCGCCGTTGTCGAACGTGGCGTACGCAGCCACAAAGTCGAGCGGCTGCACAACCGACGCGCCCAGTGCGCTCGAGGGATAGAGCGCGATTGGTGCACGAAGTCCGGCGCGACGCGTGAGGGCGATGACGGAATCCATTCCGACTGCCATCGCGAGTTGCACGGCCACGGGGTTGCGCGAACGGGTGAGCGCTTCGCGCATGGTGATTGCGCCGAGGAATTCGTTGTCGGCGTTGTCAGGGCTGTAGATCTGACCGTTGTCGAGCCGGATGTGGAGCGCGGTGTCGGCCACCATGCTGCTGGCGGTGAGCCCTTCGGCGAGCGCCTGCGCGTACACAAACGCCTTGAATGCAGAACCCGGCTGACGATTGCCGTCAACAGCGCGATTGAATGACGAGCGCGCGTAGTCACGACCGCCCACGAGCGCGCGCACCTCGCCGCTTGTCGGATCGATTACAACCGCTGCGCCTTCGAGACACGATTGCACTTTCGCTTTCGTCTTGCTGGCCGCGGCTTTGGTGGTGTCAGTTGTGCGCGCGCAGGGAATACCACGAAAGCCGGGGCGCGTTTCGATTTCGTCGAGGCCACTCGTGACCGCGTCTTGTGCCGCGACCTGTACGGCAGGATCGATCGTCGTGTAAATCCGATAGCCACCTTGCATGACGGGTACGCCGGCGCGTTCAGCCTGCACGCGCACAACGTCGGTCACCCACGGCGTCGGCATGACGGCCGCGGTGACAGTGCGCACGGGTTCGCGTTGAGCCGCCACGGACTGCGCGGCGGTGATGTACCCCTGCTCCGCCATGAGTGCGAGCACGGTGTTGCGACGTGTGCGATTGCGATCGGCGAAACGCGCGGGATCGTACTGTACGGGGCTCTTGGGCATCGACGCGAGGGATGCCGCTTCGGCCAGCGTCAACTCTGCAGCGCCTTTGCCGAAGTACTGACGCGCGGCCATCTCAATGCCGTACACGCCACGACCGAAGCTGATCTGATTCAGAAACGCTTCAAGGATCTGCTCCTTGTTGTAGTGCTTCTCCATTTCGCGCGCGGCCTGTTGCTCGCGCAGCTTGCGCCTCGGCGACACATCACGTCGATCGATGAGGTCGGGGTGCATGTTGCCGACCAACAGCTGCGTGATCGTACTGGCGCCGCGCAGATTCCCCTTGGTGACCGCGTCCTTGATCGCACCGGCAACGCCTACAAGATCGACGCCGTCGTGCTGGTAGAAACGCTTGTCTTCGACGGCGATGAACGCCTGGCCGACATATTTGGGGAGCGTGCGGACTGGAATGCTGAGCCGACGTTCGCGCCCCATCTGGCCGATCAGCGTGCCGTCTCGGGCGAGTACCAACGACGCCTGGAGCGGCGTGATGATCTGCCACGCCTCACCGTTGGGCTGTTGTGAGGTCTTGAGCGCGACGGACAGCAATGCTGGCGGTGGGACGCTCCCCCGCGCAGCAGGTTGCGCGTGCAGGGCGAACGCGAGCGCGCTCTCAATCGAGAGGGCGAGGGCGGGCACGAGGAGGAGGCGCCCGCAGGCGGGCGAGATTCGGCGCATGACGTTGAAAATACATACCCCGCCATCGGTTGATCGGCTGTGGCACCTGTCACAGCTTCAAGGACGCCTCGCTCAACCTAAGCCCTCGATATGCCTGCAGACCCGATTCGACCACTGACGCTTGCGATCTGCCAGTTCGCCCCGAAGAAGGGTGACACGGCGGCCAACCTGACTCGCATCGGGGCCCTGTGCGCGCAGGCCGCGACGCTCGATCCCCGCCCGCAGGTGGTGCATTTCCCGGAGACGGCGCTGTCGGGGTACTTCGTTGAA
Source organism: Gemmatimonas sp. (assembly GCA_046590495.1). Classification (GTDB taxonomy): domain Bacteria; phylum Gemmatimonadota; class Gemmatimonadetes; order Gemmatimonadales; family Gemmatimonadaceae; genus Gemmatimonas. The sequence continues at coordinate 9,286 of JBKJTE010000088.1, read as the reverse complement.
GGCGGGGTGCGCGAAGTCGCCTGCACGGCCGGTGCGTTGGCATACGATCTCGACGACGCTTATCGCATGGCGTGTGCTGCGGCCGACATTCGCAGTGTGCCGATCGATGTCGTCGTCGGATTCTACGAACGGTGGCGGGAGACGCTGCACAACAGCGCCGCGTACATCACCATCGGTCTCGATGATGGACCGCCGGTCCTGCGCCACATCCACCGCAAAAACTATTTACCGACCTACGGGCTTTTCGACGAAGAGCGGTTTGTCGAGCGCGGTACCGATATCCGCGCGTTCGAAACGCCATGGGGGCGCGCCGCCATCCTGGTCTGCGAAGACGCGTGGCATTCGATGTCCGGCACGATCGCCGCACTCGATGGCGCGCAGGTGGTGTTCGTGTCTTCGGCGGCGCCTGCACGTGGCCTCTGGCCGCGTGACGACGGGATTCCAGGCCCATACAGCTCCGCGCGCTGGGAACGGCTCATCCGCGACATCTCCGAAGAACACGGCATCTACACCAGTCTTTCAAATCTCGTGGGCACGGAGGGCGGCAAACGCTTCTTCGGCTCGTCGCTGCTCGTGGGCCCGGGCGGTGACGTTCGCGCGCGCGCGCCGGTGTGGGAAGAGAGCTTCGTCTCGGTCACGCTGGATCTCGACGATCTGGTCCGCGCCCGCGCCGACGCACCCATGCTGAGCGACCTGCGCGTCGCACTGCCTCACGTGCTCGAAACGGTGCGACGCGTGCAGGACGGTGTCGTCGCACCGTTGCAGTACGACGGCGCTGAACCAGCCGCAGCCGACCTGCTCGCCAGTGGACGCGGCTTCACCACCGGCGAATTCCCGATCCCGGTCGAAGCACTGGCACTCGCCACGACGATCGCGCGCTCGGTGCCCGACGCACTCCCGGTCATCCGCCATGCGATGCGCGAGCATGGTGGCCCGCCGCCGCTCGCGATCGATGCTGAACTCACCGAACAGTGGTTGGTTGGATTCCTTCGCGAGGAGATGACGCGTCGCGGTTTTGCCCGCGCGGTTATCGGGCTTTCCGGCGGCGTTGATTCCGCCGTTACGGCGTACCTCGCCACGCGCGCGCTTGGGAAAGGAAACGTGGTCGGTGTGCGGCTTCCCTATCGCACGTCCAGCGCGGAGTCGCTCGAACACGCCCAACTCGTCATCGATGCCCTGGGCATCGAGTCGCGCACGCTCGATATCTCGGGTGCAGTCGACGGCTATCTGGCGAATGAGCCCGATGCGGATGCAGGTCGACGCGGCAACGTCATGGCGCGCACCCGCATGATCGCACTGTTCGATTTGTCCGCTCGCTACCGCGCCCTGCCCTTTGGCACCGGGAACAAGACAGAACGCCTGTTCGGCTACTTCACCTGGCACGCGGACGATTCGCCACCGGTCAATCCGATCGGGGATCTCTATAAAACACAAGTGTGGGCGCTGGCGCGACACCTTGGTGTACCGGACGCGATCATCAACAAGCCGGCGACGGCCGACCTCATCGTCGGACAAACCGACGAAGCAGACCTCGGCATCAGCTACGCACGCGCCGACGACATCCTGAATGGACTGCTGCACGGTTTCTCACACGAAGCGATGCGAGCGCGCGGTTTCCATCTGGAAGAGTTGGCGCTGGTCCGTCGTCGTCTCAACGGCACGCACTGGAAGCGCAGGCCGCCGTCAACGGCGTTGGTGAGCCACTCGGGAATCGGCGAATCGTATCTGCGTCCCGTCGACTACTGACATCCGGCAGGCCGTTGTCGATCGCCGACACCCTCGCAGACACGTAGCAATGGACGAGATACGTGTTTACCTGCAGCTCGGCTTTCATCACATCGCCGATCTCGCCGGATACGATCACATCCTGTTCATCGCGGCGCTGGCTATTCCATATGCGCCACGGGATTGGCGGCGGCTGGCGCTGTTGGTGACCGCGTTCACCGTCGGCCACAGTATCACACTGGCGCTGGCGACAATGCGACTGTTGGCCGTGCGAACGTCGCTGGTGGAGACGTTGATTCCGCTCACGATTGTCGTTACGGCCGCACTGGCGCTCGTGGAGCAGCGGCGTGCGGACGAGCATGCAGCACCAGCCTCGCCCGGCGCGCGATACACCTTGGCCCTCGGCTTCGGTCTCATTCACGGACTTGGATTCGCCACCTACCTCCGCGCACTCCTCGGCGCTGAAGAGCGAATCGCGCTTCCACTGTTGGCGTTCAACGTCGGACTCGAGATCGGCCAGCTGTTTGTGCTGTCGATCGTGCTTGCTGTTGGCACGTTGGTCGTGAAGCTGGTGCTCGGGCGTCGCCGGTGGGAGCAGCTGCTTGCGACCGCGACCGGTGCACTTGCATCGGTGTTGCTCGTGCAGCGACTTCGCGGTGGTGCATGAGCCGGGCGCGAGTAGTGACTCAGGATGGACGCAAGCCGCGCCTTCAGCGAATTGGTCGCCACTGCGTGCGTGGTGTGGGCAGTGTGTTGTTGCTGCTCGCGACAGGCGGCGCGCGGCGTCATGACGCGCACGTTACACAATCGCGCGTGGTCGTTGACCGGGGCGTCATTCAGTGGCGCGTCCGCTGCTTTGCCGACGATCTGGAGAGGGGGCTGCGGGCGTTTGCCAACGCGCCGGCGTTCGTGCTGACGACCGATCGTCGCGCCGATTCACTGGTGACCGCGTACTTCAACGCGCGGGTTTATGTCGACGCCGATGGGCGTCGCTTGCGTGCCCGATTGGTCGAGAGCCGCCGGGAGGTCGATATCGTGGGCGGCGCTGTGCAGGTGTATTCACTGCGCCTGGAAGCGGGCGCACAACCCAAGTCGCTGACGGTGCGCAACGCACTGCTTTTCGAGCAGTTCAGTACGGAGCAGAACCTGGTGCTGGTGCTGGCAATGCCGGGGGGGCGGCGCCGGTCGCTCTATTTTTCCGCCAACGATGACTCGCCGCAAACCGTGACGTTCTGAAGACATACCGAGGTCGAACACCCCCCTTTTGCCGTGGACGGAAAATCGCCACATACTGGTCTGATATTTCGGTTTCCTTCCATCAATGACGCCGATCGTGGCGATCCTTCCCCCAGTTCAATGCAACCATCTCCCCACAGTCCGGCTCGGCTTTCGTCGTGGGCGCGTCGTATGGCGTCGGCCGTCACGACGGCGCTGATCGGTGCCGCCGCCCTCTCGTCATCCTCGAGCGCACAGACGTACGATCCGAGCGCATCGATCCCGTTCGATTCGACCGTGCTCCGCGGCAGGCTTCCCAACGGGCTGCGCTATTACATCAGGCAGAACGCCAAACCCGAAAAGCGGCTCGATCTGCGACTTGCTGTGAAAGCGGGCTCGGTGCTCGAAGACAACGACCAACGCGGGCTCGCCCACTTTGTCGAGCACATGGCGTTCAACGGAACGCGCCGGTTTCCCAAGCAGGCAATCGTCGATTTCCTCGAGCAGAGTGGAATGCGCTTCGGTGGCGACCTCAACGCATACACCAGCTTCGACGAGACGGTCTACAATCTCACGATCCCAACCGACTCCGCGCACCTCGTAACGCGCGCGTTCGACGTGCTGCGCGACTGGGCGGGTGCGATCACGTTCGATTCGACGGAATTCGAAAAGGAACGTGGTGTCGTGACCGAAGAATGGCGCAGTGGCCGCGGCGCCAATCAACGCGTCGGCATGAAACACTATCCGCTGCAGTTCTTCGGATCGCCATACGCGGAGCGCCTGCCGATCGGCACACAGGAATCGCTCGCCAAGGCGAGTCGTGCCGCGCTGATGCGCTACTACCGCGACTGGTATCGGCCCGACCTGATGGCCGTGGTGGCCGTAGGTGACATCGATCCGAAGCAAGTGCAGGCGATGATTGTGGAACGATTCTCGTCGCTCAAGGGACCGGCCAAGCCGCGTCCACGTACATATGCGCTTGTCCCTGACCACGATACGACCTTTGTCTCGATCGTTGCCGACAAGGAATTTCAGGGCGCGCAGATCAGCGTGATGTGGAAGTTGCCGAAGGATTCAGTGCGCACGATCGGCGACTACCGACGCGTGCTTGTCGCCAATCTCTACGCCGGCCTTATGGGCGATCGCCTGGGCGAGTTGTCGCGTCAACCTAACGCGCCGTTCCAGTTCGCGGGCGTTGGTCGCGGTGGCTTTGTACCCTCGCGCGATGCGATGAATGCATTCGCGATCGTCAAGGGTAACGCGTTCACGGCGTCGCTCGAAGCCATTCTCCAAGAGATGGAGCGCGTCACGCGCTTCGGATTCACGGCGACAGAACTCGAACGCGCCCGCGTGAACGTGCGTCGCTCGCTCGAGCGACAGGTCACGGAGATCGACAAGGCGCAGTCGGGAGGATTTGCGCAGCAGTACGTCGCGAGTTTCCTCAGCGATGGGCCGAGCCCGTCGGTGAAGACCGTGCAGGCGATCGCGACACAAGTGCTCGCCAGCATCTCGGTGGACGAAGTCAATCGCGCTGCCCGTGACTGGACGCCGCCGCGCAGCCGAGTCGTGATGGTCTCGGCGTCCGAACGTGCCGACGTGACCCTACCGACACGTGGCGAGTTGCTGGCGGCGTTCGACAAGGTGAAGCGTGCGCCGTTGGTGGCATTCGTCGATTCCACCAGCGACAAGCCACTCGTGCCGACCGTTCCCACAGCGGGTCGGGTCGTGTCCTCGCGCGCGCTCCCGGAGAGCGGGATCACCGAGTGGACGTTGTCGAACGGCATTCGCGTGCTGCTCAAACCCACGGACTTCCGGAACGATGAGATCCGCTTCACGGCGCGACGGCCGGGCGGGAGTTCGACGTTTTCAGAGAGTGAGCAGTTGGATGCCGTATTCATGTCACTCGCCACAGCTGGCGCGGGCACGTTCAGTCCGATCACGCTGCAAAAAGCGCTCACCGGCAAGGTCGCGAACGTGAGCGTGAGCGTCGGTGAAACTGGCGAGAGCGCGTCCGGGACCGCTTCGCCCAAGGACATCGAAACGATGTTCCAGCTACTCTGGTTGCGCATGACCCAGCCGCGCTTCGATTCGCTCAACTTCGCCGTGACGAAGCAGGCAGTAGCGAGCAACCTGCGCAATCGCGCGAATTCTCCCGACGCCGTGTTCGGCGACACGATTTCGCGTGTGATGACCAACTACGACAAGCGCGTTCGCCTGATCTCGGCCGAGCTACTGGACTCGGCCAACATCGGTCATGCGTTCCAACTGCTCAAACGACGCACCGAAGACGCGAGCGGCTTCACGTTCTACTTCGTGGGCAATTTCACGCTGGACTCGATCAAGCCGTCGGTGGAGCGGTGGATAGCGTCGCTGCCGGCCGATGGCCGCAAATCCAACTGGGTGGACAACGGTGTGCGTCCACCCAAGGGCATTACCGAGCGCACGGTACGCAAAGGCACGGAGCAAAAGGCGCAGACGATGCTCCAGTTCTACGGTGACTTCTCCTACTCCTGGGAAAATCGCTTTGCGCTCAACGCACTACGCGAACTCCTCGACATTCGCCTGCGCGAAGCGATCCGCGAGGAGAAGGGCGGCACGTACGGCGTTGGGGTCAACGCGACCGGCAACTCCATCCCCTACTCCCGCTACTCGGTGGTCATCAACTTCGGCTCTGCGCCTGACCGTGTTGAAGAACTGACCGCCCGCATGTGGTCCGTCCTCGATTCAGTCGCTACGTACGGCGCGTCGGCGTCTGACATTGCGAAGATCAAGGAGATCTTCCTGCGCGCGCACGAGACAAACCTCAAGCAGAATGGCGCATGGCTCAACTGGATGCGCGATCACGATGAAGACGGTCGCGATCAACGAGCGACGTTGCAGTATCCAGCGTTGATCAATTCACTCACCAACGAGCAGCTCAAGGCAGCAGCGCGACTGTACATCAACAAGAAGCAGTACGCGCGCTTCACGCTGCTCCCGCAATCGCCGGTTCCGTAATTCTTAGAGTCTCCAAACAAGAACCGGCTCCGTCACACACACTGTGACGGAGCCGGTTTTCTGTTTCGAGCCGCTTCCTCCGTCGCCTGCTACTTCACGGTGAACTGCTTGAGCATGCCGTGCGCGACGTGTGGCTTGCCGTCCTTCGCATCGGGCAGAAAGCAGATCAATCCATACTCACCCGGAGTGAGGTCCACCGGCTCATAGACAATGCCGCCTTTGGCCATCCCGGTGATGCCGCCCATCGGCGTGGCTGGCGGCGGGCCCTTCCTGTTCTCCGTCCACGCCGCGAATTCGGCGACAGTTTTCCCGGGTGCGAGCTGCACCAACAACATCTCGTGCGACTGTTCGGCGGTGTTCTCGATCTTGATGATGTGCTTTCCCGCCGTGATGTCAGGCGTGACCGTCCACGCGTAGTCGGCCATCGTCACGGAAATGTCCGCAGTGGGCAGCGTTGCCGCCGCGCCAGTCGCCGGCACAACCGTCAACGACTTCATCATTCCTTTCATCGCGTGCGGGATATGGTCCGCACTGGGAATGAAGCAGATGATCGCGTAGTCGCCCGGCTCCAGCGTTTCAGTGATCTCGGAGTTGCCACCACCGGGAACCGGCGTGTTGGGGCCGGCAACATCGTGAATCCACGGTGGCGGTGCGTCGGTCGGCTTCATCGCCTTGAAGCCGGCCATGAGATCGGCGTACGTTTTCCCGTCCGACAGCTTGAGCAGCTGCACGTGATGCAGCTCAGCGCCATTGTTGATCAGCTTCAACGTGACGGCGCCTGACTGAATCGTATCCGGCGCTTCGTAGGCGAATTCTTTCGCCGAGATGGTGATGACCTGCGGCGCGACTGAAGCTGCTGCCGCTGGTGCAGCGGCCGTGCTGTCAGCCTTTGGCGTGGCGTCACCGCCCGTGCAGGCGGTCAACGAACATACAAAAACGAACGCCAGCAAACGTGAGCGCATTCTTGTTGCTCCATGGGGGGAAAATGTGGGTTGCTCGCTCGCGTGAGCACCCGCGAGTGACTGCCGCGGGATGTTACTGCCAATATCCCACCTCGGCCACCTCTCAATAACGGGGATGGCGCTCCGCGATCGAGCTAGCGATACAATCGCCGGTCGTCGGCCGTCGCGAGGGCGGTGCAGAATGCCGCAATCCGCTCCACGGCCTGGGCGACGAACGCTTCGCCCTTTGCTGGTGTCGCCGCGCGTGGATCGCCAACGCCCGTATCGGCGGTCACCTGCGTCCAGCGTCGGGGCATCCACGCCCAACCATGGCGCACGCCTTCGAACACGCTTTCCTTGACCTTGCCGTCGCCCCACGTCTCAGGCGCGCTCACCAATTCAGGCGCAACGTGAAGCATTGCCGCCGTCTCCAGTTCGCCGGCGTGATCGCCCGCTTCGGCAAATACCGACGCGTCGCCGGCCTGCCACCAGTTCACGATTGCGAGCAACATCGGCGCTTCGGGGTGCAATTCACGCACGAGTGCCTTGAGCTCGTTGCCACCGTGCGCATTGAGCAAGACGAGCGCACGTACGCCGTGCGGGGCGAGACTGCGTATCACGTCGCGTAACAGGATCAGCTGCGTACTCGGCATCACACTTATCGTGAGCGGCAGGTCGAGTTGCGTTGTGTTGACACCAAACGGCATCGCTGGAAGCGCAATCACGCCAACGTCGTGTGCGTTGCACCGGGCCGCTACACGAGCCGCGACGGTGCGACCGAGAATCGTGTCCGTGCCGTACGGCAGATGCGTGTTGTGCGGCTCCGTCGCGCCCCACGGCATGATCGCCACCGGCCACTTGGCATCGCGCACCTCGGGCCAGTGCATTTCCTCGAGTACGCCGTGCGTCGCACCCGTCTTCGCATTGCCGCCGTTCGCGTCCGGGGTCATCGCATCTCGGCGAAGGTATCGCAGCGATTCGGATCCCCACTCTCAAAGCCACGCTTGAACCAGGTGCGTCGATCGGCAGACGATCCGTGCGTGAACGAATCTCTGTTGACACGGCCGGTTGCCATCTTCTGCAAACGATCATCTCCGACCGCGGCCGCGGCCGCGAGTCCTTCGTCGAGATCGCCGGCGTCGAGTTGCCCTGATTTTGCGGCGCTGAAGGCCCACACGCCCGCGTAACAATCGGCCTGCAGCTCCATCGCGACCGAGAGCCGGTTCTGCGCGGACGGATTATCGCGCTGCGCCGCGCGCATCTTCCGCTCTGTGCCGACGAGATTCTGCACGTGGTGTCCGATTTCGTGCGCGAGGACATAGGCCTGCGCGAAATCGCCCGGTGCGCCGAATTGTCGACTGAGTTGGTCGAAGAAACCGAGGTCGATATAGACCTTGCGATCCCCTGGGCAGTAGAACGGGCCGGACGCTGATTCGGCACCGCCGCACGCCGTGCCGACTTCATTGCGAAAGAGAACGAGCTTTGCGGGTGTGTAGTCGGGGATCAGCCGCTTCCAATTGCTCTGCGTACTGTCGAGCACCGTCGACATAAGGCCGACAAGCGAGTCTTCACGCACGCTGCTTGATGTCGGCGGCCTCTGCCCCGACTCGGCCGCCGGTTGCTGACCGGCCCCGCCGCCACCGAGTCCGATGGCGTCGCTGACCAGGTCTTTCTTGAAGATGAGGCTGAGGACGACGAGCACGACGATTCCGCCGACGCCGAGTCGTCCTCCGCCACCAAAACCGCGCCCACCACCGCCCATGCCTCCCGGAGACGCACCACGCTGATCTTCGAGATTGTCGCTGCGACTACCGGGAGTCCACCGCATGATGTCGTTCGGCTGAAGGGGGAAGAGGCGTTCGTTATCTCATGCTGCCGCCGCGTCGTCGCGGGCGAACGCAAGACTTACTGCACGTCGCGCGCCGCGCTTGAGCGCCCGGTGCACTGAGCGGGCGTAGCGGACAAAGTTTGCGCCGGCCCAAGGGTGTCGTGCGAAAAACTCAAACGGAAAGAGATCGCCTTTGAGTCGGTTGCATGGCCCACAGGCGACGACGAGGTTGCCGGGATCGTGTGCGCCGCCGCGCGCGAGCGGAAGGACGTGATCGAGGGTGGCGGTGCGTTGATCGAGATGGGTCGCGCAGTATACACACCGCTGCCCGCAGTCGCGCAGTGCAGCCCGTCGCATCGCGCGTTTGAGCGAGGTATGGACGACACCGCCAGCGCGAAGTTTGACGAGCTGTCGAGGCCCTGACGGTTTGGTCGGTCCACTGGTGCCACGCGCGCGAACTGCGCTGCGTTTGGAGGGGCGGGCCCGCCCCGCGCCGCCTCGAGCGATTCTGAGGTTGGACTGTCGGGGCATCGTCACGTCTCCCACAAAGACGACGCCCCGACGGAGGCGAGAGACCTCA
>JBKJTE010000226.1:0-29924 GCA_046590495.1 Gemmatimonas sp. | reverse complement strand
CTTCGATTTCGCTCCAGCGGCCACCCGCCGCGCGAAGCATCGCCAACGCAACGGCGGCATTATGCGCCTGAAATTCGCCGATCAACGGCGTCAACAGCACCCGCTCACGTTCACCATCGCGAAGCGTGAAGCGCGTGCCGGCAGCGTCTACGTGCACGTTACTCACAGACCAATCACGCCCCGTCGCCAAAATGGGTTGCGCGCCAAGTTCCATCGCGCGTGCAACGAGCAGATCGCGGATCTCGGTGCGTGTATCGCCGACGATTGCTGCCGTACCCGACTTGAAAATTCCCGCCTTCTCTCCGGCAATCGCATCGAGCGTGTCGCCGAGATATTCGGTGTGATCGAAACCGATCTGCGTCACGGCGGCAGCGAGAGGACGCACGAGGTTCGTCGCATCGAGACGACCACCAAGTCCCACCTCCACGATTGCGACATCAACCTTTGCGGCAGCCAGATGCGATAGTGCCATCGCTGTCGTCGCTTCGAAAAACGTCGCCCCGAGCCGCACTAATTCAGGTTCCCAATTCTCGAGCCATTCAGTGATCGCCTTGTGCGGCATTGGCACACCATCAACAACAACGCGCTCGGAGAAATCGACGAGGTGTGGTGACGTGTACCGACCAACGCGCAACCCGGAGCCTCGCAGCAACGCATCGAGCGTCGCAACGGTGCTTCCCTTGCCGTTCGTTCCAGCGATATGAAAGACGGGATATTTTGTATGCGGATCGCCGAGTACCGACAACAACTCGGCGACGCGCTCGAGCCCCAAACGCCAAGCGCCGCCGGTCCGCGCGAAGAGCTTGGCGAGGGCGGCATGATACGCCATGGCCTCGGGCGAGGGCGCAGCCGCCGATGCGATCGGCCGAGGCGCCAGTGGATTGGTGCTCAGCTTTCCTGCGCGTGCCCCGCCGCAGCAGGGCGTCCAGTCATGTGACGCAGCAAACGCGACAACGTCGTGCGCAGCTCTTTGCGATGCACCACCTGATCAACCATGCCGTGGTCGAGCAGGAATTCTGCCGTTTGAAATCCTTCGGGCAGATCCTGTCCCAACGTCTGCTTGATCACGCGCGGACCGGCGAACCCGATGACCGCACCCGGCTCAGCGAGAATCGCATCGCCAAGCATCGCGAAGCTGGCGCTCACACCGCCGGTCGTCGGGTTGGTGAGAATGGAGATGTACGGAATGCGGCGTTCAGCAAGTTGCGACAACACGGCCGACGTCTTGGCCATCTGCATCAGCGACAAGACCCCCTCCTGCATGCGCGCGCCACCGGACGCCGAGATGATGACGAGCGGATGCTTCTTCTCCACACACCGTTGGCCAAGGCGCGCGATCTTCTCGCCGACGACAGAACCCATCGATCCACCCATGAACGCAAAGTCCATGATACCGATGCCGACCGGGAGGGCTTCGAGTGAGCCGGTGACGGTCAGAATCGCGTCGTTGTCGCCCGCGTTCGCAAGCGCGCGCTTGAGACGCGCGGGATAATCGGGAAAGCCAAGTGGGTCGACGGACCGCAGTTCGCTTCCAACTTCACCAAGCGTGCCCTCATCGAGCAACATCGTCGCGTAGTCGTACGCGCGGAGACGACGATGGAAGTCGCACTCCGGACAGACGTTGAAGTTACGCAGAAATTTTGCGCGGATATCCGTGTGCCCGCACGCCTCGCACTTCTCCCATGTATCAGGAGGAATTTCGAGACGTTCACGCTTGGGCTGCCGCGGCTTCTTATCCTTCCGGAACCATGCCATAGGCGTGGAAAGATCGACGGTCTCAACGGGCAAGGCTAGACCTTGCGTTGCTGTCGACTCGGCAAATTACGCGCGCCCGAAGGCACGCCGAATCGCGAGTGCCGGGTGCGCCGGAGCTAGAGTCCGATCGCGTCCGGTTGACCACGCCCTTCGGCAGAAATGCGCAGGAGCATGCCGACGCCCACCCAGCACACCAGCAGGAACGAGCCGCCGTAGCTGAAGAACGGCAGCGGAATGCCGGTGACGGGCATGAGGTTGAGTGTCATTCCCACGTTCACGATCACGTGCACAAACCACGCGGACACCAAACCGAACGCGACGAGACTCGGGAACGCATCGTTGGCGCGCGTCGCAACGCGTGTACTGCGTAGAAACAGCGCGAGAAAGAGCGCCAGGGCGAGCGACACGCCGATGAATCCGAGTTCCTCGCCAACCACAGAAAAGATGAAGTCGGTGTGTCGCGCGGGCAGGAACTGCAATCGCTTCTGGCTGCCGAGGGTGAAGCCTTTTCCGAAGAGGCCACCGGAACCAATCGCCACTTTGGACTGCATGATCTGGTAGCCTGACGCCTGCGTATCCGCCGAGGGGTCAAGAAAGACCAGCAGACGTCGTTGCTGGTACGGCTTGAGGGTGTCCCAGATCAGCGGCGCAACAACGCCCATCGCGACGTTGGTCAGTAGCAGTGCAACGCCTTCACGCAGGTACGTCCGCGACCAGAGCACCAGCGCAACGAGAATCAAAAACCACGCGCCCCAGATTCCTGTGCTGAACGCGAGTATGAGGCTGATGCCGGGGCTCGCGAGCATCAGCAACAACGGCCACGGCACGCCTGACCAGAAGAGCATCGCGAAGCACATGGCGATGAAGACGATGCCCGTTCCGAGATCAGGCTGCGCCATGACCAGCAACCACGGAATGCCGACAACCACGAGTGGCCGCCAGAGATCCCGGAGCGAGCGCGGCGTCTCGCGTTGCGCGGCAAGCACGCGCGCGAGCATCAACGTGGTTGCCAGCTTCGCCAACTCGGCAGGCTGCCCAATTCGCACGCCGCCAATCGTCAGCCAACCCTTCACACTCGCTGCGGTACCGGCACCACTGCCGAAGAACAGTACGAGCACGAGCAAGGCGCAGCTGAACAGATAGAATGGCCAGGCGCTCCATTCAATGAGGCGGACCGAGCCGCGCATGACCGCCCACGTCGCGAGCAACGCGACGGCGAACCAGCCCACCTGTCGCTTCCACAGAAACACGATGGCTTTCGACGGCACATCGGTTTGGCCTGCGGAAAAAACCATCGAAATTCCGAACGCCGTCAGCAACAGCGCGATCAGCAGCAACGGATAGTCAATCCCTTGATTACGAATCTTGCGCGGCATCGTTACTCCACGATCTCGGACTTCATCGTGAGACGCTGCTTGAGAAATCGCTCCATCACCTTCGTTGCGATCTGCGCTGCGTGCGGGCCGTGCAATCCTTCTTCAAGCAGCACGGCGACGACGATTTTTGGATTCTGCGCCGGCGCGTAGCCGACAAACCACGCGTTGTCCTGTTGACCGCCCACCTGCGCGGTGCCCGTCTTGCCTGCGATCGTCAACCCCGCGATCTGCGCGCTTGCGGCAGTCCCGCGCGTCACGACATCAGCGAGCGCGAGTTTGAGACCATCAAGCTGATCGTCAGTGAGATTGAGGATCTGCTTGCGCTCGACTTTCTGCGTGACGATCTGCGGACGCGGTGCTTCACCGTTTGTCGCCAGCGCCGCATAAAATTTGGCCATCGTCAACGGCGTCTGTGCGTCATCCGCCTGTCCGATCGATAAGCTCAGCACGACGGACTGATTCCATCCGCGTGGACCGTACTTCTGATCGAAATACTTCAATGTTTCCGGCCACTTCGGCCGCTTCTCACCGGGCAGGTCGATCCCGGTACTGTCCCGGAACCCGAGCGACACACCCCCGGCCAACAAATTGGCCAGCGTGATCTTGAGGCCGAGCTGGTAGAAATAGACGTCGCATGACTTGGCGATGGCCTGCGCGAGTGTCACATCACCGTGACCGCGATGATCATGGCACTTGAAGACGCGGCCGTAGTAGAACGACCCCGTGCACGGTTGCGGCATGCGCGTATCCATCGTCACGAGGCCGCGCTGCAAGCCGATGACTGCTGTCGCCAGCTTGAAAGTCGACGCCGGCGCATACGTGCCAGACAGCGCGCGATTGATCAACGGCGTGTGCGGATTGTCGAGCAAACTCTGGTAGTACTTAGCGGAGACACCGCCGATGAACTTGTTGATGTCGTACGACGGCGCGCTGTACATCGCCAGAATGCCGCCCGTATTCGGATCCATCGCAACGACACCGCCACGCAACGAATCCCCGAAGTATTCGTGCGTGAACTTCTGCAGATCGACGTCCAGATTGGTGCGCAACGGTGGCGGCGCTTCCGGTTGCTCTTCCGCACGCACACCGTTGTCGCGCACCACGCGATTGCGCGCGTCGACTTCGACGAATCGACGCCCTTCCTTGCCACGCAATTGCGCCTCGTATTGCTGCTCGAGCCCCTGACGACCGATCTGTTGACCGGCTTTGTATCCGTCGTATCGCGGATTCGCGAGCTGCTGTTCGGAGATCTCACCTGTGTAGCCGATGATCGACGCCATCGCTGCGCCGTCGGGATAGTACCGTTTCGGCGAGCTTTGAATGATCAGTCCGGGAAATTCCACGCGCCGTTCTTCAAGCACCGAAACCACCTGAAACGATGCGTCGTTGAAGATCACCGCGGGACGCTGCGGCGCACGACGAAAGCGACGAACAGCGAGCTCCTGCTGCGCCGAGTCGATCGGAATGACTTTCGCAAGTGTCGCCAGCGCATTGCGTAACGAGTCTTCCGTCGGACTCAGAATCGACACCGAATATCCCGGCAGATTTTCAGCGATGATCTCGCCGTTCCGATCGTAGATGATGCCGCGCGCACCGGGCAGCGGCACTTCACGCAGTCGATTGCTTTCCGACTGCTTCTTGTACTCGTCGTTGAGCAGTACTTGCGTGCGAAAGAACGCGCCGCCCAGCGCGACGAATGACACCATCAGCATCACGCGCGCGAGTCGTGCGCGCCGGAGCATCTCATTCGGATGAAAGCTCATCGCGAAATCTCCGTGGTGAACTCAGACGGCCTGCGGACGATACAACGGGCGAAGGGCGCTCAACAACAACACAGCGACAGCCGCCGTGAGCGCAGCGGAGAGGGGCGACCACAGAAGCAGCTGCACTACGAGGTCTACACCCTTCGCGCCGCCCCCGATGAGCACATACCCCGCATCGAACACCCATTTCCCGACAAACACAAAGAGGCCGGTCAGGGCGATGTGGTCAGCGAAGAACACAGCTTTGGTCCACGACGCACCAAATGCGATGCACGTCAAGACGAGCGTCGCGGCGCCGAATGTCGCCGGCACCAACGCATCGATTGCGATCCCGGCAGCAAAGCCGAGCAGCGCAGCAAAACCAGGACGGATACGCACTGCGGCAAACAAGATCGCGATCACGAGGAAGTCGACGGACGCGCGCCCGTCGAACAGTGGACGCACGCCAAAGTGCGCCGCAACCAGCACCGCGAACCCAACCCAGGCGCGAAACGCAGACCCTGCACCTGACGCCGCTGGTGGCCCTCTCACAACGCCCCCGGCGGCGGCGGGCCTGTGCGCGGAGGCACTGCCGGTGGAACCGTCGGCGGACGACGCGTCGTATCCGTACGCGCGGGCCGCGCGCGACGCAGGCTGTCGGTACGGATGCTGTCTGCACGCACACTGTCCGCGCGCGTCATCGGCAGCCGCACCCCAGCGCTGTCGCCCGCTGATCCAGACGCTGACGCTGAGTCGAGTGCAGCACGTCGCGCGGAAAGCTCGTCGAGCGCGGCCTTGCGCGCGAGTGAATCACCAGCGGCCGCGATGGCGCGCGCTGCACTGTCGGCGGCGGCAAGATTCGTCCACACACCATTGACGCCACGCGTCGCACGCTGCGGCAACAGCACCAGCACAGGACCGATCGCCGCAGGCAACACCGACGGTTTGAGCAGATACGTGCGTGCCCACTTCTCCGGTGTTGCGATCTCGCCCAGCACCGTGCCGACTGGAATCCCACGCGGGTACGTCGCGCCAAGTCCCGAGCTGACGATGAGCGTGCCGGTGTCGAGCTTGGCGGCGAACTTCACGCCGCGCAGTTCAAGCAACCATCGCTCGGCGCCCGTGCCCAAATGAGGCTGTACGATGCCGAACGCGCTCTCGTTCACACTCATCGCACTGACCCGAAAATCGGGATGCGCCCAGGTGATTGCAAAGCTGGTGTTGGCATCGGAACTCTGCACCATGCCGACAAGTCCGTCGGCCATCACCACAGGCGAGAACGGTAGCACACCGGCCGCCGTCCCGACGTTGAGCGTCAGTGTGAAGTCATCCTCGATGCCGCGCGTCGGAATGATCTCTGACGCGACAAAGCCATCGCGCAACCGCGACGACAGTCCCATCAGACGACGCAGTGTGACATTCTCGTCAGCGACGGCTTTCGCGGAGAGTGCGTCCGTTGCGACTCGACCGCGGGCAATCAATACATCGTTGCGTGAGGTGATCGCCGCGCGTACGGTGGATGCGCGCATTTCGAGCAGCACCAACGGGGATAGCACTGTGCTGCGCAGCGCGGTCGACACCGAATCGCGCATGCGACGCGGCATCACCAACGCAAAGATTGAAAGAGCGACGCAGGCCACGACGAGGCCGGTATCGAGTCGCCCTCCGCCGCGGACGCTGCGAGCCACCGCGCCGTCAGGTCGTGAGGACTGACCAGTACTTCTCTTCGTCGTCGAGAATCTTGCCGGTGCCGCGCACAACGCACGTGAGCGGATCCTCGTCGACATGAATCGGCAGTCCAGTCTCCTGACTGAGCAGTACGTCGAGCCCACGAATGAGCGCGCCGCCACCCGTCATCACGATGCCACGATCAACAATGTCGGACGCAAGTTCAGGCGGCGTGATTTCAAGCGCACGACGCACCGCATCGACGATCTGCTGAATCGGCTCCTGGATCGCTTCGCGAATTTCGCTGGAGTGCACGCGTACGGTTTTCGGGATTCCCGACACGAGATCGCGCCCCTTCACTTCCATCTCGCGTTCGTCGCCGACAGGAAACGCCGATCCGATCTGAATCTTGATCTGCTCCGCAGTCGGTTCGCCGATCAGCAGGTTGTAGTTCTTGCGCATGAATTGCACGATGCTCACATCGAGTTCATCGCCACCGGTGCGAATGCTCGTGTCGCTCACGATGCCTGACAACGCAATGACCGCGATCTCGGTTGTCCCACCACCGATATCGATCACCATGTTTCCCGTCGGCGATTCAACCGGCAACCCAACACCGATTGCAGCGGCCATGGGTTCGGTCACCATGAACACTTCTTTCGCCCCGGCGCCAAGTGCGGAGTCACGTACCGCGCGCTTCTCCACCTCGGTAATGCCCGACGGCACGCACACGATCACGCGCGGCTTCACCTTGAAGACATGCTTGTCGATCACAAGCGTCAGGAAATAGCGCAACATCTTTTCCGTGACGTCAAAATCGGCGATCACGCCGTCCTTCATCGGCCGCACGGCCATGATGCCATCCGGCGTGCGCCCAAGCATCCGCTTCGCTTCGAGTCCAACGCCGCGGATCTTCTTCGTCTCTCGATCGAGCGCGACCACAGACGGTTCATTCAGCACAATACCTTCGCCCTTCACGTAGATCAGGGTGTTGGCCGTGCCGAGATCAACCGCGATTGCGTTGGCGGGAAAGAACGAATTTGCCTTCTTGAAGGGCCAGAACATCCGAAAGTGTGCTCGACGGCGCGACGCGCCAGATAAAGACGTCAGAGTGCAATTGCAGACGGTAAGGTATCGGTGGAGACAACCCCGAACAAGCCGTTGCTACGTCATCACCTGGCGCATCGCAGCACGCACATCACACCAGAAAACTGGCTGGCTCCACGAATTCCATGCCGAATGACTCAGCCACGCCGCGATAGGTCACTTTGCCGCCGGACATGTTGAGTCCCTTGAGCAGTGCGCCATTGTCCGACAGCGCCTTCATCCACCCCTTGTTCGCCAGCTGAAGCGTGTACGGAAGCGTGGCATTGGTCAGCGCCAACGTGGAGGTGCGGGGCACCGCACCGGGCATGTTGGCCACGCCGTAGTGAATGACGCCGTCCACGACGTACGTGGGGTTCTCGTGCGTCGTTGGGTGAATCGTCTCCACACACCCGCCCTGATCGACGGCCACGTCGACGATCACGGAACCCGGGCGCATCCGGGCCAGATCGGCACGACGCACCAACTTCGGCGCCTTGGCGCCCGGAATCAGCACGCCACCGATGAGCAAATCGCACGTGGAGATCTGCTCGAGGATGTTGTGGCGATTCGAGTGGATCAACTGCACGTTCGCCGGCATCACGTCCGACAGATAGCGCAGACGGTCGAGTGACAGGTCGAGCAGCACGACCTTGGCACCCAGCCCTGCCGCCATCTTCGCGGCATTGATCCCGACCACGCCACCACCAAGAATCACGACCTTGGCCGGCGCGACCCCAGGAACACCGCCAAGCAACACACCACGTCCGCCGTACAACTTCTCGAGATACTTGGCGCCTTCCTGCACCGCCATCCGCCCTGCAACCTCCGACATCGGCGTCAGCAACGGCAGATCACGATTCGGCATCTCGACTGTTTCGTACGCGATGCACGTCGCACCACTCGCCAAATGCGCGCGCGTCAGCTTCTCGTCCGCAGCAAAGTGGAAGTACGTGAAGAGCGTCAGGTCGCGGCGAAGGAATCCCCATTCCGGCTCGATCGGCTCCTTCACCTTCAGCAACAGTTCGGCGTTGCCCCAAGCCGCCGCAGCGTCCGGCACGATCTGCGCGCCAACCGCGCGGTAGTCGTCGTCTTCGAACCCGCTGCCCACACCAGCCGTGCTTTCGACAAACACTTCATGACCACTGGAGACAAGCGCTTCGGCACCCGCAGGTACGAGCGCGATACGATTCTCGTTGGTCTTGATCTCTTTCGGTACGCCGATACGCATAGTCGCGTTATCCGGAAAATGTGGAACGTGAGGTGAATCGAGCTAGGGAACGGAACGCGGTCGCTATTCGACCGACTGCGGTCCGAGGCTGACAAGAATCTGCGTGCTGGGATCGAAAAACTCACGCGCCACCGCCAACACAGTGTCGGGGTCGATCGCGTCAACCAATGCCATCAGTTCATCGATAGAGCGATGCGGCTCACCATACAACGCAGTCGTCGCCGCGCGATACATGCGCGACGACACGCCTTCCATCGACAACACGAGTTGCCCGCGAAGCTGACGCTTCCCCGCTGCCATCTCTTCAAGCGGCAACCCTTCCTGCACAACCTGCGCAAGCACTTCGCGCACCGCGTCGAGCGCCTTCTGTGCCGTCTCAGGCGCACTGGCGAGATACACGCCGTGCACACCCGCGTCTGCGTACGAGGAACTGAACGTGTACACGCTGTACGCGAGCCCCAACTCTTCACGTACGCGTTGAAACAGACGCGAACTCATGCCGCCACCGAGTAGCATACCAAGCAGCGCGAATGCATAGCGACGCGGGTCGCTGTGGGCGATCGCCTGCCCACCCAGGACAACGTGCGTCTGCGCAATATCGGCGCGCTCGACGTGAATCGTCTGCGCCGGTGCGGCAACCGCAGGGGCGACAACAAATGGTGTGGTATCGCCCAGCGCGCGCGACAGCCAACCGGTGCGATCCATCGTCGCCAGCAGCTGATCATGATCCACACGACCGGACGCGGCGACCACCAGTCTGCCGGGGTGATATGCGCGCTCGTGCAGCGACTGGAGATGCGACACCTGCAAACTCTTCACCGTTTCGCGCGTGCCAAGTATGGGATAGCCGTGTGAGTGGCCACTCCACAGTGCGCGATTGTGCACGTCAAAGATCACGTCGTCCGGCGTGTCGTCGACCATGCTGATCTCTTCGAGAATGACCTTTCGCTCGAGTTTGAGATCAGCGGCGCGCAACGTCGGCTCGAAAATCAGATCGCCGATGACACTCGTCGCATCCGCAAGATGCTCGTCGAGTACGCGCGCCTGATACGACGTATGTTCGCGTTCGGTGTACGCATCGAGCGAACCGCCCAGTGTCTCGAGCGAGAGCGCAATCTGTTGTGCACTGCGCGTCTTCGTGCCCTTGAACACCATATGCTCGAGCAGATGCGAAACGCCCATTTCTTCTTCACGCTCGTGCAGCGTGGCGGCGCGCACCCAGGCCCCGAAAGCAACCGACCGCGCTCCCGGAACTGCTTCCGAGAGCACGGTCAGGCCATTCGCGAGGTCAGTGCGGTGCAGGCCGGCTGATGCCTCAGCGACGGCTGCGTCCACGATCACCGCCACCACTGCGTCCACCACGATCGCCACCTTCTTCACGGCGCGGCCGCTCGCTCTGCGGCGCTTCTTCCGGCATGCCCTCTGGACGCGGCAGCAGTGCCTTCATCGAGAGACGCAGGCGACCGCGCTCGTCACGATCGACAAGCTTCACCGTCACGCGATCACCCTTCTTTACGACATCCTCCGGCTTCTCAACGCGCTCATGCTTCATCTCGGACACATGCAACAACGCTTCTGTGCCCGGCATGATCTCGATGAACGCACCGAACGCCGTCACCGTCTTCACGATGCCCTCGTACGTCTCGCCAACCACGGCTTCGGCCGTGATGGCCATGACCATCTGACGCGCGCGTTCCATCGCCTCGCCACCGACCGCAGCAATGGTGACGGTGCCGTCGTCTTCCACTGACAACTCGGCGCCGGTCTCTTCCTGAATGCCGCGGATGTTCTTGCCCTTGGGCCCGATCAGTTCACCGATCTTGTCGACCGGGATCTGCACCGTCACGATGCGCGGTGCGTACTTCGACAACTCGGCACGCGGTTCCGTCATCGCCTTGTCCATCTCGGCGAGGATGTGCAGACGTCCTTCCTTGGCCTGCGTAAGCGCCTCTTCCATGATCTTGATATCAAGACCTTCGACCTTGATATCCATCTGGATGGAAGTGATGCCGTCCTTCGTGCCTGCGACCTTGAAGTCCATGTCGCCGAGGTGGTCTTCGGTGCCCAGGATGTCGGTGAGGATCGCGTACTTCTTTCCTTCCTTGATGAGACCCATCGCCACACCGGCGACAGCGGCCTTCATCGGCACGCCAGCATCAAACAACGAGAGCGATGCGCCGCACACTGAAGCCATCGACGACGAACCATTCGACTCGAGCACTTCGGACACGATACGAATCGTGTATGGGAAGTCGGCAAAGTCGGGTAGCACGGCCTGCACGGCACGTTCGGCGAGGTTGCCGTGGCCGATTTCGCGGCGGCTGGTGCCGCGCATCGGACGCACTTCGCCCGTCGAGAACGGCGGGAAGTTGTAGTGCAGCATGAACGAACGCGTCGTCTCGCCCGGCTCATTGATGCTGTCGAGCCGCTGCGCGTCCTTGGCAGTGCCAAGCGTTGCCGCGACGAGTGCCTGCGTCTGGCCACGCGTGAAGAGCGCGGATCCGTGGGCACGCGGCAACACCGTCGTGTCGATCGAGATGCCACGCACTTCGTTCGGCTTGCGGCCGTCGACGCGGAGCCCTGTGTCGAGCACCTGCGCGCGAAGTTCGTTGTACTCGACATCACCCAAGACCGCGCTGATGTCCTTTGCATTGTCTGGGAACTCGACGGCCAGCAGCGCGGCGGCTTCATGCTTGGCCTTTTCGATGGCCTGCACGCGCGTCTGCTTGTCGGCCTGATTCAACGCGACCTGGATCGGCTTCGTCGACAGCGCCTTCGTCCGTTCGATCACCAGCTCGGCCGGCTCGGCCTTCTTCCACTCCATCTTCGGCTGCTTCACCTTCGCGAGCAGCTCGTTCTGCATGTCGATCAGTTCGCGAATGCCGTCGTGCGAGATCTTGAGCGACTCGAGCACGTCACCTTCGCTGACTTCGAGCGCGCCGCCTTCGACCATGACGATCGAATCTTTCGAACCGGCGACAATGAGATCGAGGTCTGAGAACGCGAGCTGCTGGAACGTGGGATTGAGAATCCAGTTCCCCTGCACGCGGCCGACGCGAACGCCACCGATCGGGCCCATGAACGGGATTCGCGACGCGTTCAGCGCGAACGAGGTCGCGAGCAGCGCAAGCACGTCGGCGTCATTTTCCTGGTCGGCAGAAATGACGTAGATGAACACCTGCACTTCGTTCTTGAAACCTTCCGGAAACAGCGGACGGATCGAGCGGTCGATGATGCGGCACGCGAGAATCTCGTGATCGTGCGGGCGTCCTTCGCGCTTGATGAAGCCACCGGGAATTTTGCCGGCGGCATACGTCTTTTCCTTGTATTCGACCGTGAGCGGGAAGAACGGGAGCGGACTCATGTTGTCGCTCACCGTCACCGCTGCGAGAACCATTGTCTCGCCGAACTGAACCAGCGCGGAACCTGCGGCCTGCTTGGCCATGCGCCCGGTCTCGATGACCAAGGGGCGACCTGCGAATGTCCGCTCAATACGATGCATCATCTGCTCTATTTCCTGGTGAGAACGCAAATCGCGCGGGAGGCATTGCTGCCCCCGCGCGATGTGATGGCGTGGTCTGGATTAATACCGGAGACCAAGGTCTTGGCTGAGCGAGCGGTATTCCGCAACGTCTGTACGCTTCAAATAACCGAGGAGACGCTTGCGCTTGCCGACCATCTTGAGGAGACCGCGACGCCCGTGATGGTCCTTGGCGTGGGTACGAAAATGCCCCGTCAGGTAATTGATCCGATCCGTCAGGATCGCAATCTGTACGCGGGTCGATCCGGTGTCCCCTTCGTGGGCCCGGTACTTGTCGATCGTGAGTGCCTTATCGAACGCCATCGTCGTAATATTCTCCGCGCGTGCATAAGCGCGTCGCGCATGTATATGCGCAGAAGGTTGCGCGCAATCGTAGGAAGCATGGGAGTTTACACCCTCCCTCCCCTCCTGTAAAGGACTGCAGCATGCCCGACCGCTACCTGGGGCGGCAGATCGGGAAGTATCGTGTCATCCGTCTCCTCGGAGGCGGCGCTTTCGCATGGGTATATGAGGCGATCGATCGCGACCTCGAGATCCCGGTCGCCCTGAAAATCCTGCGCCCCGAGTTCGCCGGCGAGGAAGTCGCCGAAGCACGGTTCCGCCGCGAAGCCTCCACCGCTGCTCGACTCCGCCATCCAAACATCGTCGTCGTTCGCGATGTCGGGCAGATTGAAGGCGCCTCGTTCGTCGCCATGGACCTGCTTTCGTCCTCGCTCGGACAACGGCTGCACCGCACGCGCCGACTCCCCGAAACCGACGTGGTCCGCATCGGCCTCGATGTCGCGGCAGCACTCAGCGTCGCGCACGCCGCCGGCGTGATTCATCGCGACATCAAGCCGGACAACATCCTCTTCGGCCATGCCGGCGAGGCCATCGTCGCGGACTTCGGACTCGCGCGCGCGCTCGCCTCGGACCTCGCGCTGAGCAAGTCCAATCAGGTGATGGGCACACCGCACTACTTCAGCCCCGAGCAGGCCCGCGGCCTCGAACTCGATGGCCGGAGCGATCTCTACTCACTCGGGGTCACCCTGTATCGCGCCGTCACGGGGCAACTCCCGTTCGATGGCGACGACTGGTACACGGTCGGCAGACAGCATATCGACGATCCGGTCACACCGCCTCGCGAAATCGTGCCGGCAATCTCGCAAGCCTTGGACGAAATCCTGCTTCAGCTGTTGGCGAAACAACCAGCGGATCGATTCGCGTCCGGAGAAGCACTCGCGCAAGTACTGCAGTCGATCTCCACGCCGCGCATCGAACGAGACGCGATGCAACTCACGCCGAGCGCTGTCACCGCAGGCCCGTTCGCACCGTTGCCGCCGATGGCCGGCGAAGTAGGCACGCCGCCACCGCCGCTGTCTGCGTCTTCGATATTTCGACGCTCGTCGCTGGTGCGGACAGTTGGGATCAGCACCGTGCTGCTACTTGGAAGCGCCGCCATTCTTCGCATCACCAACCCTGGCAGTCTCTGGTCGCGCACATTCGGGGACAACGGCGCAAGCGATTCGATTGCCCTGGTGGCGTCGCGCGCGGCCGCCGACGCGGTCACACGCGCGCGTGCAGACTCACTCGCGAACGATTCAACGCGCAACGGGATCAGGCTCGATTCGCTGCTTGGCGTCGGACGCGACTCGATCCCCGCCGCGGTCAAGCCAGGGAGCGGCGCAAGGCCGACCAACGCAGCAGGCGTATCGACGGCGACACAAACGACAAACGCGGCCGGCATGCCTACCCGCATCAGCGTGAAAACCGCAGACGATGCATCGCTTTTTGTCGATGGAAAGCGCGTCGGCATTGCAACGTGGACGGGCGAGCGCGCGGGCGCGCGGGACGTGCATCTCCGTGCGGTCATCGACGACGCACCACTCGGCTGCCCGACCGCGCAGCGCGACACGACACTTCGCATCAACGTCGCACCGAAAGCGACTATCTCACTCCCGGTCCGCAGCTGCGCGCCGATCAGACTCGACGTGAAGCCGAATGACATTCACCTTGTTTTCACACCGTTGGACGGCGGCGAACGGCTCGCATTCCGCGCGGACAGCGTCGAGGGAAAATTGCTCGTCTTCGGTCGCTACAAGGTTGAAGCCTCGCTGCCTCGCTGCACGACATACAGCGATACGATGACGGCGTCACGCACCATACGCGAGGGTGCTGTATTTTTGCGGATCTACCTGGGCTGCGGGCTACCCGGCTGAGCACAGCCGGCACCTGCAACGCGCGCTCCCTGACGCGCGCCGAGTGTTCGCGAATTACTTCACCAATGTCGTCGCGGCAGCGCCGAGCGCACCACCGGCCGCCGCACCCCACCAAAAGTGACGCGCACGCCACCACGGCACGTCGGGGCGCGCAATCAGCAGGAAGTGCGCGGTCGTCACTCGCCCCACCTGTGAGGTCACGAGCGCTGTCATCGCGCTGCCGTTGATGGACTCGATACGCAGACGTGCAACAAGGGCGTCGCGATTGACGGGATCAACTGCATACGCAGACATTCCCACGCGCACCCACTGTGATTCCTGCGGTCGAAAGCGGGCCGTACTGTCGTCGACAGCGTCGATCTCGAATCGTGCGGCGTCGCGGGGGATACTGGTCACAGGCGCGGCCGCGTTGACCACTGCACCGCGATGACACGCCGTCAACGCGGTCGCCACGGCCGCACAGACGCACCGTCGCACCGTCGCGGAGTTCATCGAATCAGCGCGTAAATGCCGAGCGGATGTCGTTGAACGTGACAAGCAGAATCAGCGCGAGCACGGCCAACACGCCGACACGAGCAAACGCTTCACGGGTGCGCCCGCTGAACGCACTCCCCTTCACTGCCTCCGCAATCACGAGCAGAATCTGTCCGCCATCGAGCACGGGGATCGGCACGAGATTGAGAATCGCGATGTTAAGACTCAGCACCGCGATCAACGACCAAAGCGTCTCCGCACCATTACGCGCGGCCTGCACAGAGGTGCGGGCAATCGCAATCGGCCCGCCGAGATTCTTCGCCGATACCGTACCCGAAAAGAGTCCCGTCAGCACGTCAACAACGCTGGTGGCAATACGCCATGTCGCGATGCCACCGTTCGAAACTGCCTCGAGCACGCCGACGTCTTCGTGTGCCGTGGTGTCGCGCACTTGAATGCCAACGCGCCCGACGGTCCGCTTCGCGCCCGTTGCGGGGTCAACAACTTCCGCAGCCATCGGTGAAACGACCTTACTCAGTCGCGCGCCGTTGCGCTCCACTTCAAACGTCAGCGTGCCTGATGTGGTTGGAGCGACCCGATCAAGCACGTCCTCCCAGGCATGAATGGGTTTGCCATTGATTGCAACGATGCGATCACCACTGACAAGTCCGGCAGCGGCCGCCGGAGCGCCCGTCACCACAGAATCGATGACCGCGGGGCGATACGCAGTGCCGTAGGCGTAGAAAATTCCACTCGACACCGTGAGCGTGAGCAGAATGTTCATGATCACGCCGGCCGACAGAATAAATACACGTGCCGGAACAGACTTGCTCTCGACCCAGCGGCTTTGCGGGACGGCCTTCGGACCAAACGGCGCCATCGCCTGAGGGTCCCACAATGCTTCTGGAATCTCGTCGGGTCGTTCAGTTGGCGGATCGAACGAGCCACGATCCGCGCCCCCCTCGATCCCCGCCATTGAGTCGTCTTCTTTGGTTGCCATCCGCACATAGCCGCCGAGCGGAATGAGCGAGACGCGATAGTCGGTCTCGCCGTGTCGAATGCCAAAGAGACGCCGTCCCCAACCGAGCGAGAACACAGGCGCATAAACACCTGTCAGTTTTGCGGCGAGGAAATGGCCCAGTTCGTGGACGAACACAACCAGGCCAAAGACCACCAGTGGGGCGACGTACGGAGATACTGTCGAGAAAACGCTCACGAGCTCACCTGTTCATGCACGTGACGGCGCGCAGCCGCGTCGGCTGCCATAAGGGAGTCGAGCGACGCCCCCGGCAGTTCGACCAACGAGCCAAGCGCGCCAGCAACCAGCGAGGCAATTTCTCCAAAACGGAGGCGCCCCGCGAGAAAATGCGCCACAGCCACTTCATTGGCGGCGTTGTACACCGCCGGAGCGGCGCCGCCGTCCCGCCCGGCTTGGATCCCAAGCTGCAACATCGGGAAATCGGCGAATCGGACGGGCTCAAACGTCAGGCTGCCGAGCGCCACGGGATCGAACAATGGTACGCCACTGTCCGGCACGCGTTCCGGCCAGGTCAGCGCATAGAGAATCGGGAGCTCCATTGACGGGACCCCCATCTGGGCAAGAACACTGCCGTCCACGAACTCCACAAACGAGTGGATGATGCTCTGCGGATGCACGACCACCTGGATGCGATCGTACGGTACGCCGAACAGGTGGTGCGCCTCGATGACCTCAAGCGCCTTGTTCGCGAGCGTCGCACTATCGATGGTGATCTTGCTCCCCATCTGCCAAGTGGGGTGGTTCAGTGCGTCTGCAACGGTGGCCTGGGCAATCCGGTCAGCCGACCACGTGCGGAACGGTCCGCCGGAAGCCGTGAGGACCAGTCGACGCACTTCGTTGGGCTTACGACCCGCCATGCACTGCAGAATGGCGGAATGTTCGCTGTCGACGGGGACGAGCGTTCCGCCGTGGAGCGCGGCCACTTGATTCACGATCGCGCCGGCCATGACCAGCGTTTCCTTGTTTGCGAGTGCGACCCGTTTCCCCGCGCGCAGCGCCGCCAGCGTGGCCTGCAACCCGGCCGCGCCGACCACCGCATTCAGCACAATCGCCGCATCGTCGCGCGTCGCCGCTTCCACCAGGCAATCGGCACCCTGCGCCCACGCGGCACCGGACGGCATCTCGCCCTTCACCAGCCCGACATAGCCCGGCTTCCATCGTTCAACCTGTCTGCGCAGGGCGTCAGCGTTTGCGTGGGCCGTTAGTGCGACGGGCGTGAAGCGGTGTGGCTGACGTTCGAGCACTCGCAGCGCGCTCTGTCCGATCGAGCCCGTCGAGCCTAAAATCGCGACACCGACAGGCTTGCTGGGTGCGTCGTGCCCGATGCCATGCATCGGCTCCATGAGGCTCGGTGTGGTGCGCGTCTCGCTCTCGACCGTCATGACGTCGGCGCGGGAATCAGCAGCCACCCATACAGCACGTACGCAACCGGCAACACGAAGAACAAGGAGTCGAGACGATCAAGCACGCCGCCGTGTCCAGGAAACAGCGTGCCGCTGTCTTTCACGCCGGCCTCGCGCTTGAACAACGATTCGGCAAGGTCACCGATCTGCGCCGCGACGCTGATTCCGATCGCAAACATCGCGAGTCCCCAGGGACTGAACGCGAGTTGCGCGTACGGCTTGAGCCCGAACTGGACGTAGAGTGCACAGATCGCAACGGTTGTGACCAGCGCACCAATCGCGCCGGAAATCGTTTTTGCCGGACTCACCGACGGCATCAACTTGCGTCCGCCGATCAACCGTCCCGTGAAGAACGCGCCCGTATCGCTCGCCCACGTCAGCAGCACCGGCAAAACGACGACGAGCGCGCCCGCCGTCTCGCCGACGGCGTAGCCGAAATATCGCAGCGCGTACGCGTAGCTCAACGTGCCTCCGGTATACAACACACCAAGGACGGTGGTCGCTGCAGCGCTGATGGGATGCTCATCAACACGTCGTAGCCAGATCGAGGCGGCAATCACACCGAGCACCACAAGCGTCGGAACCGCGATCGGAAACTGCAGCACGCCGAGGTACTGCGCGTGGACGGCAATCGGTGCGAGCGCTGCAAGCATGATACCGATCGGCGCGAGTGGGAATCCCCCGGCTTCGCGCACGATGCGATAGAACTCCCACGCTGCAATCGCTGACAACACACTCGCCAAGGTCGCCAACGCCGCGTCGCCTAACCAGATCAGCCCAATGGCAATGGGCGCGCCGATGAGCGCGACGATTACTCTACGGATGGTTTCGTTCACGCGATCAACCGACCCGAAACCGCTGCGTCACGCGGTGACACGGCCAAAGCGACGATCTCTGCGCTGAAAATCAAGGATCGCTTCGTAGAGTGCAGGACGGCCGAAATCCGGCCACAGCACGCTCGAGATATAGAGTTCTGCGTACGCCACTTGCCACAGTAGAAAGTTCGACAGGCGTTGTTCGCCGGACGTGCGAATGAGCAGGTCTGGATCAGGACAGTCGGCAGTGAACAGCCGCGCACGAAAAGCCGCTTCGTCGATCGCGTCGGCGGTCAGCACGCCGCTCTGCACATCCTCGGCAAGCAGACGCGCAGCACGCACGAGTTCAGCTCTGCCGCCGTACGAAATGAAGAGATTGAGACCGAGCTTCTCTCCACCTTCCGTGTCGCGCATGATCCGCTGTACGGCGGCAGCAGCGGGTGGACTCAGTCGATCGAGCTCGCCATGCACGCGCACGCGAACGCCCTGTTGACGCAACTCAGCGGCTTCACGCGCGATGTACTCCTCGAGGAGCGACATCAGCGCCGACACTTCAGTCTCCGGGCGCTGCCAGTTCTCCTGCGAAAACGCAAACAGCGACAACCATTCGACGCCCGCCTCGAGACATCCCTCGACGACCGAGCGAACGGCTTTCATCCCAGAGCGATGACCAAACGGGCGCGGCATGTGTCGTTCACGCGCCCATCGGCCGTTGCCATCCATGATGATTGCAATGTGCCGGGGCACGGCGCCGTGGACTCGCACGCGAGCGAGCAGCGCTGACTCGGAGTCAGGCATCGGGGCCGATGGGGACGGGCACATAGGGATCTGGTCCGCAGCGCGGACTCAGACCTCCATCACTTCAGCTTCTTTTGCCTTCAGCAGTGCATCCAGCTTGCCAATGGCGTCGTCGTGCAACTTCTGCAGATCCTTTTCAGCGTGCTTCTTGTCGTCTTCGGAGATGCCATCAAGCTTCTTCACTTTTTCGCGCGCATCGGTGCGCGCGTGACGGATCGCGATGCGACCGTCCTCGGCAAGCTTGTTGAGCACCTTCACAAGTTCCTTTCGGCGCTGCTCGTTCATCGACGGCAGCGGCACTCGGATTACGCCGCCCTGATGGGCCGGATCGAGGCCAAGATCCGACTCGCGGATCGCCTTCTCAATCGCCTTCGCCTGTCCCTTGTCGAACGGGGTGACGAGCAGGATGCGCGGCTCGGGTGCAGATACCGACGCGACCTGATTGAGCGGCACAGTGGTGCCGTATGCTTCGACACGAATCGTGTCGAGCATGCTCGGTGACGCTTTGCCGGAACGAATCCCAGAGAACTCACGCTTCGAGTTCTCGAGTCCCTTCTCCATACCGGTCTTGGTGTCCTTCAGAATCTGTGCGATTGTGCTCATGACATACTCAGGAAACGAGTGTCCCGATGCGTTCGCCGCGCACTGCGCGTTCGATTGAGCCCGGGGTGTGGACGTTGAGCACGACCAGCGGCAACTGATTCTCCTTGCACAGCGTGATGGCTGTCTGATCCATCACCCGCAACTCTTCGAGCATCACGTCGCGATAGCTGATCGTCTCGTACAAGCTGGCATTCGGGTCCTTCTTCGGATCGGCAGAATAGACGCCATCAACGCTGGTGGCCTTGATGATGACATCTGCTTTCATCTGGATCGCACGCAACACCGCCGCCGTGTCCGTCGAAAAGTACGGATTGCCCGTGCCTGCAGCAAAGATGACAGTGCGACCAACTTCAAGGTGACGCAATGCGCGACGACGAATGTACGGCTCTGCAAGCTCCTCCATGCGGATCGCGGTCATCACGCGGGTCTCGAGTCCCCGCTTTTCGAGGGTATCCTGAAGCGCGAGCGCGTTGATCACGGTACCAAGCATTCCCATGTAGTCGGCACCGACGCGATCCATCCCCATCTGCGAAAGCTGGGCACCGCGCACGATGTTGCCGCCGCCGATCACCAGGCCGAGCTGAACGCCCATACGTGCGACACGAACGATCTGGTCCGCAAAGAAACCGATACGGTCGAAATCGAAGCCAACCCCTTTGTCGCCGGCGAGTGCTTCACCCGAGAGCTTCAGCAGTACGCGCGGATAACGCAGCGCGTCGGTGGCCGAAGCCACCGACGCGCCGTCGCCGGCATCTGCGGGCGTTGAGTCGCTCACGTCCGCGCTCAGTCTGCGCCCAGCTGCAAACGCGCAAAGCCATCGACCACGATCGTCCCGCCAGCACGCTCGGCGTGATCCTTGACCAGCGCGGCAATCGTGATTGCCGGGTCGCGCACCCACGGCTGTGGCATGAGCGTCACGTCCTTAAGGAACGCCTCGACCTTGCCCGTCGCGATCTTTTCGATCATCGCTTCCGGCTTGCCGGCTTCGCGAGCCTGCTCTTCACCGATGCGTCGCTCGCTTTCGACCTTGTCGGCAGGCACACCGTTGCGATCGACTGCGAGTGGGGCCGAGGCGGCGATGTGTTCGGCGATGAACTTGACCAACTGATGCGTCGACTCATGCTTGGCGACTTCCGGCGACGAGGCTGTGATTTGCACGAGCGTGCCGAGCTTGCCGTTGTGGTGGCGATACATACCGACCAGACCAGACTCGCCAGCATCAAAGCGCGCGATCTTCTTCACGTTGACCGCTTCGCCCGTCTTCGCGGCCGTGATTTTTACATACTGATCGACCGTCTGGGTCGCGTCGCCGTGATAGGTCTCCGCGAGGAATTCGCCGGCCGTTTTTGCGGTCGACTTGGCCATCTGCGCGACGAGGGTGTGAACGAACGCCCCAAAGTCTTCGTTGCGTGCAACGAAGTCCGTTTCGCAGGCGACTTCGACGAGAACGCCGGAGCGACCGTGGTCCAGGAGCTCCCCACCGACGATCCCTTCGCTCGTTGAACGGTCGGCGCGCTTCTCTGCCTTGGCGATGCCCTTGGAGCGGAGGTACTCAACGGCCGCGTCCATCTCGCCACCCGTCTCTTCGAGTGCCTTCTTGCAATCCATCATGCCGGCGCCGGTGCGCTGGCGGAGCTCCGAGACAGCCTTGGCCGTGATCGGTGTCGTCATCGTCATGCCTATATGAAAAATGTCGTCGGTCTATCGGGATTTCCGCGTGCTGCGGGGCCTGCATCGGGTGCTGGACAGGTACGGCACTGGTTCTGTTGTACGAACGCCGCCGGTTGAAACCGGCGGCGCCCAGGTGTTGCCACGTTGTACTAAGCGCACGTCATCACGACGTGCGCACTTCGTGGGTCACTCGGCTGCTTCGCCCGAATTGGCGCCGGCATCGCCGGCTTCTTCGGTGGCACCACCTTCGGCGGCGCCTTCAGCTCCCGGCTTGCGGAGCGCGGCGATCGCTTCGGGCTTGGCCCGACGGCGACGCGGGCGGCGACGCTTTTCATCTTCTCCGCCGCGGCCGGCGCCTGCAGGGGCGCTGCCACCACGGTCGCCACGATCACCGCGGCCAGCGGGTTCGGCGCCACGATCGGTGCTGTAGACGTAGCTCTCCTGCTCTTCGTCGGCCGGACGCGACGGTGCCTCGCGGCGCGCTTCGTCGATCGTGTCGGAGATCGCCTTGGCGATCAGCTCGACGGAGCGGATGGCGTCGTCGTTGCCCGCGATCGGAACGGTGATGAGATCCGGATCGGCATTCGTGTCGACGATAGCGACGATCGGTACACCAAGCTTGTTCGCTTCGCTGACGGCGATGCGTTCCTTCTTGGAATCGATGATGAAGAGCAACCCCGGGAGGCGCGTCATCGTCTTGATGCCCGAAAGATACTTGGAGAGCTTCTCGCGCTGACGCGACATGAGGAGCTGTTCCTTCTTCGTGTAATTCGCGAGCGTGCCGTCTTCCGCACCGGCCTCGAGTTCCTTGAGCTTGCGGATCTGCTTCTTGGCCGTCTGGAAGTTGGTGAGCATACCGCCCAACCAACGCTCAGTCACGAACATTCCACCGCAACGCTCGGCTTCCGCCTGGACGATGGCGGCGAGTTGGCGCTTGGTGCAGACGAAAAGGACTGTTTCGCCGCGGAGAACGACTTCGCGCACGAGCTTCTGCGCGAGTTCGATCTGCCGGAGGGTCTTCTGCAGGTCAATGATGTGAATGCCGTTGCGCTCCGCGAAAATGAAGCGGCGCATCTTGGGGTTCCAACGACGGGTCTGGTGCCCGAAGTGAACGCCCGCGGCAAGCAGTTGCTCGAGGGACGGACTTGACATGTTGAGTACGACTGGAGGTTTTGGATTCGTCCGCCTTCGTCGTCGCCCGGTGCGACCGCGATCGTGAAGATCGGGGCACCCGCACCAGGCTCAGAAGGCGTGCAGGATACGGTGAGTGGCGGCCGGAGCCGCCGGGCTCAACGCTTGGAGAACTGGAAGCGCTTACGGGCGCCGGAACGGCCCGGCTTCTTACGTTCCACCTCGCGCGCATCGCGCGTGAGGAGGCCGAACTCGCGCAATTTCTTGCGGTTGCTTTCGTCGAGCTTGACCAGAGCACGCGCAATGGCGAGACGCACTGCACCAGCCTGACCGGCGACACCACCGCCGTCGAGGACCGCCTTGATGTCAAAGCGACCGAGGGTATCGGTCAGCGTAAACGGCTGCTGGATGGCGGAGACGAGCGTCGGGCGCGGGAAATAGTCACCGAGCGTGCGGCCGTTCACATCCCACTTGCCCGAGCCGGGCTTGAGATAGAGGCGGCAAACTGCCCGCTTGCGACGGCCGACGGCCTGGATCTGGTCCGACATTACTTGGCCTCAGCGTTGGAGAACGACAGCGTCGCAGGGACCTGCGCCACATGCGGGTGATCGGCACCAGCGTAGACGCGCAGCTTGCGGCGGAGCACCTGACGGCCGAGGGCCGTCTTGGGAAGCATGCCGTAAACGGCCTTCTCGATGACGCGCTCAGGGTGCGATGCGAGCACCGACGCGAACGGTGTATGCTTCTCGTGGCCCATGTAGCCAGTGTGGCTGAAGTAGGTCTTCTGTTCAGCCTTACGTCCCGTCACCTGCACCTTGGAGGCGTTGATGACGATGACGAAATCGCCGGTGTCCATGTGCGGCGTGAACATTGGCTTGTGTTTGCCGCGGATGATCTTCGCGACTTCCGATGCGAGGCGTCCCAACACCATGCCCTCGGCATCCACGATGTACCACCGACGATCGATATCTTTCGGAGTCGCGCTGTAAGTCTTCATTGGTGCGTCTTGGTGAGGCACCCATCGGGCGCCCTGAACGAGGTGTGCCCGGAGCGGGCCTACCCCTCTGGATTCTTGCGGAAAAACATCGACTGTGACACAAGAATGCGTGATCCGCCCCTTGGCGCCGAAGCACCAGGCAGGTCACGCTCGTGCGATCACGATCGACCGGAAGCAATCCCCCGCGAAAACTGCAGTACAGCTTGTCCTACCGCGGGCGGATGTGTGACAGAATCAAAGCTTACCCGACCCGGGTCCATCTGTCAATCCGACCGATCATTCCCGTCTCTCACCGAAGGCCGGCCTGCTGACGTCGACACATTCCCTTGCCCGGTCCTCGTCCCGTCCGCATGATGGGCCGGCGGAGCGCATCTGTCTCATCCCCGGGGCCGACGACGACCGCTGCAACTTCTACGGGGAGTGGCCGATGGGGCTGATGTCGGAATTCAAGGAATTCGCGATGAAGGGCAGCGTGATGGACCTCGCGGTCGGCGTGGTCATTGGCGGTGCCTTTGGCAAGATCGTGGACAGCCTGGTCACGGATATCATCATGCCGATCGTCGGGCTGCTTACCGGCGGCGTCGACATTTCGAACCGCTTCATCGCACTGAAAGGCGGACCGTATGCCACGCTCGAGGAGGCAAAAAAGGCCGGCGCGGCGACACTCAACTACGGCCTGTTTCTGAATCAGGTGCTGACCTTCCTGATCGTGGCGTTCGCGATCTTTATGGTGGTCAAGGGCATCAACCGCATGCGCCGTCAGGCCCCCGCCACGGCATGATGTTCGTTGGCGCCGAGCCCCGCGTTAGGGTACGGGGATCGGCGCCAGCTCGACCAGCACCGCCCCCTTTTGGACGGCGGTGCCTGGAATCGCGCGCACGGCCGTGACCACACCGGCCGTCGTGGCGCGAAGTTCGTTCTCCATTTTCATGGCTTCGACCACCACGAGCCCCTGCCCTGCGCTCACAGCGTCGCCGACTGCGACGCTCACGCGCACTACCAGCCCTGGCATTGGCGCAACCAGTGGCGCCGGCCCAGACGCCGCTTTCGACGCGTCTGTGAGGTCACGGAGCGTCCGCATCCGTTCATCCAGTGCATCAACGGTGTAGCGCTCACCGTCCACGTCGAGCGCCCAGGCACCGCGTTGCGCACCGCGACGGGCAACGATGCGATGAACCTCCTCGCCGACACGCACCAGCCGAACCGGCGTCCCGACCACCGGCGTCAGCCCGACCGCGAATCGTTCGCCGTTGACGGTCGCGTGTGTGCCGTCCAGATCGACGGTCACTCGTTCGCCGTTCACTTCGACGACGTATTTCACGCGAGCTCCGGAACAAGCACACAGACGGTTTCCACGTGCGCGGTTTGCGGAAACATGTCGAAACACCGCAGCGCCGCGATGCGCCACGAAGCGAGGCGCGCGACATCGCGCGCCAAAGTCGCCGGATCACAGCTGACGTACACAATCCCGCGCACGCCTTTGGATGCCGCGTCGGCGAGCAACGCGGTTACGCGTATGTCCACGCCACGACGCGGCGGATTGAGCACCACCACATCAGCGGGGAGCGCAGCCGCCAGTGCACTCTCGACCGTGTCGCAGACAACGCGCGCGCCCGTCGCATGGGCCAGACGACGACGCGCCTGCTGGACACCGGCTTCGTCCGCTTCGATGGCTGTGACCCGCACACCGGCACTTGCGAGCAGCTGACTGAGAATCCCGACGCCCGCGTACGCATCGATGGCGTGCGAAGGTGCCAGCCCGCTCACCTGCTCAACGACGAACGCACGTAACGCCTGCGCGACTTCCTCGTTCACCTGCGCGAAGGCGAGGGCTTCTGTCGCATCGGGGCCGATATCGATCGCGTCACGATCGGCGGCAACGTCAGCCGGAGTCCAATCAGCCGCAGTCACATCGATGTCGCCACCGCCGACAATCGCGACACGCTCGCCATCGTCGCGCTCCCACCACACGGCGACGATCGCATCATGGGAACGGCGCAGTGCAACGCCCCATGCTTCGGATTCCGGCCACGACGTACCGCCGCTGATTACGATCGCGATCGCTGCCTTCCCCGCCGTTGACGCACTCTCGAGCGCAACGCGACGAAGTGCGACGCGGAGCGTCAACGCTTTGGGCAATCCACGCATCTGCGCGCGCACTGCGTGCCACGCATCCACCAGCGATGGATGGGCAATGCTGCACTCTTCAAGCGCAAAGACTCGCGATGCATCGTCGTACGGATGCAATCCGCCAATCCACGAGGTCCCGCGCGGCTTGAGCGTTAACGTCAGACGTCCGCGGTAGGCCCACGCCTGACCCGACACGAGTGTCGCGCGCGGCACTTCGCGTTTGCCGATACGTCGCAGCGCGTCGTGCACAATGGTCAGACGCGCGTCCCGTTGTGCGTCGACGTTGAGATGTTGCAGCTGGCACCCGCCGCACCGATCGCCATCGTAGTGGCGACAGGTGGCCTCAACGCGCAACGGTGACGTTTCGAGTAGCTGCAGCACGCGGCCGCGCGCATGACGCGCGTGTGTTTGCAGCGCGACCTGCGCGACGTCGCCCGGCGCCGTGCGCGGAACGAAGCACGCGAGGCCTTCAGCGCGACCGACACCGTCTCCGCCGGCTGCAATACTTTCGATGCGAATCGTCGCGACCGATTCGGCGCGTTGGCGCTGCCGCGTTGCCGCTTCGACCGCTGCTCGATTCCCGCGCGCCGATCGTCCTCCGCGTCGGGCCATCAGCTGCTCCTCAGAGAGTCACGACGGGCCACCGCAGCCCACGACGGTTTGCCCGAACTTGATGGACCGTCGCTCGACCGGTCATCGATTGACGCCCGCGCAGGTGCGCCCGCAGTGCGCTCCGCATGCGTCACGAGTGCCGCGGCAATCGCGGCCAGACGGAGCGCGGTCGGGTCGGCCACAGGACGCGTCAGCTCCGGCAACGTCTGCTCCAGCCACTGGATGGTGATATCGCCGCTCTTGAATGCAGGATGATCCATCACGCGCAGATGAAACCCGCGCGAGGTCTCAACGCCGTCGATGGTGAGTTCAAGCAGTGCTCGACGCATGCGGGCGACCGCGAGTGCGCGCGTTGGTGCGTGCACGATGAGCTTGGCGAGCATCGGATCGTAGTAGAGCCCGATCTCGCTGCCTGTTTCGATGCCACCGTCCCAACGCACCCCAGGACCACTCGGCACGTGCAGATATTCAACGCGACCGGTGGATGGAAGAAATCCGTTGGTTGGATCTTCGCTGGTGATGCGGCATTCAATCGCCCAACCGCGCGGATGAAAATCCTTCTGCGCGAACGGCAGTGGTTGACCCGACGCAATGCGAATCTGCCACTGCACCAGATCAAGACCCATCACCAGTTCAGTGACCGGATGCTCGACCTGAATGCGCGTGTTCATCTCCAGGAAGTAGAACGACCCATTCTTATCGAGCAGGAACTCGCACGTGCCGGCATTCACGTACCCGGCCGCGCGAGCCGCTGCGACAGCAGTCGCACCCATCTCCGCCCGTAACGCAGCCGACACCGCAACGCTTGGCGCCTCCTCGATCATCTTCTGATGCCGGCGTTGGACGGAACACTCGCGTTCGCCCAGATGGATCACGTTGCCGTACGAGTCAGCGAGGATCTGAATTTCGATGTGACGCGGCCCTTCGATGTATTTCTCGACGTAGACCGCGTCATCGCCGAACGCATTACGCGCTTCGCGCTGCGCCGACGCGAGTGCATCGGCGAGTTCGCTGGCTGAGTGAACGACACGCATGCCTTTGCCGCCCCCGCCGGCTGCGGCCTTGAGCAAGACCGGGTAACCGAACTTGTCCGCCACCACTTTCGCTTCGTCGGCATCGCGAAGCGCTTCGGTCGTGCCCGGAACAACCGGCACACCGGCCGCGATCACCAACTGGCGCGCGGCGGTCTTGGACCCCATCGCTTCGATGGACTCGGCGGGCGGTCCGATGAAGACGAGTCCCGCATCGCGGACTGCACGCGCAAACCACGCACGCTCGGACAGGAAACCATAGCCCGGGTGAATCGCGTCGGCACCCATACGCAGTGCGACTTCGATCAGTCGATCGCCAAGCAGGTAGCTCTGGGCTGCCGGCGGCGGTCCAATGTTGACTGCTTCGTCTGCTTCGCGCACATGCGGGGCATGCGCATCGGCGTCCGAATAGACGGCGACCGTTTTGACGCCGAGTTCCTGACAGGCGCGTATGACGCGGAGAGCGATTTCACCCCGGTTCGCGATGAGCACTTTGCGGAGCATGCCGTTGCTCACAGCGGGAGGTTTCCGTGCTTCTTCGGCGGATTCCGATCGCGCTTTCCGCGCAGCGTATCGAGCGCACTGATGAGTCGCGGACGCGTGTCTCGCGGATCGATGACGTCGTCGACGTAACCGTATGCGGCCGCGATGTAGGGGTTCGCAAACTTCTCGGTGTACTCGCTCACGCGCGCGTCCGTTGCCGCGACCGGATCGCTGCTGTCAGCGATTTCCTTGCGATACAGCACTTCGACGGCGCCCTTCGGACCCATCACTGCGATTTCTGCAGTGGGCCACGCGATGTTGAAGTCGCCGCGGATGTGCTTTGAGCTCATCACGTCGTACGCTCCGCCGTATGCCTTGCGCGTGATCACGGTCAACTTGGGGACCGTCGCTTCGCAGTACGCGTACAGCAGCTTGGCGCCATGCTTGATGATGCCGCCGTGTTCCTGCGCCACGCCAGGAAGAAATCCAGGAACGTCTTCGAACGTGACGATCGGAATGTTGAAGCAATCGCAGAAGCGCACAAAACGCGCTGCTTTCATTGACGCGTTGATGTCCAGCACACCAGCGAGCACAGACGGCTGATTGGCGACGATACCGACGCTGTACCCGCCGAGATGGGCGAAGCCGATAAGGATGTTGCCGGCGTAGTCGGGCATGACTTCGTAGAACTCGCCATCGTCGACGATACGTCCGATGACTTCGTGCATGTCATACGGCTTGTTCGGATTGTCGGGCACGACGTCGAGCAGTCCTTCGTCGCGACGATCGTGCGGATCGCGCCCCACACCGCGCGGTGGATCGTCGACGTTGTTGGACGGCACGAAGCGGAACAGTTCGCGAATCTGCTGCAGACACGCCAGTTCGGAATCGCATGCAAAGTGCGCCACACCGCTGGTGCCGGCATGCGTGTCAGCGCCGCCAAGCTTTTCCATCGTCACGTCTTCGTGCGTGACCGTTTTCACCACGTTCGGGCCAGTGACGAACATGTAGCTCGTCCCGCGCACCATGTAGATAAAGTCGGTGATCGCGGGCGAATACACTGCGCCGCCGGCGCACGGGCCGAGGATCGCCGAGATCTGCGGGATGACCCCTGACGCGAGCGTATTGCGCAGAAAGATGTCTGCGTAACCGCCGAGTGAGACAACGCCTTCCTGAATGCGTGCACCACCGGAGTCGTTCAGTCCGATCACCGGCGCACCGTTCTTGACGGCAAGATCCATGATTTTGCAGATCTTGGCCGCGTGCGATTCGGAGAGCGAACCACCGAAGACGGTGAAGTCCTGCGAGAAGACGTACACCAGTCGCCCTTCGATGCGACCGTATCCCGTAACGACGCCGTCTCCGTAAATCGGCGTCTCGCCCTCAGCGACCGATCGAGACACAACAAATCGGTCAATTTCGCTGAACGAACCTTCGTCGAGGAGGACGTCAAGGCGCTCGCGCGCCGACAGTTTCCCTTTGGCGTGTTGTGCGGCAAGTCGCGCCGCACCACCGCCCTGTTCAGCTGCGTCGCGTGCGACTGCAAGCCGTTCGAGTTTTTCGCGCATGGACATGGTGCGGGAAGCTACTGCGCCGCGAATACAGCAACCAGCGCAGCGGACAAAAGACCGGCTGAAATGGACGAAGCCGATCACCCCAAGGCGATCGGCTTCGTGGCCATCAGCTCGCGGTGTATTGCGAGGACCGACGGCTTCTTGTGCGTTACGACTCGTGCAGAGTCGTGCTTGCAGCAACCAACGATGCGTTGGTTACTGCGGCTTATAGATGATGGGCAGCACCACTTTCGTCTTGACCGAGGTCCCATTGAGCTTCCCCGGCGAGAAATCGAGACGTGAGATGACCTTCTTGGCAGCTTCACCGAGCGCCGTCTGCGTCGCATCGACGATTTCGACGGAGCCCGGTTCGACCTTGCCCTTCGCGTCGACAATGAACTGCAATTCGACCATGCCACCGACGCCGCGGTTGCGCAGGTCGGCCGGGTAGGACTCCTGAATGAGACGTGCCGCAAGTGCAGTGGATGTAAGCTTCGGTGGGTTGGTGAGCTCATTGATAGGATAGACCTTGTCATCCTGCGCGGCGGCTGTGCCGGCGAGCGGACCGGCCATCAGCGCGGCGACGATCG
>JBKJTE010000203.1:0-5803 GCA_046590495.1 Gemmatimonas sp. | reverse complement strand
CTCGACGACGCGCTTGGTCTTCTTTGCGGTAGCCATGGTTTACTTGGTCACCTTCTTCTTGCCCGCGATAGCGCGGCGCGGCCCCTTCTTGGTGCGCGCGTTGGTGTGCGTGCGCTGCCCACGCGTGGGCAAGCCACGACGGTGCCGCGTGCCACGATACGAGCCGATGTCCATCAGGCGCTTGATGTTCATCGCGACTTCAGTGCGCAGTGCACCTTCGACGCGATGATTGCGCTCGATTTCCTGACGGAGCTTGTTGACGTCCGCGTCGTTGAGATCGCGGATGCGCTGCGCGGGATTTACACCAGCCGCAGCAAGAATCTTCTGCGCCATCGCGCGGCCGATTCCAAAGATGTAGGTAAGTCCGATCTCAACCTTTTTGTCGCGCGGGAGATCGACGCCTGCGATACGTGCCATATGTGAGCGCTCCCCTTAGCCCTGACGCTGCTTGTGCTTGGGGTTGCGCTTGCAGATGATGCGAGTCACGCCCTGTCGCTTGACGACCTTGCAGTGCTCACAAATCGGCTTAACGCTGCTACGAACTTTCACGGGATACCTCGACGCGTATGCATCGACGGAGCCTCCCGCACCAACTCTCGTTGGCCGGCCGGGCTCCCCATGTGTCCATCACGCGTGATGCATCGCGAAGCCAAAATGAGAGGGAAACCTCCTCTGCACAGCTTCCGATCCCGCGCACGCGTGAAGCGAATGTGACCGGCGGGTCGGTCTACGAATTCCTGCCCACGAATGCGATTTTTGTCCGCCAGAAGCCGAAAAAACCGAACCCGAAACTGGGCAAGACCTGAATCGTAGACGACTTACGTCACTTGGGCAAGTGCTGAGCGGACGCGCATCATCGCGGCCACCGGGTCAGCCGCGCCAGTCACTGCCCGCCCGAGGATCAGCCAACGCGCCCCAGCCACCACCGCCGCCGCCGGCGTGATCACGCGCCGCTGGTCGTGGGCGTCGCCCCCGGTGAGCCTGATTCCCGGCACCAGCGTGCCGAGCGTCGGCCCGTAGGCCGCCCGGACAGCTGCCGCTTCGTGGCCGGAGCAGACTACGCCCGCCGCCGATGCCACCCGGGCCAGTCCGGCCAGCCGGACGACCTCCTGCTCTACGCTGACCCCCGTCCGCCCCCAAGCCTGTTCGACGCCAGCTGCGTCGAGACTGGTCAGGATCGTGACGCCCAGGATGCCGCAGCGGCCGTCCGACGCCTCGTTGGCGCCTTCGACCGCGGCGCTGATCATTTCGGTGCCCCCCGACGCGTGGACGGTCAGCAGCGAGGCGCCGTGCCGCGCGACTGAGCGCGCCGCGCTCCGGACCGTGTTCGGGATGTCGTGCAGCTTGAGGTCGACAAAGACCTCCTTCCCCGCGTCGCGGAGCCAGGCGACCACCGCCGGCCCTTCGGCGGCGAAGAGCTCGAGCCCCACTTTGTAGAAAGCGCAACTACTGCCGAGTTGCTGGACGATTGCACGCGCTCTTGCGAGATCCGACACATCCAACGCGACGATGGGGATGGCGTCCGACGGCAGCGCGTCGGCGGCTGATCCAGTCGCAGATCCAGTAGCGTCGGGGAGCGTGGTCATGAAGGCCATTCCAGTGTGCCGGTCAGTGTCCGTATGTCTGTCACGCGATGTTCGCGGGCCCACTTCGCCAGATCGCGAGCGATGCGCTCAGGTGCCCGTGGATCGCGCAGGGCCGCGGTGCCCACGCCCACGAGTGAGGCACCGGCGATGATGTACTGCAACGCGTCGTTGGCGGTGGAGACGCCCCCGAGACCAATGATCGGCACGTTCGGGAGCGCTCGACTGACGCGCCACGTCGCGAGCACACCGAAGGGCAACAGCGCGGGTCCGCTCACGCCACCGGTTCCGAAGCCGATTTTCGGCTTGCGGCGTGCGGTGTCGATGACCAGCCCGGGCATCGTGTTCACGAGCGTCAACCCATCCGCTCCGCTATCGATCGCAACCCGCGCCGCATCGACAATTCCGGCGCCCAGCGTGGGCGACAACTTCACAAAGATGGGTCGTACGGTACGCGCCCGCGTTGCTTTCACCAGCGCAGCGAGTGCGGCGGGATCGGCGCCAAACTCCATCCCGCCGGCTTTCACGTTGGGACAGCTGACGTTCAACTCGAAGGCATCGACGCCTCGTTCACCATCGAGACCGCCGACCACCGCCTCAAAATCTTCGATGCTGTAGCCGACCACGTTTACGATGACGCGCGTTTCAGGGAACGAACGCGCCAGCCAAGGCAATGCCTCGGCGCGCACGGCATCAAGGCCTGGATTGGCCAGTCCAATCGCGTTGATCATCCCGCCGGCAAACTCGCTCACGCGCAACGGCTTCGCGCCGTGCCTCGGCTCCACACTCACCGCCTTGGTAGCGATGCCACCG
The DNA here is from genome assembly GCA_046590495.1 of Gemmatimonas sp. Lineage (GTDB taxonomy): Bacteria > Gemmatimonadota > Gemmatimonadetes > Gemmatimonadales > Gemmatimonadaceae > Gemmatimonas. The sequence goes on along the minus strand of JBKJTE010000203.1, from coordinate 3,407 downwards.
ATCGCCGACAGATCGACCACATCCTCGATCTCACGACCGTATCCCGCCGTGCCCGACGCGAGCACAATCGGGTTGCGGAAGTGCAGACCGGCTACCGTGGCAGCGGGCGGCGATGTTGCAGGCGACGCAGAAGGAGTCATGTATTACGCGGGTAGTATGCTACTTCTTCACGGGAAGAGCCGGTGCACCGCTTCGAGCCGTGCGCAGTTTGCGCACTGAGTCAGCCCAGAGTCGAGCACCTTCAGTCCAACTGAATTTCAACAATTCCGGTGTGCTGATAAAATCCGGTTTGGTGCCCGGATCGTCGCCGCGCATAAAGGCCGCGACCGAGGAATTTGGAAAGTCAGCAAAAATGCGCGCATGCCACTGTGGCGCGCTGTCGGGCGAGAGCAACGCGGCCGCGTAGTACGCTTGCGGCACCAGAGGCGAGCCAGTCACCTCCCGCGCAACTCGCAGAAACAGCGCCTGTGCCAGCTTCGGGGCGCGCAACGAATCCCGCGCGACTTCCGCCGCGAGATAGAGCGATGCGCCAGTCGGATCCGGCTTCTTTTCAAGCAACGACACCAGCAGCAGCTGTTCCCGCACGCGGCGCGCGTACTGCATGTTGCGTACGACGCTGTCCTGTCGGGCAAACACCGAGTCAACTTCACGGGTCGACGCGACTGCGGAAAGACTGAGCAGCGCGAGACGAATGGTTGCTTCACGCAGCGTGATGGAATCACGGCCGGCGAGGGACGTCGCCAACAACAGGTGTCGCCGCGCCACGGTATCGCGACCGGCGCGGACGTTCAACTCGCCGAGCGCGAAGTGCATCGCAGCGCGCCGATCTTCACGGACACGAGAGCCGTCGTATCGCCGCAAAATGGCTTCGGCGGATTCAATGCGTCCGGCCCCCCACAACTCGCGCAAGACGCGCGATGCTTCGTCTCGGTAATCGCCGTTTGTCGCCTGCACCGTCAGCAACGACTCGGCCCGCGCGTATTCAGAAGCCGCGAGCGATGACGAGATCAGCTCCCACTGCAGCGCGTTCGCATTGAGATCACGCAGGTAGCCGGAGACGGCATCGCGATCGCCGGCGGCAAGGGCCGAACGGGCGGCCCAGAGGCGGGCCTGCCTCGCTGTTTCCTTGTTGGGTGCAGCGACCAACGAATCGAGCCGCACGCGCGCTGTGGGGATACGAGTCGTGCGCAACTCGCACGACGCCAGTGCGACCCTCGCGCGATCGCGATCGTCGGCGAGGCTGCCGGGCAACGCCAGAAACTCCGTCAGTACCGGAATGGCGCGGTCGCACTGCGCACTGTATGCCATGCCCCGCCCCGCGAGATACAACGCACGCGGACGCCAACTCGACTTGGGATGGCGCGCCAACACACTCTCGGCGCGCGCCGCCGAAATCTGGAACTGCGCATTTGCATCCGACTCTGATTCGCGCCGCAGCAGCGCATCGCCAGTTCGCGCGGCTTCCTTGGCGTTGTAGATGCCGTTGTAGTAGACACAACCGGAGACAAGCAACCAGCACGCGCTCACGCTCGCGAGCACACGGCGTGCGTTCCGCGGAGGTGCAACCTTCACGGCGTGCCTCCCACCTTCCGCTCGTACTGCTGGAGATACGACACCGCGGCATCCGCGAGCGTCTCGGCGAGATCGCGCTGGCGATCCGGGTCGGTCATGAAGTTGGAGTCGGCCTTGTTGGAGCCGAATCCGATCTCGACCAGCACCGCAGGCATGAACGCGGTCACGAGCACGCGAAAGCCCGCCTGTTTTACGCCGCGGTCAGTACCGGGGTGCATCTTGCGCAGTCCGCGCTGCATCAGCTCCGCCAGCTGCGCCGATTCGCGCAGGTGTTCGTTCTGCGCCATGTCGCGAATGATGAAGCCGAGCGGATCATCGCGCGATGCGTCGGCACTGGTTTCAAAGCGAATCGCTTCGTTTTCCATGGCTTCGACGCGCTTCTCGTCTTCGGTCTTCGCTTCCGCGAGGAAGTACGTTTCGTATCCTCGTGCGCCACCGGGATCACGCCAACGCGGATTCGCTGCGTTGACGTGCACGGACAAAAACAGATCGCCTTTCGCGTGATTGGCGATTTTGCCCCGATCGGAAAGTGCGATGAGTGTATCGGTGCTGCGCGTCATCACCACAGTGATGCCACGCTTCTCGAGCGCGACGCGGAGTACCTTTGCGACGGCAAGCGTGATGTCCTTCTCTTTGATCTTGCGTGGCGCGCCAATCGGCCCGGTCATGCCGTTGTCGGGGCCGCCGTGTCCTGCATCGATCACCACGACGCGCTGTCGGGGCGGCCCAGTCGTCGATTTCCACGACGGCTTCGTCGCCGCAGCAATTGGCGACTCTGTCCGCCGCGAATCGGTGCGCGGCGCGGTCGCAGATGTCGTGCGCCGGAGTTCACGCGTCGCGGCGTCGTAACGGACACTTGCGACCAGCCGCGGGATCGTTTGGGTCGCGAAGGCAAGTCGCCCGTACGCGACTCCGTCGCGCCGAAAGATGCCGGCCGAAAGCTGCAAAGTGTCGCGCCCGGATATCACGTAGGGCGCGCTTTCGAGCACGGTCAACTTGCGGTCGTCAACCAGCATTTCCAGCCGTCCATCGCCGTCATCGCTGAAAATCCCGCCGAGTGCCACGACGAGTTGATCGACACGAATGGACTGTCGGCCTGCCGTGGTAATGACACCCACTGTACGAACATGGTCGCCGACGCGCACCGTGAGCGGCGACGCCGTCAGAGGTGGCACCGTCGCCGCAGCGGCCTGCAGCGCGCAGAGAAGCGCGAGCAGCATGCCGATCAGCGGGTTCTGAGCGCGCGCGCGATTTCGCGCTGCGCGTCCTTTTTCTTCAAGTCTTCGCGCTTGTCGTGCTGCTGCTTGCCTTTCACGAGCGCGAGCGTCGCTTTCACTTTGCCGGCCTTGAAGTAGAGATCGAGCGGAACCAGCGTGAGTCCCTGTCGTTCGACCGCGCCAATCATGCGACGAATCTCGCGTCGATGCATGAGCAGCTTCCGCGTACGCGTTGGCTCATGATTGAACGAATTGCCTTGACCGTACGAGCCGATGTGGCAGTTGAGAAGGAACACCTCGCCGTCCTTCACGACCCCAAACGAGTCGGTAAGATTCGCCTTGCCTTCGCGCAACGCCTTCACCTCGGTCCCGGTGAGGACGATTCCCGTCTCCCAGGTGTCGAGGATTGCGTAGTCGTGGCGCGCGCGTTTGTTCCGCGCGATCACTTCTGTGGATTCGTCTTTCTCGTCGTTGACCATGCGCTGCGGAAGTTAGCGGCGCGCGGTGCGTTCGCGCAGTCCGTGCGTTGACTTCTCCATGGCGCATCCCCTATTCTTCCCGACCCTGAGAGGAACTGCCGCACGGCGCTTGCGCCGGACGGTTTGCCGGAGTGGTGGA
>JBKJTE010000033.1:0-25415 GCA_046590495.1 Gemmatimonas sp. | reverse complement strand
CGCGCTGTGATTGCGGCGGGCGGCACGATCCTGATGCCACGCGCGACAATTCCGACCGTGGGGCACATGTTCTGGTTTCGAGATTCAGAAGGCAACATCGCAGGCGCAATGCAACCTGATCCCAACGCTTCGGTGGAGCGGTGACTGTTGCCGCGCCCGCGACTTGTTCAAATCGTCGGCGCTGAAAGTGACTCGGCGCGCCGCTAGTACAACTGCACCCAGCTGCGTTCCTTCGCACGCGTCAGAATCGCTGATCCGCGCAGTGCAGATTCCACGGCACACTTGGACCAGTTGAACTGCGAGTTACCGGTGATGGAGTTGCCATCGACCACGTTGGCGTTGCGCGACATGATGCTGCCGAAAAGGTCGAATGTCCCGTTGCCTTTCACGATATCATCCCGCGCGATGATCAGACCGTTCCACTGAAAGTTTCCGTTCAACCGTACGTCACCATTCACCAGTAGGATGCCCTGTCCGCGGCCGTGGTGCAGGTCGAGACTCGTGCTCGAATAGATGATCGGGAAATAGTCCTTGCATCCGAGGATCGCGCCGTTGCCTCGAATGGGTTCGCCCCAGTTCGAAGTATTGGCGTAGTTGCACGTCGTCGCCGTGCCGTCGGGCGATGGAGAAAATGTCCCGCCGTTGATGGTGATGTCGGCGTTGGATGCAAGGCTGGCCCACGTCTCCGTGCCGTAGCGGACGTACGTGTTTGAATCTGCAGCCGACGGATCTGCACGCACGCCATTGATGACACTCTGCGGCTTCTGGATTGTGGCGGTCTGACCCGGCGCGTAAACGATCGCAAAGGTGTCACGTCCGGGAATGCTCGCGCACTGCGTCCAACCGGCCGGATCGGTGTTGATCCCGGAAATGCCGGCAGACCCCTTCACGTCGATGTTTCCCGCCGTCACGATCGCGCCGCCTGGCGAGATGGTCGGGTACGCCAGGCGCACGAGCAGATGTGTCTGTCGTTGGGCTTCGAGCGCACCATTGCCAATGTTTGCGCGTCCCACGGATACGACCCAGTACGTCGTCAGCGACAGTCGCGTGATGTACACTCGCGCGGAGTCGCTCTGCGCGATGTAGACGTTTGACGAGTCGACCGCGCCGATGGCGCGCCCCACCGGCGGTGGCAAGTTGCGACTGCGATCCCAGTTTGCGATCTCCTGATTGAGACCGTACTCGGCCACGGAAAACGCCCGTTGTTCGACCATCGAGTTACGACCGGCGCGAAACTCCTGCATCGAGCCAACGATCGCTCCGGTGGAGAGCACGGCGAGGACGATGACCGCGATCAAGGCGATGAGCAGAGCCGTGCCTCGACGCGCACGGCGACGTGGCGCACCGCCCACTTCGACGATACCGGAGGCGTGTGGCGACTGGAGTGCGTGTTCGATTTGATTGGTCACTGGCGATTCCTCAGCGCGATCCGGAAAACGAGCGAATCCTTGGGAGACTTCGTTGCGCCAGCGCTGGTCGTACCGCGGCCGCGAAGTCGTACATCGATGCGAGACACGCTGCGTGGGTCGCCGCCTGGATTGATGATGGCACCCGTGCTGTCTTCCATCGTGAACTGCAGTCCACCGACCTGCCCCGACGCCGCAGGCGCGGTAAACGGACCGGCGATCGGTGTCGACGCACCCCACGCACCGCTCGAGTACTCAGCGCGCCCGATGTAGTACTTGCCGCTCGCAGCGGGAACGAGTTCGTACTTGGTACTGCGCACAAGCCGTATCGGCGCGCCCACCTTCACCGAGTCGGCCACGGCCGGCGTCACGGTCACGCGCCAGCGGGCTTTTCCGGCATCGAGCACCGCATCGATGAACGGCGAAGCGGGGCAGTACGATGCATCCTGCGAGACGGACGTGATGCGATGCGAGGTCCAACTGTCGCCGCCGGCACCCATCGAGTCCGTGCGGAACGCGAAAACGGTGTCACCAACGGCCGGTGGCGTGTACCAGGTCGCAAGTGTCGTGCGTGCCATGTTGGTCGGCGGCAGATCAAGCGTCGTCGCGCTGGGCTTGGCGCAGATGATCGCCGTGCCGTAGGTCCCGCGGAAGGTGATCTGTGTGTCGCTGAAGGAGCCGATATCGCCGCCGACCGATGAAACGCTTCGCAGGTCGGCAGGGATGGTGCTCAGCGCGGTCCGCATCTCACGTCTGATCACGAGCTTTTCGCGCGTCGTCTGGTAAAACCGTTGCTGATCCATCATGAGACGCGCTACGATTGTGCCGACGACGCCAAGCAGCGATAGCGTGATAACCAGTTCGGTGAGGGTGAAACCTCGCCGCGCGCCGCGAACGATGCGGCGATTCGTCAGTCTCGGCATGGGATCACCGTTGTGTAGACGGGGCGTGCCGTACGACGGGGAAGCGAGAGCGTCACGCTGAGCGTCTTGGTGTTGCGACCGTCGACGACGCGCCAGTTTTCCGTGACACCGCGTGTGGTTGAATAGCCGCTCAACCCGCCGGGCAGTTGCGCGCATGACAAGCTTGCCAGCGAATCGAGACGCGCCTGCGCGAGTGCAGCCGTGATAGTTTCCCGCACGCCGCCGCCCATCTGGGTTTCAACTGCCGTCGCACTGCCCATGACTCCGGCGAGCCCGACGACGATGACGATCATGGCGACGAGAATCTCGACGAGCGTGACACCGCGACGTGCGCGGGCTGGGGCGACGCAATCGACGCGCTGGCTCACGCCAGTTCTCGCCCGTGCGGAGGTCGCCGGTCGACAAGTAACGCGCGCATTCATAGGCTGCATCCTCGTGACAGAATCACACCGGCAGGACTGACACACACCGTGTCGCGCGTCGCGCCCACTTTGACGCGATAGACCAGCGGGTCAACTGGCGTGGGGGTGAGTAGGCCGCGCGAGTTGTACATGATGGTCGTGGTAGAGCCATTGAGTACTTCGATCGTCGCGTTGAACGCTGGCGTGAAGCGCACCGGTCCCATCACGGTCACCGATGAATTGGCAATACCGCTCAGCACCGTCACGGTGGCCGTGTTGTTGGCAATAGTGAGCGAGGCAGTCTTGCCCTTCTGCAGCGCGGCAGCACGCGTGGCCGCGATCGCGCCTTCGAGTACCTGATGTGCGGCGCGCCGACCAGCTCCATCCCGAGCGGTGGCAAGGTTCGGCGCGACAAGCGCGGTTGTCAGCCCGCAGATCGAAACAACCACCAGCATTTCGATGAGCGAGACACCGCGTCGTTCACGAGGATGTCGAGCGAGGTCGAGACGGTCGGGAGTGTCCATGATGGCTCAAGACCCTCGACATCGCGTCACGCAACAACTCGTCACATAAGCGGCTTTTTTGATTCACCGGCGGCACAGAGCGCGCCCTTCAGTCCATTTCGCCTCAATCCGCGCGCCCATCCGCGCTGGCGAACCGCTACGGCTTCATCCCCTCGCCGGCGAGCAGCAGCGTGACGTGCTCCTGCGCTTGCTGCAGTCCGCCTTCGTTTTCCTGCCAGCCGATCTTTCCGTCGCCGTTGGTATCGGCACCGGCGGTCAATTGCGCAGTGAGCGAGACGATCTGACTCACCAATGCCGCCGCATCACTCGCTGACGTTGCGGCCTGCACCTGCTTGGCCAACGCGATGATCTGATCGCAACGCGCAACGGTGTTCTGGGCGGACATCGAGACGTGCGACGCGTGCATGATCACATTGGGCGATGCCCCTGGAGCCTTGGCGGCAAGCTCGCTGTGATTGCCGATGCCGATCGCCGCTTTTTTTGCGCCGTAGCCGAGTCCCGGGCCGGCGGCGACGATGGTGGGATCGATGGCGTTGATGACGTGCCCGGCGTGCAATTTCATGGCTTCGAGATTGGTCGGGGCGCGCGCGGCGAGTGTGGCGTGCTGCGCTGCCGTTTTCGCCTCGGCCAACGCGACGGGAAGCAGCCCCTGATTGTTGGGCGTGTCGCCAAAGCTGTTCACGACGTGTCCGACGTGCAGACCGACCGGACCATCGGGAACCTTGATGGCAGCAGTCGCAGCCGCTGTGGGCACCACTTGGCCCGGCGTCGGCACGCCTGAGATCTGCGCTACCAGTCCGTCGAAGATTTTGCGCGCATCGGCTTCGGTCGAGACAAGGAACGTCTTCCGATCATATTCGGCCTGCGTCGTTCCTGCGCGCTGAATGATCTCGGCGATTTGCGCGCTCAGTTTATCCCGCAACTGCTGTTGCATCGCCGGTGTTTTGTTGCGAGCGAGTGCGAGCTGGAACTGCGCCGAGTCGCGCGCGACGGAGATGGCGATTTCGAGGTTGGCGAACGCCACCAGTTCGTCGCGGGTCATCCTTGCTGCGCCCGCGGTTGCACTTTGCGCTGTCGTCTGGGACGCGGCCTGCGCGGCGGCGGGAGATGCAATCGAGAAGGTCGCGATGCATGCGGCGGCGAGGGAAACGCTGACCGATGTAGCGAACTGGGATTTCAGGGCACGCAGCACGGAAGGCTCCAAAGGCGGAAACGCGCGGAACGTACGATAGGAGGCAGAGATGCGGAAGGCGAAGGGAGCGCCCGCCATCTCCTAATCTGTATCAACGTACGACAAGGCAATGGCGCTGTGTTCGGCCGTTCGGGAGTTGTCACGGCAAGGCCGACTCCCGGGAGCGTCGTTACCGCGTGCCGCCGTGACGTGCCTCGTGCAGCGATTCCACGTACGACGGCGCCGACCGCCACGCCTCTGTCCACGCCAGACCACTCGCGATGGCGACCACCAGTGCTGCGCATGCGGTCACCATTGGTGCCGGCGCTCCGTGTCTCGTGAATCCGATCGTCCACGCGGCGGCCACAAGAATCGCGACCATAAGTTGCGTTGGTGCAAGTATCCATCGACGTGATGCGTACCCGTCCTTCCGTGTGACTGCGTAGGCGTGCGCCCCGCCCGCCAATGCTTCGCCCACCGCGTGAAGGAACGTAGGCCACTTCGCAAACTGCATGAGAGTGCTCCGCCACTGCATGCCGCGCTCACGAGGTGGGTTCAGGTAGTATCGCTGCCGGAACAAGTTCACCGTCCAGAGCACGCCCATCAGCAGCGCGAATGCGCTGACCGCGCGTGGCGTGAGAACGCTTGGCACTACGCCGGCGATGAGCACATAGGCGAACAATCCGAACAACACGGGCAATGCGAGTGATCGCAGAAAGTACGCCCCGTGGAGGAAGTTGATGACGCGCTCGAAGGGCCTGAGTTCGCCCGCTAACTTCGGCAGCACGCGCAGCTTGAGATCGAGCACCGAGCGCGCCCATCGGCGCTGCTGGTTGAGGTACGATGTCCAGTCGGACGGCGTCGTGCCTTGGGCGAGCACTTCAGGGACGTACACGCCCTGCCAACCGGCCGCCTTGTACACCATCGTCAGGTACAGGTCTTCGGCGTCGTGCGCAGGGAAGCCACCAACCTCCTGAAGCACCGGCAGCCAGTATACGCTGTGACTGCCCACCACGACGGAGTGGCCGAGTGCATAACTCGCCATGAGATGCGACGAGTAGTATGCGTACGTCTCCTCGGCTGCGGCGCGGGCGATGAAGCTGGCTTCCTGATTGTAGTACACCTGCGCGGGCTGCACGAACGCGATTCGCTCATCTCGGAAGTAGCCGATGGTACGAGCAAGATAGTCGCGCTCCGGGACGTGATCGGCATCGAAGGCGGAGAGCACTTCGTAGCGGCCATACCCGATCGCGTCGAGCCACGCGTTGTAGTTACCGTGCTTGCTCGCGGCGCGAAAATGACCTGACTCGGTGTTGTAGCCGGGAACGCCGTGCCGCGAGAAGTGCAGCACGCCCAGTCGCTCGCAGAGTGCGATCGTCGGCTCTTCATTGCCTTCGTCGAGAAGCCAGTTGTCGTGCTCGCCTTCCATTGCGACCATCGCCGTGAGGGTCCGCTCCAGCATGGCGAGCGACTCGTGTGACGGTACGAAGGTCGTCACGGCCGCCACTCGCAGTCCATCAGGTGCCGGAAGCGCGCGAGGACGAATCATCCGCGGCAGCGCGATCCACTGCACGATCCAGACGCACACGTACCCGAGCAGCAGCAGACTGACGATAAGCGAGAGAGCGCCGGCCGGACCTGCGACAATTGCCGGGATCCATACGGTGAGGAACGCCACCAGCGCTACGATCACCAGGACGCTCAGCGGTCTATACAGACGGCGGTCACGATCGGACATCACCCGTTCATCGACACGCGGCGGCCCGCCGGCAGGTCGAATTCCAACCGGACCGCTTGGTCTGGGTGTCGCAGGCGCATTGAGCGGAAGCGACCACGTTTCGCGTAGCCTCGGATTCTCTGCCATTCGGTTATAGAAGAGCGTCGCAGCGTGAGAACAATTTCCTATGCAATACGTCGGCCGAAATGCGCTGGATCGCCGATCGGGGACGGATTTGCAGCGTGCATTCGGTACCAGCGACGATACGCGGGGGTTCTGACACTTTCCTCGATCAGCCAACCCTTCCATTCTTCAAGCGCTATAACGCGTGCATTCGGCTCATCGTTGCCGGCCGAGCACTCTGTCCCTCGACACGACGACACGTGGATTCTACTGAAGCTGCTGTTGCAGTGCCAATGCGTCCGCCGCCGGTTCGTGCGCCCTCGTTGCTCGAGGACATGCGCGAAATCGTCAGCGACCTCGGCAGTTCACGTGAGCTCCTCGTGGAACTCACACGGCGCGACTTGCGCGTGCGCTACAAGCAGTCGCTCATCGGCGTGGCGTGGGCGCTGGTGATGCCACTGGTGGTCATCTTTTCCGGGTGGATCGTACGCGTCGCATTCGCGGCAATGTCGGGGCAGACCGTCGATGCACTCGCACTGGCGGACATTGCAGTGAAATCGGTGGGATGGGCATTCTTTGTCGGAGCGCTCGGCTTCGGCACGTCAAGTTTGACACAGAACTTCGTGCTGCTCACCAAAGTTTACTTCCCGCGTGAACTCCTCCCATTCGCCGCGATTCTCACGCAGGTGGTCGATACGACGGTCGGCGGCGCCGCACTCGTGGTGCTGCTTCCGTTCCTCGGTGTCGTGCCAGGTGTGACGATTCTCTGGATGCCGCTCCTGGCGTTGTTACTGCTTCTCATCACCACGTCGCTCACGCTGCTGCTGTCATGCATCAATGTTTTCTTTCGCGACGCTCGCCACCTCGTGCAGCTCATCCTGAGTTTCGGAATCTTCTTCACACCGGTGTTCTTCGATGCGGCCGGGCTTGGTTCTCGTGGCGCGCAACTCGTGATGCTTAACCCGCTCTCGCCGGTGCTTGAAGGCATGCGACTGGCGGTCGTGCACGGACATGATCTTTCTACACCGCTGCTTGCGGCGAGCGGAGTGACGGCGTGGAGTCCGTGGATGCTTGGTTACGCAGGGGCGTGGGCGCTGGGGGGTATCGTTGTCAGCTCGGTGATCTTTCACCGCGCCGAGTTCAAGTTCGCGGAGTTCGTGTGAGCGCAGGCATCTCCGGAGCGGTGCACTTCGAGCACGTATGGAAAAAGTTCCAGTACGGTGAGCACAACCAGCTGCGCGACGCGATTCCGTCGCTTGTCCGCCGTGTGCTGCGTCGCCCTGATCCCGACGGGGGGCTGTGGGCGGGAGAATTCTGGGCACTGCGCGATGTGAACTTCAGCGTTGGGCCCGGTCAGGCACTTGGAATCATTGGTCCGAACGGCGCCGGCAAGTCCACGATCCTCAAGCTGCTCACGCGCATCTTCCGCGCCGATCACGGGCGCTGCGCGGTGCGCGGCCGCATCGGCGCGTTGATCGAAGTGACGGCTGGTTTTCACCCCGATCTCACCGGTCGCGAGAACGTGTTCCTGCAAGGCGCGATCATGGGAATGCCGCGGCGCGATATTGCGCGGCGCTTCGACGAGATCGTGGAATTCGCCGGCATCTCGTATTTCATCGACACGCCCGTCAAGCGGTATTCGAGTGGTATGCAGGCACGACTCGGCTTCTCCATCGCGGCGCATCTCGAGCCCGACGTGTTGATCGTGGATGAGGCGCTCTCGGTGGGCGACGAATCGTTCCAACGGCAGGCATTCGCGCGCGTGACGGAGCTCGTGAAGCAGCAGATTCCGGTGGTCGTCGTATCGCACCAGCTCGACGCGATTCAGGCACTCTGTACGCACGCGTTACTGCTGGAGAGCGGACGTGTGCTGCGCACAGGAACACCGAGTGAATGCATCGCCACTTACCTGCAGGGTGTCGCCGGTGTGGGGCCGAGTGTGGAGGGGACGGGTGCAGTGCGCGTGGAGTCGGTGCGTCTTTCTTCGCCACTGGTGGCGTCGGGTGCGCGCATAGGTGCGGAGCTGGCGTGTATGGTGCGCGAAGAGTGGGTTGCGGTGACCGAGAGCATCCGCATCCGCGTTCGCGCCGCGGGCAACGGCGAGACGATGTTCGAGGTGGATTCGTACGCGCTTGGTGTGGTGACACCGGCAACGGGGGCGTTCTCGCTGAGCGTCGAACTGCAGATGAACGTGCCACGTGGTCTGTACATCGTGGAGGCCTACGTGTGGGATCGGCTCCCGGGCCGCTCGATGTTCGCCGGGCCGACGAGCTACATCGAGGTGACCGAAGGACCGCCATTCGATGGTGTGGTGCAGATGAACGCCACCCTGCGCCTGTCGAATGTCAGTGTGCGCTCCACATGAATGCGCGGGATCGCGTCAGAAGCATCGCGCCATCGCTTGTGCTCGACGTGGAGCTGTCAGCTCCGTTGATGGATGTGTGCGTGCCACCGCCGTACGATGCCGCGCACCTTTTGTTGCGGTGGAAGCAGTCGCCCGTTGGCTTTGCGTGGCTCAACGCACAGGACGGCGCGATTCCTGTCGCGCGCATTCGTGATGTATTGACGGGCGAGGTAAGCGCCCGCATTGAGGCGCGGCGGTTTCGCCAATGGCTGGATGCGGAATACGAGGACACTTCAGCGCTGCCGTCGGCGTCGGTCGCGATTTGCACGCGCGATCGTCCGGACGATCTTGCGCGCTGTCTGGCGGCGGTGTGCGAGCTCGCCGATCCGGCGTTCGACATCGTCGTGGTGGACAGCGCATCCCGATCAGATGAGACCCGGCAGGTCGTGGGGCGCTTTGCGCGCGCGCGATACGTGCGTGAGGAGCGCGCGGGACTGGATCGGGCGCGCAATCGCGCGTTGCGCGAAGCGACCGGCGAGATCGTGGCGTTCGTGGACGACGATGCCGTGGTGGATCGCGGTTGGCTTGCGGCGCTACGCCGAGAGTTCGGCGATCCGCGTACGCTGTGTGTGACCGGGCTGGCCGGTCCGCTCGAACTCGAGGCGCCGGCGCAGGTGATGTTCGAGCGCACGAACGCGTTCTCGCGTGGCTTCGAGCGACGCGAATACGACGGTGCGACTGACGACTGCTTCTTTGTCGCGCGTGTGGGCGCAGGTGTGAACATGGCGCTGCGTCGCGACCTGCTCACGCTCGTCGGTTCCTTCGATGAGGCGCTCGACGCCGGAACGCCGTCGCGCTCGGGCGGTGACCACGACATGTTCACGCGCATTCTCGCGGCGGGCTATCGCATCGTCTATCAGCCTGACGCGCTCGTTCGTCATCGGCACCGTCGAACGTGGGACGAGCTTCGCGACACGGTGCATGGCTATGGGACCGGCGTGTACGCGTATCTCACGCGACATGCGTTGCGCCGTGAGATCCGCGCGCCCTTCGTGGCGCTCATGTGGCTGCCGACGCAGCTCAAGGCTGCGTTGCGAGGCGCGCTGTTTTCCGAGCATCGGCCGCTTGGTGTGATGGCACTGGACGAGCTTCGTGGATGCGTGGCCGGGCCATTCGCGTATCTGCGCGGGCGACGGCTGGCGCGCGTCAACGCGGATGCGCCCACGCGCGGATCTTCTTCATTGACCGGATCGACGCCGACTACGACAGCGGCGACGACAGATCGACTGGGTGCATCAATGGTCACCGCGGCCGCTGTCGCGAGCGCGCACCCACGGCTCTCGGTGGTGATACCCACGCACAATCGGCGCGCCTCGCTGATGCGGTTGTTGGCGACACTCGCTGCCGACTCGTATGCTGCATCGCGATTTGAAGTCGTGGTGGTAGCCGACGGCTGCACCGATGGAACGGTGCAAGCGGTGCGAGAGTTCGCCGCGCCGTTCAGACTGCGCGTCGAGGAGATCACGCCAGGACGCGGTCCGGCTATTGCACGCAACCACGGCGCGCGTATGGCGGTGGGAGAGCGCTTACTCTTTCTCGATGATGACATGGAGCCGTTCACGTCGATGCTCGCCGCGCATGCTGACGAACGGGACGATCGCGTGTTGGTCGGTGCCCCCGTGCCGACGCGCAGTGGGCCGGAGGCGAGTCTGCACGAGGTCGCGATGTGGAGCTGGTGGGAGATGCAGTTGCAGGAGATCCAGTCGCCGGCGCACCGATCCACGCACGAAGATCTGTTCAGCGGCGTGGTATCGATCTCTCACGCTCTATTCACCGACGTAGGCGGGTTCGACGAATCGCTCGTGTGCCGCGAAGACTCCGAGCTGGGCGTGCGATTGTTGCAGCGAGGCGTGCGCCTCACCCATTCGCGTGCGGCCGGCGGTCGTCACCGGGAGTTGCGCGACGCGCCGAGGTTGGCCGTCCGGAAACGTGCGGAAGGGAGCGCGGACGTCCAGCTCGCTCGCCTGCATCCGATGCTCTGGCCTTCGCTGCGTGTCTCGTGGCCCATCCGTCCGTGGTGGACGGCAATGGGGGTCTTTCGCCGTTTGGCGTTCGCGGCTCCGATGGTTGGAGATTCCGTGGCTGCGTTGCTGAACGCGCTGCTGCAGCTGCTGGAGCGTGTGCGTGCCCGAGGCGCCTGGCGGGCCGTCCACGCCGCGCTGGCGTACCACTGGTATTGGCGCGGCGTCGCCGATGGGGGCACCGTTTCGGAGCTTGCCGCGATGTCACACACGCATTCGGTCGTCGCCGGTTCATTGGCCGTGCGCGAAATGGTCGTTGACCTCGACGACGGCATCACGGCGATCGAGCGACGGCTCGATATGGCGGCGGTTGATGCACTGGAGGTGACTTTCCGCGGCGCAGCGGTCGGTCGCATCGACGCGGTGGCCGGGGCGGAATCACTGCGTGGCGTCCACCTCCGCGCGGGTTTGCAAGGCAAGCTCGCATCCGGCCTCGCTGTCGTGTTGGCGAAGGCAGGAGCACTTCCCGAATGACATCGCACGGAGCGAACATCGGCGACCAGTCGAACGATACAGATTCGGCGCTGGTCACCGTGGTCACGATCTTCCTCAATGGCGGTGTGTATCTCGCCGAAGCCATTGAAAGCGTGCTCGCGCAGCAGTACACCAACTGGGAGCTGGTGCTGGTGGATGATGGGTCCACCGATGGCTCGACGCAGGTTGCCCGGTCGTACGCCGAGCGGTTTCGCGATCGCATTCGGTACGTCGAGCATCCGGGACACGAGAATCGCGGGATGAGCGCCTCGCGCAACCTTGGCGTGCGCAATGGAACAGGCGAGTACGTGTCGTTCCTCGACGCCGACGACGTGTGGCTTCCGGAGAAGCTGGCGCGACATGTGCCACTGCTGCAACGAGAGCGTGACGCGGGGTGGTTGGCGGGCGATCTGCTGCTCTGGTACAGCTGGAGCGGCAAGCACGACGATCGGTCGCGCGATCGCGTGCGCAGGCTCAATACGACGAGTGACGCACTGCTGCAGCCGCCAAGGTTCTTCCGAGAGATCGTGCAAGGAGGCGGTGCGACACCGGGGATCAACAGCCTCCTCATCCGTCGCACCGTGTTCGATGCCGTAGGCGGTTCGGAGGAGGAGTTCCGCGGCTTGTACGAGGATCAAGTGTTACTGGCAAAGCTGGCACTGCACGCACCGGTGTACATCGGCAGTGGATGCTACGACCGCTATCGCCAGCATCCCGAGTCACATACGGCGGTGCTCATGCGCGACGGCGGCTATCATCCGCATCATCCGCACGCGTCGCGCCGTCCGTTTCTCGAGTGGGCGGAGCGATACGTCAACGCACGTGGTCCGGTGGATCCGTCCGTGCAGCGCGCCGTCGCGATGGCGCTCAAGCCGTATCGAAATCGAATCGCGTACTTTGCGGAGTGGGCGCGCATGGCGGTCACCAGTTTGCGATGGACCGGGCTCGCCACGATGCAAGCATCCCTGCGCCGAATCGTGCGGAGCATCATGCCACTCGGGTTGCACGCGTGGATCTCGCGCCGTCGCTACGGCCCTAACTATCGTCCGCCGCCGGGGCGCATCGACTTCGGCTCTCTGCAACGCACCGTGCCGATCAGTCGTGGATTCGGATGGGACCGCGGGCTGCCGGTGGATCGCTACTACATCGAGCGGGCGCTCAAAGCGTTCGCGTCGGATATTCACGGACGCGTGCTGGAGATCGGCGATGATGAATACACGCGAACGTTCGGCGAATCGCGCGTCACCCGCGCCGACATTCTGCATGTGCACGCGGGCAATCCGAAGGCCAGTTTCGTCGGCGATCTCACCGACGCACCGCAAATCCCAACCGATTCATTCGACTGCGTGATCCTCACGCAAACGCTGCATCTGATCTACGATACGCGCGCCGCGATCCGTACCATCCATCGCATTCTCAAACCGGGCGGCGTCGCGATCATCACCGTTCCCGGCATCACGCAAACCAGCGCCGACGAGTGGAAGTCGCAGTGGATGTGGTCGTTCACCAGCCACTCGTTCACGCGCATGATGAGCGAGACATTCCCCGCCGACAATCTCACCGTGCAGACGTACGGCAACGTCTTCGCCGCCGTGGCGCTCCTGCACGGCGTGGCGTTGCACGAAGTAGCCACAGCGGAGCTCGATGTGCACGATGACGAGTATCAGCTGATTGTTGGCGTGCGTGCCGTGAAGCCGCGGTCGTAGAAAGAGCGATCGGTGCGATCACTTCTGCAGCGTGGTCGTGCACTTATTGGTGAACATGTCGCCAAACGCGGGTTGATCCTGCTGTATCACTCCATCGAAGATGCGGCAGCCGATCCGTTCGGCATGCACGTGAGCCCAGTACACTTCGAGGAGCATCTGGCGGTCATTCGACGCCGGTGCACACCGCTGTCGGTTGGCGAACTCGCACAACGTGCACTTAACGGCACGATGCCGCTGCGTCCGGTCGCGCTGTCGTTCGACGATGGCTACGCCAACAATGCGTACGCGGCGCTTCCGCTGCTGAGTCGTCATGAGATCCCTGCCACCTTCTTCGTGGCGAGCGGATTCGTCGACTCCGCAGACGAGTGTTGGTGGGACTCGCTCGAGCGGCTGCTGCTACTGCCCGGTCAGCTGCAGCCGGAGCTTGTCGTGCGCGTGCAAGAAACCGAGCATCGATGGTCGCTTGGCGAGTTCGCGCGACTTTCAACGGACGACGTCATGCAGTTCGCCGCATGGGCGCCTTGGCAGGCGGAGACGCCAACAGCTCGCCACGCAGCGTTTCGTGCACTCATCGCCGCGTTGCAATACGCTTCAACCAATGTCCGTGTCGTCGCGATCGAGTCGCTGCAAGCGCAGGCAGTTGAGGTTGCGCCGCCGCGCTCGACGCGTCGCGGATTGGCGAGTGGCGAACTGCGGACGCTCGCAGCAAGTCCGTTGGCCGAGATCGGAGCTCACACAGTGTCGCATCCGTCGCTCGCAGCACTGTCGGCCGCCGAGCAGGAGCGCGAGGTGGTCGCGTCGCGTGCCGCTCTGCGGGCGATCACAGGTCAGCCGATCAGCAGCTTTGCCTATCCGTACGGCCAACGTGCAGACTACAGCGACCGGACGATAGAGACGGTGCGCGACGCGGGTTTCGACGCCGCGTGCGTCAACGAACCGGGGTATGTGAAGCGGGACACCGATTCGCTGCAACTGCCGCGCTTCTGGGTGGCTGACTGGGACGGTCCCACCTTTGAGCGTTACCTCAGTCGGTGGCTGGCTGAAGCCTACGGAGTCTGAGCTCGTCGCAGGTGGTCATCTGCATACGTCGTGCGCCACGCAGACGGCGCCTCCAGCACGCCCAGCAGCTCTTCGCGCTGCAGTGTCAACGGTAGCCGCTCGCGACCGAGTAGTCGTCGCGGGATCCGCATCAACATCCAAGCGAGCCACACGCCGACCGCATATGTCAGCACCGGCATACGTGGGCGCTCATGCGTACTCCATCGCGAGAGCAGGTACACGCCGAACGCACGTCCGTTGTCGCGCAACTGCCGCTTCAACGCATCCAGCTCCTGGCGGTGATAGTGACGCACGATCGCTTCAGGTTCGTATCGTGCGTTTCCGCCCGCGAGCAACGTGCGATGGAAAATGTCCAGATCACCGCCGCCATGCGATGCGGTGCCGACATCGAGCGCGCTGTCGAAGCCACCGAGCCGACGAAGCCACTCGGCACGAAAGGCCATGTTCGCGCCAACACCGAGATGATGTGCGCCGAGCCGGTCGCGCGTGCTCATCATCCGCGGGTGGAAGTCTCTCGCCACCATCCCTTTGCCCATGCCTCCGTACCAGTCCTCGAAGGCCACCTGTGCAGCGGTGGCCAGTTCGGCCGGTACAACCAATCCGGTCACGAGTTGCACGTTGGCGTCAGCGAAAGCCTGGGCGATGGCGCCGAGCCAGCCGCCATCGACGCAAACGTCATCGTCCGTGTAGGCAATGATCGCGTGACGCGCTTCGTCCAGTCCGCGATTGCGCGCCCAATCGAGGCCCGGCGTCGATTCGCGGGCGTAGCGCAGTCGCTGATGTGCGCGCACGTCCGCACGCTGAAGAGATTCGACGAGAGTCGCGGTCGACTCTGAGCCCGGTGCGTTGTCGACGACTACGATCTCGAATGCCGGATACTCGAGGCACAACAGACTCTCGAGACAGCGTGCAAGCGACTCCGTGCGGTCGCGTGTGCAAACGATCACCGAAATACTTGGCAGAGTGCAAGCGCCGGCTAGGACCGCGCTCGCATCGCCTGGGACGGAGTGCGAGGGTTTCGCGTGCACGAGTGGTGGAGCAGGCAGTGCCTGAAGCCGCGTTTCAACGAGGTGCTGGAACGCCTCCGCCGATCGTTGCAGTTCGTGCGCCTCGACATGCAGCCACGCGAGTGGCCGCCCGCGTTCGCGCACGAGGAGACGTGCGGATGCGACCGCGCTGCTGAGCACAGCCGCGGCGACCAGCTGAAAGGCCGGATTGGAACGCTCCCAGTCTACAACGGCGATCGGCGCGACTCGTCGCACGTCCTGCGATCTCGTTACGGACGCGCCGCCATGAACTGAACGCCGTTGAGTGCGTCGCCTTCATGCGTGAGTTCGGTTTTCCCGGCGGGGAAAGCATTTACGCGCAGCACGTATGCGATGACATCGGTGATGAGCTGTGGACCGTAGGTGCCGGGATCGTCCGATGGCATCGATTTTTTTACACGCGCGTGCATCTCGCCGAGTGTGAGACCGTTCCAGTTGCTGAGGAACGCGGAGCCGGTGAGGGCAGGCGATTCGTCTGCACCGCCGAGCGATTCGAGATGGCAGCGCGCGCAGGTGCGGTTATACGCCGCCTGTCCGCGCGTGGCCTGCTCGTCGGTGAAGACGCTGTCCCATGTGGTGCGTTGGTGCGCGGGTGTCCGCGCAGTTGCCGCTGTCGAGGTACGCGCGTTCACCGCGAGCAGCGCCGCCAGCAGGACCACCGGGACAGTCAGTGCGCGAAACAGTGTTGCTGCCGACATGCGTTAACGAGTGGTCGCAGTTGGAAGTCGATACGCGATGTATTCGCCCGAGTATGGTCCACCGCTGACAGCGATGACGATGTACTGGCGTCCACCCACTGAATATGTCATCGGTGATCCGCTCTGTGGCGCCGGCATGACGATCCCGCCGACTTCTTTGCCGGTCGCCTTGTCGTATGCCCGCAGCATGGCGCCGCGGCCGCGTGGTGTGACTGTCGTCACCTCCGGATCGCCAGCGATCACGAGTGACTTGGTGACTAGCGTGCCGACACTTCCTGGCTGACCGGTGCGTGCGAGTTTGAGCTCCTTGAGCGCTTCGTGATTACGGATCGCGTCTGGCGTTTCGCCATGCGGTATCTGCCAGACGATTTCGCCACGATCGAGATTGATCGCGGTGATCGTGCCGTACGGTGGCTTGAGCAACGGCAATCCTTGCACCGTGATCCCCAGGCGCGGTGACCCAGCGGGCTGTGGGGCGACGCCCCGCACGTAGTTCATGTCCGATGTGCCCGCAGCGGGGGTGACGAGTCCCAGCACTGACGGCGAAGCATTCGATGCAGAGAGGTAGACCATGTGCGTCTCCGGATCGTACGAACCGCCGGGCCAGTTGGAGCCACCGTTGGTCGGGCCATTCGAGAATGTCGCGAGTGGTCCGTCGGCTTTGCTGAGCACTGGTGGCGTGAAGATCGGTCCCAGTTTGAAGCGTGATGCGAGCGCCGCACCAGCTTCCTTCAACGCCGGCGTAAAGTCGATGAGATCATTGGGCGTGACACCGTTGCGCGCGTAGAACGCCGGCTTGGAGGGCAGGGCCTGCGTCGGTGCGTACCACTCGCCCGGGACATCACCCTTTTCAACGGCGCGCTCTTCCATCGGAAAGACGGGCGTGCCGGTGACGCGATCGAACATATAGAGCACACCCTGCTTGGTTGGCAGCGCAACACTCTTGATTGTCCGACCACCAACCGTGATGTCGGCAAGAATCGGTGCGGCGGCGAGATCGAAATCCCAGATGGGATGCTTGACGATCTGATAGTGCCATTTGCGGACGCCGGTGCGCAGGTCGACGCAGACGAGACTTTCGCCGAAGAGATTGTTGCCCGGTCGATGTCCGCCGTAGTAGTCGCCAGTTGGCGATTCGACGGGCAAGTAGACAAGACCGAGTTCTTCATCGACGGTGATCTGCGTCCACACGCCGGTGTTCCCAGCGTTCTCCGCCGACCCGTTCAGCCAACTGTCATAGCCGAACTCTCCCTTCCTCGGTATGGTGTGAAACGTCCACAGCTTCCGGCCGGTACGCACATCGTATCCGCGAATGTCACCCTTGTTGTTGCGGAAGGTTTTGGGTGAACCACCTTCGCGAAACGCGGCACCAATGATGACGACGTCGCGTCCAACGACCGGTGCGCCCTGAAAGCCAATTTCGCCGGTGACGAGATCGGGCAAGACGGGCAAATCCATGTCGCGCTTGAGGTCGACTTCGCCCCCGTCACCAAACGTCGTGATGCGCGCACCACTCTTCGCGTCGAGAGCAATGAGTTTGTAGCCTGGCGTGACGTAGAGAATGCGCGACTGCTTTCCGTCGGACCAATACGAGAGTCCCCGACCGGAGAGCGGGCGCGGGGAGGCAGCACCACGCTCACCTTCGTTCTCACTGTGCATCCAGAGCAACTCGCCATTCGTCGCATCGAGTGCAACGACCGCGCGACGCGTGCCGCCGGTCGTGTAAAGCACACCGCCGACCATCAACGGCGTGCCTTCGAGTTTGAATTCAGGGCGCGGCCCAAGTGCGTCTGTTTTGAATCGCCACGCCACTTCGAGCGTGTTGAAATTGGCCGCCGAAATCTGGTCGAGCGGCGAATACCGTGAGCCTTTCGCATCGCCCGTATGACTCGGCCACTCACCGTCTGAAGTTGTGAACGGCCGAGTTGCCGAGGGTGCGGTTTTTTGTGTCAGCAGCTTGGCTGGTGCTTTCTGTTGTGCGAACGCGATCGTTGGCGCCAACAACGGTGCGAATGAAAGTGCCAGTACGCCCAACGATCTGTGCATGCGTGGTGCAATTCGCCGAGAAGCCATCAGCTATGGCACCACTTTGCGTGTGGCCTTCGCCTTGCGGTCGGCAACCATCTTGTCGAATTCTGCCTGCTCGAGATACGTCACATCGATCCAGTTGTGCGCCATCTCATCGACGGTGCGGTCGCCCCAACCAATCCATTGTCCGGGGTCAGGATTGTTGACATTGGCTGCGGTGTTGTCGTGCCATGCAGTGAACGCGAGCATCGTACCTTTGGGCAACAGCGGTGCAACCTCGGGCGCATAGATGTAGTTGATGTGCCATTGCCACTGGAAGTTGCTGACCTGACTCAACAGTTCCTTGCGTCCATCAGGATAGATCGCTTCGAGTGACATCGCCTTGCCGCGCATGTGCATGTGCGGCTGGAAATTCTCGAGACGCGCCGGTGCCGGAAGCACGTAGAAGTTCTGCGTGATCGTCTTTTCGTTGGGCGGGATATCGAGGTCAGAGCCGCGCGACAGATCGAACATGCGCAACACGGTGCGATGCTTGGGCACGAAGCCGCGCGGATAGAAATACACGGCCATCTCGACCTGACTGTCCTTGTACTCCTGACCGATCGCGTGCATGTGCACTTCCCAGCGGATCTGCGAACCCGGGAGCATCAACTTGCCGGCGTCTTCGGGAAAAATCTGTCCGGTCTTGCCGACCGCCCATTCCATGAAGAGACCTGCGTTGGACTGATGATCGTGCGCGGTGCTCGCGAGTCCGGTCACGCCATCTTCGGGCTGGATCAGGTATGCGAGAACATGGTGCACGATCTTGCGATCGTTGGCGCGCGCGGGTTTCACTTCAATTGCGCGCACCCATCGCGCTTCGGTGAGTCCCGTTTCTACAACCGGGCGGAACCACTTGTCCTGTGTATGCGCCGCGAGTGTGTACGGCTTCGATTTGATGACGAGATCGGGCGTTCCGAGCTTTTCAGCGAGCTGCCACCGATCCGGATCGGGAAATTTCACGGCAGGCGGCATGTCTTTCGGATCGCCGAGTGGTGTGCCCGAGTCGACCCAGTTGACGATGGTGGCAACCTGCTCGTCGGTGAGACTACCGTCGTTTTTGAATTGCTGGATGCCGACCGTGCGGTCGATGTGCCAAGGCGGCATCAACCGCTCCGACACTTTCGTGCGAATGCGACGCGCATACTTCTTTGCGTCGTCGTACGTGAGGAGCGACATCGGCGCAATGGAGCCGGGCTGATGACACACCTGACAGCGCTGCTGAAGGATCGGCGCGACGTCTTTTGTGTACGTGACCGGTCCGTGCGTCGCCGTTGCGCTGCGCGTCGTTGTATTGCTCGCCGGGCTGCCCGATTTGTTGCTGGCGTTGATCGCGGGCGTTTGCGCATGGAGCGGCGCGTACACCGACGCGGTCAACAGGGCGCTCGTGAGTGCGACGAGCGGCAGATGTCTGCAGTTCATGTTCGGCCTCATGGTGTGACCGTGACTTTGATGAATCCGTTGGTCCAGCAGCACTGCGAATGTCCGGCCGAAGCGACCGCAGAATCGTTGGCGCGAACGCGCACGATATAGTCGCCGGCTTTGGTGAAGGTTGCGGTCGTCTTGCCGACGCCGCCTTCGGCGGTCAGTCGTGAATCGGCTGGAGTGAAGGTCACGTCGCCCGGGCCTTGATGCTTGAACCAAGCGAGCGTCACCGGATATCCCACGCGTGTCCCGTTCGGGCCTGCGATTTTCGTATGACCGTCGTCGGTGACGTTGACGCTAAGTGCGAGTGGTGCGCCGACGGCGACGGTGAGGGGGCCGACAGTGGTGCCGAGTGGGCCACGGGCATCACCGCCGTTGGCGAAGTGGACGACTGGTGGTGTGTTGTCTTCGCTGGCTTCACCATCGAGTGCATCGATCTGCCACTCTTCCCGCAGACTGCCGCTGATCGCAAAGGTCTGTCCGCGGTCTATGAGCGTCCACGTCACTTTCTTTTCACCAAAGTCGGCGGGCACCACCACGGCGAACACACCCCAATGCCGTCGTGGCGCAAAGTGTGTCGGCTGCCCCTGATTGGCTGCGCCTGGGGAGAGGAAGTTTTCGTCTCCGACCGGGACGTCGAGACGTTCCGTACCGTTTCGGTTGTAGTAGCCGAACGACAGGCTAAACGTACCGTCCGGGTTCTTGTACCAGCCTTCGAACACAGGCGTTACCGTCTGCCCGGTCGGGCTGGTTGGCGCGAGTGATCGTTGGGCGTGCGCGGCCTGCGGAAGCGATGCCAGGAGCAGGAGGGGGAGGAACAGGAACGACAAACGGCGGACGGGAGGCGCGTGGTGCACTCGGTCTCCGGCAGGTAGGGGTGGTTGTGGCCATTATAGCGGTTTGGCAGCATCCCGTAAGGCGTAGGCGTATGATCCGTGGGTGCCCTCTCCCCGATCGTCCCGCCGATCTCCCTTCCTGATGGTCCAGCACACCACCGACGGAGTGACGTATGCCGCACCCGCATTCGACGTTGTTGAACGACCCCGGCTTCGGCAGACGCCGCAGTGTGGCGCTGTTCGGGGCGCTGGGCGCCGCCCTGGCGCTAGCTCCGATGGCGGCGGCCTCAGCGCAGGGGCGATGCGGTGGTGACCGCGCTGGCACGCCCGCGTGCGACACGACGTCGGCTAAGGCGCCCTTCGCGCCGACTGGGTGGAAGACGATCGCGCTCGATCATTTTTCCGTTCAGGCGACCGACTACAAGAAAGAAGCGGCGTACTACACGGCGCTGATGAACTGGACACTGCGCAGCGACAATGGATCGCAGGCCGTGCTTGATGTCGGCGATATCGGAAGCGTGATCATTCGTGGTGGATTTCAGGCACCGCCACCGCCGCCCCCGCCGACAGCGGCGGACAGTGCAGCCGGGCGTGGGGGTCGTGGCGGCGCGCGCGTACCGCGTCGCAGTGCATGGGACTCGTTCTGCTGGGTGATCGCGCCGTGGGATGCGAGGCAGGTCGAGGCCGAGCTCACCAAGCGTGGACTCAAGCCTGTTGCCGACAACGATGGCAAAGGGTTCGAGAGCTTTCATGTGAAAGATCCCGACGGCTTTGATGTGCAGATCAGCAACGACTTCAACTTGAAGATGCGGAAGAAGGCTGCAGCGAGCGCGACGTCGTCCGTGCCGGCGCCCTTCGAAAGCACGAACTGGAAGACGGTGTGGCTCGATCACATCTCCTTCGAGGTAACGAACTACAAGGAGAGCACGGCGTTCTACACGGCGCTGCTGGGATGGAAGGGCACCGGCGACGAAGGGAGTCAGAACGAAACGGAGATCGGTGGCCTGGGGAACATCATCATCCGTGGTGGCAATCCACTCGCGCCGAATTTCCAGCCGCCGGCACAGCGTCGCGCGCAGATCGGGCACGTTTCATTTGGCATCGCGCCCTTTGACGCAGACGGTACCAAAGCAGACTTGAGCAAACGCTCGCTCAACGCGCGTGAAGACACTGGCGGCAAGGGTGATATTCACGACGAGAAAGCCAAGTACAAGAGCTATCACACCACGACGCCCGACGGATTTGACCTGCAGATCAGCAACGCGACGAAGGCCAATCGCACTGTTCGATAACGGAGACCGATCGTCGTGACCGAGAATACGTCGCGCGCCCGACTCGAGGCGGTCGATGTCGTGCGCGGTGTGATCATGGTGATCATGGCGATCGATCACTCGCGCGACTACTTCGGGATTCCCGGACAGGCGCCGACGGCTCTCGCCACGACGACCATCGCGCTCTTTTTCACGCGATGGATCACGCACTTCTGCGCACCGACGTTCTTTTTGCTCACGGGCACGGGCGCGTTTCTGTCGCTGAAAAAGCGAACGATTCCGGAGCTCTCGCGTTATCTGTGGACGCGCGGTCTCTGGCTCATCGTGCTCGAGTTCACGTTCGTGCGCTGCTTCGCGTACCAGTTCAACGTCGATTATCGGGTGACGCTGTTGCTGGTCCTGTGGGCGTTGGGGTGGGCCATGATTGCGCTCGCCGCGCTCGTGCGGCTGCCGACCGCGTGGGTGGGCGCGATTGGTGCCGCCATGATCGCCACCCACAACCTGCTCGACGGCGTGACGTTACCCCCACCGCTCTCGTTGCTTCATGGTCTGGGATTCGTGGCGAATTCGCCGTCGTTCACCGTCTTTTCGGCGTACCCACTGATTCCCTGGATCGGAGTGACGGCGGTCGGCTATGCGCTGGGGCAAGTCTACAATTGGGAGCCGCAACGTCGACGCGTTTTTCTGCTGCGACTTGGCGCCGCAATGTGTGTAGTCTTTGTAGGCCTGCGCGCACTCAACGTGTACGGCGATCCGGCGCGGTGGAACGTGCAGGCGACGCCGGCGTTCACGCTGCTCTCGTTCCTCAACACAAACAAAAACCCGCCGTCGCTTCTGTTTGTGCTGATGACGCTCGGACCGGTGCTGATGTGCCTGGCGCTCGTTGATCGGAAAACGCCGACTGTGCTCAGGCCGGCGTTGACGATCGGCCGAGTGCCACTCTTCTACTACGTGTTGCACTTCGCGCTGATTCACGCGATGGCCGTTGTCGTGACCTATGTGCAGCACGGCGCAGTGCACTGGATGTTTGAATCTCCGAACCTCGACAACTATCCGTTCACGCCGCCACCGGGATGGGGCTTTCCATTGCCCATCGTGTACGCGGTGTGGGCGAGCGTGGTGGTCGTGATGTATCCGCTGTGCGTGTGGTTTGGCGCGCTCAAGCGTCGGCGGAAGGATGTGTGGTTGAGCTATTTGTGACGCGGGGCGAAGGCGGATGCGGATCCACCGCACAGCTCCCAGATTGGAGCCTATGACCGCACCTGCCGAAGCACCCGCTGAAACACGTATCTCTCTCGAGCCGCACCGCCCCGCGCTGACCGGGCACTGCTATCGCATGCTTGGTTCCGCCGTCGATGCCGACGACGCGGTGCAGGAGACGATGCTGCGTGCCTGGCGCGCGCGGGAAAAGTTTGACGGGCGCTCATCGATGGGCACTTGGCTCTATCGCATCGCCACGAACGTGTGTCTTGATGTACTGGCCGAGCGTGCGCCACGCACGCGACCGATGGAGATGGGACCCGTCGGCACGGTGGACGACTCGTTGGTGGAGCTCCCGCGGACACACTGGCTCGAACCGATCCCCGATGCGCGCGCCATTCCGGCCGACGGAGATCCACATGAGCGCGCGGTGCTCAAGGAGAGCATTCGTCTCGCGTTCGTTGCCGCGCTCCAACATCTGCCACCGCGTCAACGTGCTGCACTCATCCTGACACAGGTGCTCAACTGGTCGGCGGCCGAAGTGGCGGTCTGTCTCGATATCACAACCGCTGCAGTGAACAGCGCACTGCAACGGGCACGCGCGACGCTGGCCGAAAAAAATCTCGAGCGGCATGTCATCCGTTCGTCGCCGCATGCGCCGGCCGCACTGACGTCGGTGCAGGCTCGACTCGTAGAGCGTTACGTCGAGGCATTTGAAGCGTACGATGTTGCGTCGCTGACGGCGCTGCTGCGCGAAGATGCGACGACATCGATGCCGCCGTACTCCCTCTGGTTGCAGGGACGCGAGTCGATCGGCAATTGGCTCTTGGGGCGTGGCATTGGCTGCAACGGGTCAATACTTGTTCCGACTGAAGCGTGCGGTTCGCCGGCGTTTGGGCAGTATCGCGATCACGGTGCAACGCCTTGGGCGCTGATCGTGCTCGAGATCGACGACGAAGCGATCACGTCGATGAACTATTTCCTCGACACCGCCACGCTGTTCCCGAAGTTTGGCTTGCCGGAGCGGATCGTCCCCGAGCGGATCGTCCCCGAGCGGAACGTGCCGGAGCCGAGGGGCTGAAACAGCTTGCGAAGTCGACCGATGATTTTCGGCGGTGACTGGAGTCAAAGGTTGTGTAGTGCAGCGACGCACCAGTCACCACGACCCACTACGCGTGCCGATCGTCTATCCCATCACTCTCAATCCGGTCCTGCCCATGTCCGCCCGCAAACTGTTCGTCAACATCATGGTTGGCGATTTGAAGAAGTCGATGGCGTTCTTCTCGGAGCTTGGCTTCACATTCAACATGCAGTTCACTGACGACAACGCGGCCTGCATGATCGTCAGTGAAGAAGCGTACTTCATGCTGTTGACGGAGAAGTTCTTTCGCGGCTTCACCAACAAAGAGCCGGCCGATCTCAAGACGTCAAACGAAGCACTGCTCGGACTCTCATGCGACAGTCGCGCCGAAGTCGACGCACTGGTGAAGAAAGCGCTCGCCGCCGGCGGGTCTCCTGCGATGCCGCCGCAGGATCATGGCTTCATGTACGGCCACAGCTTCTACGATCCCGACGGACATCACTGGGACATCTTCTGGATGGACCCGGCAACCATTCAGTAGTCACAACGCCCAGGACACCCCCATGCCAAAACTGATTTCGTTCACCAGCATTTCACTCGACGGATATTTCACGTCGCTCAACGGCGACATGAGCTGGGCGTACGCTGACCCGAACGATGCAGAGTGGAACGCCTTCGTTGCGGGAAACACGAAAGGCGATTCGACGCTCGTCTTCGGTCGCGTGACCTACGACCTCATGGCGAGCTATTGGCCGACACCGATGGCCACAAAGCAGAATGGTGTGGTTGCCGACAAGATGAACCGCGCTTCCAAGCTCGTTTTCTCGCGTACGCTCGAAAATGCAGCGTGGAACAACACCACGGTGTTGAAGGGCGACATGCCCAGCGAGATTCGCAAACTCAAACAAGGCGACGGGCTGGACATGGTGATTCTTGGCAGCGGCAGCATCGTTGCACAACTCGCCGGGCACGCATTGGTCGACGAATTGCAGCTCGTCGTGCTTCCGCTCATCCTGGGCTCCGGCAAATCGCTCTTTGGCGGTATGAACGGACCATTGCGACTCTCGCGAACCAGTGCGCGGACGTTCGGCAACGGCAACGTCGTATTGTCATACGCACCGCAACGTTAACCCGAGAGTGAGGTGCAAGTACTTCGTCGCCGACGGAAACGACGTGCGCGGGGGCGCGGGGAGTCGTAGTTTCGCGGTATGATGAACAAGCATCTCGCGCGACCACCTCATCAGCAAGAGTGCACTGCTGCTGGCTGGCGAGGCGGAATCCTCGGTGCGAAACTCTTCGGTGGGTCACCGCTCTGAGCACGCCACACTTCTGCCGCAGGTGCAAAATGCGAGTCGACAACATTCTCCAGACGATCGGCAATACGCCGCATGTGCGCATCAACAAATTGTTCGGTTCGAGAGTTGAAGTCTGGATGAAGCTCGAGCGCGCGAATCCCGGAGCGAGCATCAAGGATCGTATCGGACTCGCGATGATCGAAGACGCCGAGCAGCGTGGCATTCTGAACAAGGACTCCGTCATCATTGAGACGACGTCCGGCAACACCGGCATCGGGCTCGCGATGGCCGCGGCGGTAAAGGGCTACCGGATCATTCTCGTGATGCCGGAGTCGTTCTCGATCGAGCGTCGTCGACTGTTGATCGCGTACGGCGCAGAGCTGGTGCTGACGCCACGCGAAATCGGGATCAAGGGTGCACTCGCCAAAGCCGATGAACCCGCAGCAGAAACAAAAGGCTCATGGATTCCGAGTCAGTTCGACAACCCCGCCAACATCGACGTGCACAAACGCACCACGGCGCAGGAAATTCTCGCCGACTTTCCGCAAGGCGTTGACGCGCTGATCA
>JBKJTE010000004.1:0-10617 GCA_046590495.1 Gemmatimonas sp. | reverse complement strand
CGAGGCGACGGGTCGCGTTGAAAGCCCAGTCACGTCGCAACCACGCGCGGCTTCCGTGTCGTTGCCTCGGCCGAGAAGGCCGATCTGGCCATCCTGCGCGTCCCCGCGCCGGTCCGGACTTTACATCCAAACTTCTTCTTCAGGCGTATGCAGCATGAAGGAGATCTCGACTTCAAGACAAACGATTCAACACTCGCGCTGATCCAGGCGACGGCGGCAAAGACCAGGACGATCGTTGTCGTCTATCTCGATCGTCCGGCAATTCTTTCGGTGATCAGGCCGCTCGCGTCTGTGCTCATTGGTGACTTCGGTATCAGCGATGGTGCACTGTTCGACGCCTTGAGCGGTGCGGTCAGGCCGACGGGACGTCTGCCCTTCGAACTGCCGTCGTCGATGGCCGGCGTGCAATTGCAGGCGTCGGACGCACCATACGACAGCAAAGCTTCACTCTACCCGTACGGCTACCGTTTCGGCGAGAACAAACCGGCGGCGAAGCCTGTCGCGAAATAGTCGCTGATTTGTCTCGCACCCGCTCGTGCCGGGAACTTCTGACGCAGCGGCGGATATGTTCTGTGTCAGCGTGAAGCAGTGGCACGTCACCGATGGTTGCAGTCCCTGATCGAAGGAGATTCCGATGTTTCGCTCGCTCTTTGTTGTTACATCCGCCGCGCTGTTCGCAGCGCCCATCGTTGTCAGCAATTCGCCAAGTACGGGCGCACCGGCGACGAGCATTAATCGCGTACGCGCCACCGAAACCGCCGTCTTCGCGGGCGGCTGTTTCTGGGGTGTCGAAGCGGTGTTCGAGCATGTGAAGGGTGTGACCAACGTCGTCTCCGGATACGCCGGCGGTACCACGGTCAATCCCGACTATGACATCGTCAGCAGCGGTTCAACGGGGCACGCTGAAGCGGTGAAAGTCACCTACGATCCGGCAGTCATCTCGTACGAAAAGCTGCTCGAGGTGTTCTTCGCCGTGGCGCACAATCCGACCGAACTCAATCGGCAGGGGCCGGATGTTGGCACCCAGTATCGCTCAGCGATCTTCACGGCCAACGCCGAGCAGCAGAAGATGGCGAGCGTGTTCATCGGCGAACTCACCAAAGCGCGCAAGTACGCGCGTCCGATCGTCACGCAGGTCGCGCCGCTCAAGACGTTCTATGCCGCCGAGGCGTACCATCAGGACTATCTGCCCCGTCACCTGACGCAGCCGTACATCGTGTACAACGATCTCCCGAAGCTCGACGAGCTGAAGAAGCAGTATCCGGCGTTGTGGATCGAACCGGCGGGGAAGAAGTAGCACGTAGAGATTGACGCAGCGCGCATAACGTGCGCGTTGCGCCAGTCTACGTTCGTCACCGAATTTCAAAAGTGATGGTGGCCCACTTGGACTCGTAGTCGACTTGGCCATCATCCACGCGCTGCATGTGAATGAATTTCACGTACCACCGCCCGGCTTTGCGCAGGGTGACAGCCACGACGCCATTGGCGTTGCTGCGCAGCGATTGAGTTGGGAGTCGAACGTCGCCGGTGACGCCCGTGCGTCCTCCAACCAGCACCAGCTGATTGGCGACCGGTTTGCCGTCGACCAGACAGCGAAAATGCATCGTTGCACCTGGCTTGAGCGCATACGGATTCTCGAGTGGCACCAGCTCAGCGGGATATCCGAGCGGTGCGCTCCAGGCATTTGAGCGCGTCGCGCCGACTTGGAAGAGTGCCTTGATGTGTTTGGAATACCGCTCGCGCGCCGCGCTTTGCAAGGAACCGTCTTTCTTGCGCGCGGCGAGAATATCAGGAATGCCGTCGTCGGCGAGGTACTGATTGAACGCCTTCGCATCGAGCTGAAAATCCTTGCGCTTGGTAGAAAGACCGGCGACATACGTGCCGGCATCGCCCGTGGTGTAGCTGAGCCATGTCGTGTCGCCGCGAAAGTCCCAGTGGGCACTATCGATTTGTGTGCGACCGTTGGGCGTGGTCACGCTCACCTCCGCGACTCGGGCCCATTCGATGGAGTTCTCGCTCTTGGAGAACGTGCCGTTCAACACCGGCATGCGGATCGAAGTGTTCGGCGCTACGTAATACGACGTGAGTCGCCAGAACATGTCGTGCGCGAATAGCGACGTCGCGGAGAGCGCGAGCAAAATCGGAAGGGCGGCAATGCGACGACGCATGGAAGTGTCCGGCGTGTTCAATGGTGGACGAACGCGGTGGGAGGCACGAAGTTGACGTCTCATCGTACGTCAACTCGGTCGGATCGATGGTGCGATACGCGCAACGATCGATCGGCATCCCAGGGTACGCAACAACTATGATGCATCGCGTTCGACAGTTCTCCCAGTGCTGCGGCAGGAACCTAGTGACGACCCTGTCAGCGGTCCTGCTGTTGGCAGCGAGCATGCGTCCATCGGCGCTTTGGGCGCAAGCCAGTGAGCCACCCCGGTTCAGGCGCGAATTCCGCGGCGTCTGGGTGGCGAGCGTCGCCAACATCGACTGGCCATCCAAGGCTGGACTCTCGTCGTTTGAGCAGCAGGCGGAGCTGCTGGCGATTCTGGATCGCGCCAAGGCGCTGAATCTCAATGCGGTGCTGCTGCAGGTTCGGCCGGCGGCAGACGCGCTCTATGCGTCGCCATACGAACCATGGTCGGCATATCTTACCGGCCTCGAGGGGCGCGCGCCGGAGCCGTTCTACGATCCGCTCACGTTCGCCGTCGACGCAGCGCATGCGCGCGGGCTCGAACTGCACGCCTGGTTCAATCCATATCGCGCGCGTCATGCCAGCGCCACGAGCCCGTCGGCCGGGACGCACATCAGCGTCGCGCATCCGGAGTTGGTGCGCCGTTACGGCAAGTATCTCTGGATGGATCCAGGCGAGCCGAAAGTCATTCAGCAGACATTGCGCGTCATGCTCGATGTCGTGAAGCGCTACGATGTGGACGGCATTCACATCGACGACTACTTCTACCCGTACCCCGAAACGGGGAAGGACAGTGTCGAAGTCCCGTTCCCCGACTCCACGAGCTACGCCGCGTATCGGCGGCACGGCGGAAAGCTCGAACTCCACGATTGGCGTCGACACAACGTCGACACGCTGGTGCAACAGCTCTATCGTCGGACGAAAGCGCTCAAGCCGTGGGTAAAGGTCGGCATCAGTCCGTTTGGCATCTGGCGTCCCGGCAATCCGCCGCAGATCAAGGGGTTTGACTCGTACGACAAGCTCTATGGCGACTCCCGAAAATGGCTGCGCGAAGGGTGGATCGACTACTTCACGCCGCAGCTCTACTGGCCGATCGCGCAAACCGCGCAGAGCTATCCGGTGCTGCTCGACTGGTGGCTGAGCGAAAACGTGAAAGCCCGCCACATCTGGCCGGGGCACAACGCCAGTCGCGCCGCTCAGGGCGGCACTTGGCCTCCGGACGAGTTGAACAACCAGTTGCTCGCGACACGATCGACCAAAGCCACGGGCGACGTCCTCTTCAGCATGCGCGCATTGATGCCGGTCACCACAGTGCGCCGAGATTCAATACTCGTAGGCGTGGCAACCCAACCGCCGGCGCAGTCCGCGGCCGCGGCGCTGGCAAGTCGCCTCCAGAGCGCACTCTACCCGGAACCAGCGCTGATCCCGTCGTCGCCGTGGCTGTCTGCACGCGCGCCGCGTCTCCCGAGAGCAACGCTTCGCGACGATCCCTCGTCGCGCGAGCAGGTTCTCGGCCTCCGGGCGGCGGCCGGCGACAAGGTCGCATGGTGGACGGTTCGGGCACTGGGACCGAACGGCTGGCGCAGTTGGGTGCTCCCCGGAAATCAGCGACAACTCACGGTCGGCCCGGCCACCGGCGATCGCGTCACTCGCGTTTTGGTGACAGCACTTGATCGCTTCGGAACCGAAAGCGGTGTCCGCACCATCACGTCGGGCCAGCATTGAAACACACGTTGCACCGGGAGGTGATGCAGGAGGCATAACTTCACTAAAGAACGCGCGTTCTCGCGGGACGAGATTCTTGACGCTCGCTGTGATTGGACCCACCTTTCCTCCTTCGTGAATGGTGACCAGCACCACCAATCCGCTGAAGCGTTGTGGCTCCCACGGTCCGATAGAGAATGATGCCGAAGTCCGTGCTTTTTACGGGATTTGCGCGACGCAGCGCATGGCCGACTTGGGCCATGCTTGCGTGTTCGTGCCCCGTCCTCGCTCTGTCACTCAACGCGTGCGCGAGCGGAACGGCGGCGAGTGGCCGACTCAGCACGCGTATCGCCTTTGATTCAGCGGCCGCCAGCGCCATTCAGCGCGAGCAAGGCGGCGGTGCCGCAGCGCGCGGCGCACTCGGCGTTACGCCCTTCCGACTCAATTCAGCTGATGCGCGACTGACGGCGCTTGGCTACGCACTCGCTGATCTGCTTGTCACCGACCTCTCGCGCAGTTCGCAGCTGCAGCTCGTGGAGCGTTCTCGTCTGGGCGATGTGCTGCGCGAACTCGATCTCGCCAAGTCCGGTCGCGTCGACTCCGCCGGTGCACCGCGCGTGGGTCAGCTGCTCAAAGCGCGGCGACTCGTGCTTGGCACTATCGACACGTTGCCGAATGGCGAACTGCGGTTGTCAGCGCGCATCGCTGATGTCGAGACCGGCGTGCTGGAAGAAGCGCTCGACGCGCGGGCTCCGCTCGCTGACGTGCTCGCCGCCGAAAAGGCGGTGGCGTTCCGCCTCTTCGAAGCGTTGGGGGTGACGTTGACCCCTGCAGAGCGCGCACGCATTGAGTCGCGATCGGTCACGAGTCTTGCGTCGCTCAGCGCGTACGGCCGCGGTGTGCAGGCCGAGCTTGCGGGCGATCGCCGTCGCGCACTCGATGAGTTTGAACGCGCGCTACGCATAACGCCGACGTTCGACGCGGCGAGCGAGCGTGCCACGCAACTGAAGACGATCGCCCGCGCAAACCTGAATGCGCCGACGCTGTTGCCTGGTGTGCGCGAGATCAACGCGTCGGAATCCGGTACGGTCGATCGCCTCAATCGGCCGCTCGACTTCATCACGTCGCTCACCCGCCCGTCGGGTGGCGCGAGTGATCCTTCGTTCCCGAGTACGGTCGTCACGGTGGTTGTGACCGTGCGTCGTCCATGAGTCATGCGGTCTTGCGCTCTGCGGGTTCAGGTCGGCGTGGGCTCAGGGTTCTCTCAGCGGGAGAACTGTACGCGGCCGCGCTCTTCGCCGCTGCGGTCGGCATGACCGCCGGCCCGCTGCAGGCGCAGGAACGGATCGTCAGCAGCCGGTTCTTCGGTGCGGGGGCGTCGTACGAGTCGATCACGTTCGGCGGTGACGGGCTCGCGCAGACTGCATTTGCCGGCCTCGACTCGACACGTATCACGCGTGTGCGGCAGTTCACCTTTCCCATCACCGCCGCCGTGCCACTCGGCGCCCGTTGGCGATTGGACATCACGACGCTCTACTCGAGCGGCACCGTCACGTATACCGATCCAGCCGCAGGCAGCGCGGCTCGCACGGCAACGCTCGCAGGCGTGAGCGACGTGCGCATCCGCGCAACGGGGCGCGTTGCTGGCGATGCACTGATCGTCACACTTGGCGCCAACGCACCATCCGGACGAACGTCGCTCAACGTCGCCGAGTTCGGTACGCTGCGCATTCTGTCGTCGCCGGCCCTTGGTTTGGGCAGCACGCCGGTCGGCTCGGGGCCGAGTGGTACGATTGGACTCGTGCTCCCGCAGGGGCTTGGCGGATGGTCGATGGCGTACGGAGTGTCGTACGAGTTTCGGGGCCGTTATCAGCCCATTGCCGCACTGTCCGCCGGTTCATCGTCGGCCGACTTCACGCCGGGCGGTGTTGTGCGCGCGTCGGTGAGTGGCGACCATACCGTCGGTCCGCATCGGTTGAGCATCGCTATGGCCACCGACGTGTTTGCCGACGACAAACTCAAGAGCGAAGCGACCGCCGATGCCTCGGGGAAGGGCGGGGGCAACAGTGTCGCGACCGTTCGACTTGGCCCCGTGTTCAGCGCTGACGCACAGCTGCAGATCGCTGCCCCGCGCGTGCGCGAACTGCTGGCCTACACCTCGTATCGCTGGCGCGCGCCGTTCGCCCGTGATGGCAAGACTGTGGAGCGCACGAGTGGACGGTACGTCGAGACCGGGGTGCGGAGCGCGTGGCTGCTCGCGCCGGGTCGGGATCTCGTGCTGTCAGGCGATGTGCGTTGGCACTCCGGTCTTGGTATCGACCTCGGACTCCCGACCGCCGGCGTCACAAGCGGCGGTGCCACAGTTGGCCTGAACCTGAGAAGTGGGCTCATCGCCATTCAGCCATACGTTCGCGCGCAGGCAGGCTCGCTGACCCAGCGCACCGCCACGGTGAGCAAACCGAAGCAGGCATTTTCAGGCGCTGCTGCGGGTGTTGTCTTCACGTCCCGATTCTGAGGCGCACTTTCATGCGCAGCATTGTAGATCGCCACCGCTCCAGACCCAGGTCGCTCATGCAACGCGCGGCGTCGGCGTGGCGAACTGCCGCGCTCGCGCCATTGCTGCTTGCCGCGGTGGCCTGCGGCGACATCACGAGGTTGGTCTCACCTGGCAGCAAGGGTCCGTCGGGACCGGCGATGGTCGCGTTTACGGCATCGGTGCCCCGCCGCGTGTCCACCGCAAACGATGTCGTCACGTTGAACGTGACCGCGTTGTATCTCCGCGCCGACGGCACGCGCGTGAAGATCGGCTCGCAGCAACTCACCCTCACGTCCGACCCGCTGCAGAGTGTTCCGATTCCCGTCGACGTCGGGACTTGTCTCGCTGATGCTTCGCGCGATGTGAGTGGCTCGACGGCGGCAACCGCATCAACTGCCTGTGCAGTCATTCTCGAACTCGCACTGGCCGTGAATGGCGTCATTGTCGATCAGCAGACGGTCGGACCGCTGCGTCTGTCACCCGGTGGCACGACCACGGTTTCGCAGCCGGTGACACTCATCGATCTCGCCTCGGTCGACATTCTGCAGCCTGGTGGCGCGATTGTTTTGCCGACGGATGTGTTGCAGGCGTTTCTTGGTTCGTCGCTCGGCCTCACTGCG
Source organism: Gemmatimonas sp. (assembly GCA_046590495.1). Lineage (GTDB taxonomy): Bacteria > Gemmatimonadota > Gemmatimonadetes > Gemmatimonadales > Gemmatimonadaceae > Gemmatimonas. Next base: position 3,566 of record JBKJTE010000004.1, on the reverse strand, counting down.
CGCGTACTCGATACGCGCGGCGCTGCCGTGACTGATCGCGCAGCGACGTGGACCTCCGATGCACCGACCGTCGCGGCAGTCGATGCTAACACCGGTGTCGTCACAGGCGTTGCGATTGGTTCGGCACGCATCACCGCGCGGATCGGCACAATCACGTCGGGCGCGAACGTGCGAGTCGTGCGAGCGCCCGCGGCACTCACCATCGGCGCCGGTGCCGGAAGCGGCACGGGCACGATTCGCTCCACGCCCGCAGGCATCGATTGTAAAGTCTCGGGGCAATCACTGACGGGAACGTGCGTGTTCACTTTCCCGGGCGACGCTGCAGTGGCCCTCACCTCGTCCGCTGAACCCGGCAGCGTGTTCGGCGCATGGGCCGATGCTTGCACTGCGTCCAGCATCGGGCCGACCTGCCAGGTGACGATGTCGCAGGCCCGAACAGCCAGCGCGCGTTTTACGGCGTTGCGTCGCGTTGTCGTGACCGCTGGTGCATTGAGCGATGGCCGTGGACGGGTGACGGGTGCCAACGGACTCGATTGCCGGATGACCGCTGGCGCAATTTCGGGCACATGTCTGGTCGAGGTGCCTGAAGGAGCGGCCTATCAGTTGACCGCGGCGGGCGAGCCCACACCGAACGGTGGTACCCAACAGTTCTTTGCCGGTTGGGGCGGCGATTGCGCGAGCGCGACTGGCCCGACGTGTACCGTGACGCCGGGCGCGAACAGCATGGCGATCACTGCGCGGTTTGCGGATGTGCAGTCAATTACCGTGGCGCTGTCCGGCGTGGGCGGTGGTCTGGTCACGGGTGGTTCGACGATCGCGTGCACTCGCGCCGCTGGCGTGAACAGCGGCAACTGCGCGGAGTCGGCGACGTTTGGTACGTCGGTGACCCTCACCGCCATCCCCGATGCACAATCAGTGTTCGGCGGCTGGACCGGCGCGTGCACAGGACAGGCACAGGCGTGCACAACCACGCTCTCGCAGGCACGTTCAGTCGGCGCGACTTTCTCGCGACGTAAGGTTGCACTCACCACCACGCTCAATGGACCGGGCGCTGGTGCGGTGTTGGTCAATGGTGTGATCGCCTGCAGCACGCCGGGCAACGTCGCAACGACCACCTGCTCGGATGCATTCGACATCGGTACGTCGATCACGCTGAGCGCAACGGCCGTGTCGAGTTCGCAGTTCACCGGCTTCACGGGCGCCTGCTCTGGAACGGCACCATGCACGATCGTTCTGACGGCGCCACTCGCAGTAACGGCAACGTTCAGCGTCGCACAGTTCCCGTTGACGATCACACTGTCTGGCACCGGGGCTGGTACACTGGTCTCGAGTGACGGCATGACGTGCACATCGACGATCACGAACACGGTGGCGACTTGCACGAAGATGGTGAGCAGCGGCACGACTGTCAGCGTGAATGCGTCACCCACTGTAGAGTCGACGTTTGACGGCTATTCGGGCGATTGCACGGGCAAAGCTGCGTGCTCGTTCGCGATGACGGCCCCGCGCTCAATCAGCGCAACGTTCACCCGTCGTCAGGTCCAGATCACCGTGCAGTTGAGCGGCACCGGTGGCGGCACGGTCACTGGCGGCGGCGCTGCGTTCTGCACGATGGCGCTGGCCGCGAAGACCGCGACATGCGTCAAGATGGTCGACTACGGCTCAACGATCGTCTTCGCCGGCAACCCAGGGTTTGAGTCAACCTTCGATGACTTCGGCGGCGATTGCACAGGCGGAACGACGTGTTCACTGACGGTGGTCTCGCCGAGTACGGTGACTGCGCTGTTCAAGCGCCGTCAGGTTCCGCTCACGATCGCGATCAGCGGCACAGGCGCGGGCACAGTCTCGATCGACGGATCTGTGGTTTGCTCGCTCTTACTTGGTCAGAAAACGGTCTCCTGTACGCGCACCGCAGACGTTGGCGCGACGCTTGAGTTGGTTGGCGCACCGGCCATCAGTTCGCTCTACAACGGATTCACCGGAGACTGTACGGGGACCGGCAAGTGTTCGCTTGTCATCTCGGCGGCGCACACTGTCAACGCCGGCTTCACACGTCGGCAGGTCCCGCTGACCATGCGTCTCACAGGTCAGGGGGGCGGCGTACTTACCATCGACGGATTGCCGGCGTGCACGCTCCCGCTCGGCGACGGAACCGCGACCTGCTCGAAGCTCGTCGACTACGGCGCACCCTTGGTGTTCGCCGGAAACGCGACGGCTGAATCGGTGTTCGATACGTTCGGCGGCGATTGCAGCGCGGGCACGTCGTGTACGCTTACGCCAACTGCAGCAAGCTCCGTAACGGGTGTGTTCAGCCGGAAGCAGTTGCCGTTGACGCTGACTATGAAGGGAACCGGTGGTGGCACCACGTACGTCAACGGAGTGGCGTCGTGCACGCTGGCAAGCGGTCAGGCGGTCAGCACCTGCACGAAGATGCTCGACTATGGCGCGATGGCGTCGATCAGTACATCGCCGATCTCGGGTTCGTCGCTCGACGGACTCAGTGGCGATTGTAGCGGAGCATCTGTCTGCACCGTGACGATGACCGCTGCGCGCGCGGTGGACGCAATGCTCACCCTCCGGCAGGTGACGCTCACCTTCATCTTGAGCGGCTCGGGGAGCGGCGTTATGACGATCAATGAAACTGCCGCATGCACACTCCCTCCTGCGAGCGCGAGTGCCGTGACCTGTACGCGGCTGGTCGCCATCGGCACGACGGTCACAATTGGAGCCCTGCCAACTGGAGGCGCTACCTTTGGCGGATACGGCGCGGATTGTGCTAATGCGCCCAGAGTGGGTACATCGTGCTCGCTCGGCATGAGCGGGCCACGTACAGTGACTTCGAACTTCGGTGCCGCTGGTCCGAGCGCAGCGGGGATCAATCAGCCAGTATCAGTCCCCAAGCCGGCGATAAAGCCAAACCGCTGACCTTCCCGCCAGTCGCGCTCGGCGCCAGCCAAGTGTCGGCGCACCAGGACGCGAGCGATCACCGAAACAAGCACGCGCGCGCCGATCAGCTGATCGGCGCGCGCGTGGTTTACATGCAGCTCTACGCGTGAGTGATGTACTGCGAGCTCCGGACTACGAACCGTGAACTGTTGCTCAGTGGCTAATCTTCTGCAAAGAAGCGAGCCGTGTCCTGGCGCGGTCGAAATCAGGGTTCAATGCAACTGCACTCTTGTACAGCGTCGTCGCTGAATTGATGTCCTTCTTGTCTTCGGCTTCGAGCGCCTGGCTCATCGCCATCAGCGCCTTGAACTGATTCGGGCTCTTCGCTGCGGGACTCGTGGTGCTCGCCGTCTTGAGCGCGGGGAGCTTGAGACCGGCGTTGACCTTGGCGCCGAGTTGAATGACGAGATCGAGCAGTTTGTCCGACTTGCCGGAGACAGACTCGGTGTATTCGATCTGTCCCGTTTCGGTGTTCACAGAGCGAACGTCAATTCGCATCGTCTTGCTTGGATCGATGATGAAGCTTCCCATCAACATGTGACCAGCGCCAAGCGTCTTTCCAAGCTTCACCGCCGTCGACTTGTCGACGCGATCGCTACTCTGCAGATTCTGCTCTTCAA
>JBKJTE010000394.1:0-23755 GCA_046590495.1 Gemmatimonas sp. | reverse complement strand
GGACGGCGAGGGCGCGAGCGAAATACCCGTGATTGTCGGCCTGCCTTCCGTCACCGTCCCCGTCTTGTCGACAACAACCGTCGTAATGTCGCCCGCACGCTGCAACGCTTCCCCGCCCTTCACCAACACACCAAGCTCGGCACCTTTTCCGGTTGACACCATCACCGCCGTCGGCACCGCGAGCCCCATCGCGCACGGGCAAGCGATAATCAGCACTGCGACGGCGGCGGCAAACGCGCGCACCGATGCTTCACCCACCGTGCCGCCGGAGACATGGACCGACACAAACCAAACGACGAATGTCGCGATGGCAATTGACACCACCACCGGAACGAAGATCGCGCTGATCCTGTCAGCGAGTCGTTGAATCGGCGCGCGGGAGCCCTGTGCGTCGCGCATCAGCTTCACGATCTGCGCCAACATGCTGTCGCTGCCGAGCGTAGTCGCGCGAAGCCGCACTGCGCCGGTGCGATTGATCGTACCGCCAATCATGCGATCACCAACGTGCTTCGCCACGGGAAGTGATTCTCCGGTGAGCATGCTTTCGTCCACTGCGCTCCCGCCTGAAACGACCTCACCGTCCACCGGCACCGCCTCGCCGGGGCGCACGAGCACGATGTCTCCGTGGCGGACCTCTTCGATCGCCAGGTCGACATCAACGTCGCCGCGTACGACGCGTGCGGTGCGCGGCTGTAGCCGTGCGAGCACGCGCAACGCGGCGGATGTCTGCCGCTTCGCACGCGCCTCAAACGCGTTGCCGGTGAGAATGAGCGCGATGATGATCACGACCGCTTCGTAGTACACATCGGGCGCGACTCCACTCGCGACGAATACACGCGGAGCGATCGTGGCAATCGCCGAATACACAAATGCCGCGGCCGTTCCAATCGCAATCAGCGTGTTCATATCCGCCGAGCGGTGTCGAAACGCCGTCCATGCGCGCGTGTAGAAGTGCCCCCCTGCCCACACCATGACGCCGAGCGTGAGCGCGAAGAGCGTCCAGGAAAGCACATCAGGCGAAGCTGCGTAGAGCCACGGCGCGGCCGTGCGGAGAGTGGGAGTCAATCGCTCCATCGTCCATCGCATGAACGGGTCGGCAACAGGACCGTGGTGCGACGCTGCCATGGCAGCCATCAACGGCATACTGACGATCATCGCAAACACGCCGACAATGCCCGACACCCAAGCTTTCGCACGCAGCTCTTCGAACTCCTCCTGCTGCGCACTATCGCGCGCGTTCTGCTCCTCGACGGCCGACTGGTTGGTGGCCGGCAGTTCGGCGCCGTAGCCCGTCTCCCGAACCCGTGCGACCAGAGCTTCCGGCGACGTCGTTGCCGGGTCGTACGAAACGGTGGCGTTGGCCATCATCAGGTTCACCGAAGCGTCGACGACACCGGGCGTTCTGGAGAGCGTGCGCTGAACGCGCGCCTGGCATGCCGCGCATGTCATCCCGCTCACCGGGATCACCACTTTTTCACCGGCCGACTGGACGGACGCGTGCTGGTGCGGCGCGTGCAACGTTCCCGGCCCCTGGCCTGCGAGACTGTTGGGCATCTGTCGATTACTCCGCGATCAGCGTGCCGTGAAGCATGCTCATACCGCAGGTGAACTCGTACGCGCCCGGCTTTGGCGGTGTGATATCGAGCGTAGTCTTCTTGAATGCCGGCAGAAAGGTCCGAAGGTTGAAGTCGCCGAACACCACTTCTTCGGAGCAACTCGATGTCTCCTGACGGTCGAAGATCAATCGCACCGGCAAGCCGGCCTTCACGCGGATCGCCGCTGGCGTATAGCCGCCACGCACCACGATCTCGACCTGCTGCAGGCCACTGGTCGCGACTTGGGCCGCGACCGCGGTGTCTGCGTGGAGGAAGTACCACAGCACCGCGCCGACAAGTGCCGAGCCGCCAAGTACCACGAATGCATCCAACCCACTGAACGACGCGAACATAGGATCGCCCTCAGCCACCCCAGGGGTTACCGCGGTCAGGGCTTGCTATCGATACCCCCCGCAGGTATAACCATAATACCCCCCACCCCTATGTCAACCGTATCGTTTAATTGACACTACTTATGTACACATAGATTGACAGTTTCGGGGAGTGACCGCACTTTCCGATCTACACTACGCTGAACCCAACGCCGCTCCCTCCGCCGGGAACTCTCGCACGTACTCAGCGTTTGTCACGCTAGGTAATAGTTTTCCCTGCATGCCTTCGGGGTTCTATCTGCCTTCCGTTCCGACACTTACTGCGGCGATTCGTTCGTCGGATCGCCTCCCGTCCTGATCGAGTGCCCGCATGATTGTCCCGTTGACGCGGATCCAGAAAGGCGCATGATCCAGCACGCTGATGGCGATGACGCACTCCAGTGCGAGCGGATAACCCGCGCGCACGCCCGCACCTTTTCGCTCGCCAGCAGGCTTCTGCCGACCGAGAAGCGGCGAGCCGCATTCGCGCTCTACGCCTTCTGTCGCATCGCAGACGACCTGGTGGACCAGGCTGACCACGACAACATCTCGGCGCTCGCGGGACAGCTGAAGGAATACGAGCACCAGCTCCAGGCGGCGATCGCCGGGCAGCCGAGCGGTCCTATTTTTCGTGAAGTCGCTTGGGTGACCCGCGTCTATGACGTGCCACCTGCGCCGCTCTTTGAGCTGTTGGGTGGCGTTGCGCGCGATCTCGAGGCAGCCGAGTACGACACGTGGTCGTCGCTCGAGACCTACTGCGAGGGTGTGGCGAGCTCGGTCGGCGAGATGTGCACGCACGTATTCGGGGTTCCGGGCGGCCCCGCGATGCGTGAACGCGCGGTCAAGTACGCCCGGACGCTCGGTGTCGCCATGCAGCTCACGAACATCCTCCGCGACGTCGGCGAGGATGCGAAGCGTGGGCGCTGCTACCTTCCCGCCGAAGATCTGTCTCGTTTTGGCTTGACGGCGCGCGAGGTTCTGACGGTGCCGACCCTGGCGCGCGATCCGCGCTGGGCGCCCATGATGGCCTACGAGGTGAGCCGCGCGCGGGCGCTTTACGACGCAGCCAGTCCCGGTATCGCCATGCTCGCACCTGATGCGCAGCGATGCGCTGCGGCGTGCGCCACGGGGTATGCTGGCATTCTCACGGCCATCGAAGCGCAGCAGTACGATACAATCTCAACCCGCGCACGTCTTGGTCGCTTGGCCCGCGTCGGCATTTTGTGGGATGCGTGGCGTTACCGTGCAGCTCCGCTCGATCTCGCGGCAATCGGCGACGGCCCGCGCATTGTGTGGGAGCCGAATCAGCAGACGAATCCCGAGACTCTTGTACGCCTTGCCTGAGTGCCGCTCATGTCCACTTCGACGACGTTGTCGGATCTCGATGCCCGTGCGATGAACGGTTCGGCGACTGACTCGCGCGCGCTTCTCCTCCGCATTGCCTCGCTGTCGTTGCTGCTGCACGGAGTGCTGAGCGCGTTCTCCGCATTTGCGTTTGCAACGTTTCTTGCACCACCTCAGCCGGCTTGGCTGCTTACACCGACCAATCTCAAGGTCTACGCGTTCGGCATTTCGTACGGTGGCCAGAGCACGGTCGTACTCGGCGCCGTTGCCGGTCTCGCCTTTCTGGCGTATTGCATCGGTGTCCGCCGAGCGCTGGTGGTGTTCGGTGTGAGCTTCGTGCTTTCGCTCGGCTCGGAACTCACGGGGACAAGCACCGGTCTGCCATTCGGCGCGTACGGCTACTCCGATCAGTTGGGGTACAAGATCGCGGCGTTGGTGCCGTTCAATATCCCGACCTCGTGGTTCTACATGCTCGTCGCGTCGCTCGCGATCTGTGGCCGAATCCTTCCGGCGACAGATGACAACAAGTCGCGGTGGTGGTGGGCATTTGTGGGCGGGCTCGTTCTCACCGCGTGGGATGTGTCGATGGACCCGGCGATGGTGAAGACGAATCACTGGCTGTGGCACGTGCCTGATCTGTCAGCAACGTCGGCATTGTCGCGATTCGTCGGCACCCCGTTCTTTTTCGGTATGCCGCTGACCAACTGGCTCGGCTGGTTGCTCACCGGCATTCTGGTCGCTCGCGCGATGCTGGCTATCGTTCCACCGTCGGTATGGGCACTCAAGGTTGCGCCTTCGCGTCTGCCACTCGTGCTCTATGCGGTGAACGGACTGCTGCCGATCGCGATCTGCCTGGGACAGGATATGGCGCTTGCCGGTGTACTTGGCTTCATCGCGATGGCGCTCCCGCTGGCCGCGGCACTGCGCGCCGAACACAAGCCTCGCCCGGAGTCGACGCGATCGGCGCGCCCGGCGGGCGACATCGTGATCGTCGGCGACTGATCGCGACGCATCGGTCGAATGAGCGCGCGTCGCGCCACTTGCGTTGACGGCAGCCTTTCCCCGAGCGCATGTCAGGGCCGCCGTACTTCCCCTTGGCACCCCCCATTAGTTTTCTGCCCATGAACATCTCGATCACTCCTACTGAGCAGACGGGCATCTCGCGTCGTCTGCAGATCTCTGTGCCCCCCGAAACGGTTGCCGAATACGAGGACCAGGCGGCGCGGAAGTACGCGACCCAGGCGCGCCTCCCCGGCTTCCGCCCTGGCAAGGCTCCGCCGTCCATGGTCCGCAAGCGCTTCGCCGAGCAGATCCGGCAGGAAGCCATTGAACTCGTCGTCAATGAGGCCTTCAAGGAGGCCGTTGAGCGCGAAAACCTTAAGCTGGCCACCCAGCCGCATGTGCATGACCTCAAGTTCGAGCCGGGACAAGCCCTCGAATTCGAGCTGCATTGCGAACTGCGTCCTGAGCTTGCGCTCAATACGGTCGAAGGCTTTGCGATCACGCGTCGCGACACGGCCGTCACCGACGAAGTCATCGAAGAACAGTTGGAGCGGCTGCGTGAGCAGAAGGCCGACTGGACACCCGTCGCCGAAAAGCCAGCACCGGGCGACATGGTGACGGTCATGCTTTCCACCGCTGACACCAACGAAACGCTTCCGGACGCCAAGGAATACCGGCTTGTGCTTGGCGGCGGTCAGGCCGTGCCTGGCATCGAAGAGCTGATCATGGAAGCGAACGAAGGCGAGACGATCGAGCGTTCGGTGCGGTGGCCCGACGACTTTCCGGACGAGTCCCAGCGCGGTGTCACGAAGAACGCGCGCGTTACGCTCAAGGATGTGAAGCGCAAATCGATGCCCGCGATGGACGATGCGTTCGCGCGTGAAATCGGCGACTTCGATACGGTCGATGCACTGCGCACTGCGGTGCGCACCGACCTCGGCGAGCAGGCCAGGCGCGAGGCGGAAGCCGATGTGCGAGGGCAGCTCATCGAAAAGATTGTCGAGGCGAATCCGTTTGAAGTGCCCCAGAGCTGGACCAGCCAGCTCGTTGACAGCTACATGCAGATGTATGGCGTACCCGAGTCGGAGAAGCAGCGTTTCGCGGTGGAATTCCGACCGATGGCGGAGCGTCAGGTGCGTCGTGACCTGATTGTCGACACGTTGGCCGAACGCGAGTCGCTCACGGCGAGCGCATCGGACGTCGATGCTAAAGTTGAAGAGATGGCGAAGGCCCGGAACGCCGATCCGGGGCAAGTGTATGCGCAGCTGCAAAAGGCCGGACGTCTCCAGGAGATTGAGCGCGAGCTGACTGAGTCGCGCGTGTTTGCCTGGTTGCTGGAGCGCAATCCTGTCAGCTCGTCGTGAGCCGACCGACCTTTCCCGATTCCACCGCGTTAGCGAGGAGTACCATGTCCCTGTACATGCCGTACATCATCGAGCGGTCCAGCCGAGGCGAGCGGACGTATGACATCTTCTCGCGTCTACTCATGGATCGCATCGTCTTCCTGGGCACGCCGATCAACGACGACGTAGCGAACGTCATTATCGCGCAGATGCTGTTTCTGGATGCCGACAATCCCGAGAAGCCGATCCATCTCTACATCAACTCGCCGGGCGGCAGCGTTTCCGCAGGGCTCGCGATGTACGACACCATGCAGTTCATCAAGGCACCGGTGCACACGACGTGCATGGGTATGGCCGCCAGCATGGGCGCTTTCCTGCTGTGCGCCGGCGAGGCCGGCAAGCGCAGTGCACTTCCACATTCGCGTATCATGATTCACCAGCCGTCACAAAACGGCGGTGGTGGTTCAGCATCGGATATCGAGATTCAGGCGCGCGAGATCCTCTATCTCCGTTCCAAGATGAACGAGCTGATGGCCAAGCATACGGGTCGTCCCGTGGAGCAGGTGGAGCGCGATACGGATCGTGACCGTTTCATGTCCGCCGAAGACGCCAAGGTGTACGGCTTGGTTGACATCGTCATTTCGCATCAGGCCGAACTGGTCACTGCGCGTTAGGAACAGCCACGTCGCAGTCAGTGGGGTACGAAGCGGTGAGGCCTCGGGGGCTCACCGCTTCGGTTTTGTGCAGGTGGTGCCGATACTCCTCAGAATTCCCTGTTTGTGTTGCATCCGTTAGGGAAATTCTGCTTGATTCTGTGCGGGAAAGTGGCTTAACTGTAGGTGACGGTTGCAGTTGACCGTTCCAAGTTGCCCTTCCCGCGCGTCGACTTCCGCTCCGGACCGTCATGTCCCACGACAAGCATCTTCGCTGCTCCTTCTGCGGCAAGTCCAAGGACGCCGTCCGCAAGTTTATTTCGGGCCCGTCTGTCTACATCTGCAACGAGTGCATCGCGCTCTGCAATGAGATTCTGGCCGAAGATGAGGAGCGTGAGGTTGCTGAAGCGATCACGCAGGTCCCGACGCCCCGCGAGATCAAGGGGATTCTCGATCAGTACGTGATCGGGCAGGAACACGCCAAGAAGGCGCTCTCCGTGGCGGTGTACAACCACTACAAGCGCATCAACGCATCGAGCAACGCACGCGAAGATGATGTCGAGTTGGACAAGTCCAACATCCTCCTCATCGGCCCGACGGGTACCGGCAAGACGCTGCTCGCGCAGACGTTGGCGCGCATTCTCGACGTGCCATTCACGATCGCTGATGCAACCACGCTGACTGAAGCCGGCTACGTCGGCGAAGACGTCGAAAACATTCTTGTCCGTTTGCTGCAGGCGGGTGACTTCAACGTCGCCGAGTGCGAGCGCGGCATCGTGTACATCGACGAAATCGACAAGATCGCGCGCAAGTCGGAGAATCCGAGTATTACGCGTGATGTGTCGGGTGAAGGGGTGCAGCAGGCGCTGCTGAAAATTCTCGAAGGCACGGTGGCGTCGGTTCCGCCGCAGGGTGGCCGCAAGCACCCGCAGCAGGAATACATCCAGATCAACACCAAGGATATTCTCTTCATCTGCGGCGGTGCGTTCGACGGGCTCGAAAAGATCATCGAGGCGCGTACCGGTCGTCGTCAGATCGGCTATGGCGGCGAGAAGGGTGATCAGTCAAAGGTGACGTCGATTGCCAAGACGACGCCCAAGACGCCGTTCGCTGAAGTGGAGCCCGACGACTTGCTGCGCTACGGTATCATTCCGGAATTAGTCGGCCGTCTTCCGGTGTGCGTCCCCCTCGAAGCGCTCGACGAAGATTCGCTGGTGCAGATCCTCAAGGAACCGAAAAACGCGCTGACCAAGCAGTATCAGCGCCTGTTCGATCTTGAAGACGTGAAGATCACGTTCGAGGAGTCAGCACTGCGCGCGGTGGCCGGCAAGGCGCTCAAGCGCGGCACCGGTGCGCGTGGTCTGCGCGCCATTCTCGAAGAGACGTTGCAAGACACGATGTTCGACCTTCCCACCCGCGATGACGTTGTGGGGGTCAAGGTGACCGAGGCGGCGGTCATCACTGGCGCGCCCCTGCTCCTCGAGATCGCACCGAAGCGACAGAAGAAGGAAGCCTGAGCGACCGTCATTCAATGAGAACCGTCGCCGATCGGCTGCCGGTTCTTCCGCTTCGCGATGTGGTGCTATTCCCCCACGTCGCCATGCCGCTTCTGGTTGGCCGCGCCGGGTCGCTGGCGGCTGTTGCTGATGCTGCCGAAGGGTCGAAGGAGTTGTTGCTCGTCACGCAGCGCAACGCCGATGTGCACGCGCCCGGCGCCACCGATCTGCATCGGGTCGGAGTCGTCGCGCGCCTGCAGCAGGTCACGCGCCTGACCGGCGGCACGACAAAAATCCTGGTTGAAGGGATGCGCCGGGTGCGCGTACAGCGCTATTCCGCGTCGAAACGCGGCCCGTTGCTCGAGGCGCGTGTTGTGCCGTTCCCATTGGCAAACGCGAAGGGTCCGGCGCGCCGTGGATCGCGCGAGCAGACGCAGGCTGGCGTGCGTCACGCGCTGACTCTGTTTGAAGACTACGCGGGATTGCAGCGCCGCCTGCCGTCGGAAATTGTCGGGCTGCTGCAAGGGCTCGACGATGAACAGCGCATTGCATTCGGCATTGCCGCGCATCTGCAGATCCCGATCGAGCAACGTCAACGTCTGCTCGAAGCGACAACGCTCGATGAGCTGGCGGACTTGCTCGTGCAGCAGTTGGGGAGTGAGCTCGAACTGCTCAAGCTCGAGAAGAAGATTGATGAGCAGGTGCGTGGCTCCCTCTTCCAGAATCAACGCGAGTTCTTTCTGCAGGAGCAGCTGCGCGCGATTCATCGCGAGCTTGGTCAGGAAGACGGCGACGAGGTGGAGGAGTTCACCAAGCAGATGGCGACGCGCCAACTGCCCGAAGCTGTCGCGACCCGTGCTCAGCGAGAACTGCGGAAGCTGCGTCGTAGTGCGCCGATGTCCCCCGACGCTGCGGTGGCGCGTGGTTGGCTCGATTGGGTGTCGTCGCTTCCATGGACGACGCGCAGCGACGACACCATCGATCTCGCGCATGCGCGCGGTGTGCTCGATGGCGATCACTTCGGGCTCGAGGAAGTGAAAGAACGCATTCTCGATCACATTGCCGTGCTCGGACGCGTCGGAAAGTTGCCCGGTCCCCTGCTCTGTCTGGTGGGTCCACCGGGTGTCGGCAAGACGTCGCTCGGTCGTTCGATCGCCAATGCGCTCGGCCGCAAGTTCGTGCGCATGGCGTTGGGCGGTGTGCGCGATGAAGCGGAAATTCGGGGGCACCGCCGCACGTATATCGGCGCGTTGCCCGGCCGCATCATTCAGGCGATGCGTCGCGCCGAGACGGTGAATCCGGTCATTCTGCTCGACGAAGTCGACAAGCTTGGCAGCGATTGGCGCGGCGATCCGGCAGCAGCCCTGCTTGAAGTGCTCGATCCGGAACAGCACCACGCGTTCAACGACCACTATCTGGAAGTCGACTACGATCTGTCGCAGGTGCTGTTCATCACCACCGCGAACTCGTTGCAGTCGATACCGGAAGCGTTGCGTGACCGCATGGAGATTATCCGGTTGCCGGGCTATCTCGAGCCGGAGAAGCTCGCGATTGCACGTCGGTTTCTTTTGCCGCGTCAGCTCAAGGATCACGGTATCGACGCGGCGCGCGTGACGATGGAGCCGGACGTGATGCAGGCGATCATTCGCGGCTGGACGCGCGAGGCCGGTGTGCGCGATCTCGATCGTCGCATCGCACGAATGGCGCGCAAACTTGCGCGTCGTGACGTCCCACACGATGCGCCGATGTTGGTGAAGGTCGACGAGCTCCCGGCCATGCTAGGCCCCGCGCCGCACGATCACGAAGATCCGACCCTGCACGATCAGGTTGGTGTTGCATCGGGTCTCGCGTACACAAGCGTTGGCGGCGATCTGCTCGAGATCGAAGTGAGCATCGTACCGGGGCGTGGTCGATTGCAACTCACCGGCACGCTCGGCGACGTAATAAAAGAGTCCGCCGCAGCGGCCCTGAGTTACGTGCGCTCGCGCGCGAACGCGCTTGGGTTGTCGGCCGATTTCTACCGCAATCGCGACATTCACGTGCACTTGCCTGCGGGTGCGACTCCCAAAGACGGACCATCGGCCGGTATCGCACTCGCAACGGCGTTGGTGAGTGCACTGACCGGCATTCCGGTACGCGGTGATGTGGCGATGACTGGCGAGATCACATTGCGTGGTCGTGTGCTGCCGATCGGTGGTATTCGCGAGAAGGGCGTTGCGGCGCATCGTCATCGCGTGGCGCATGTGATCGTGCCGCAAGGCAATGCGAAGGATCTCGCCGAGCTGCCGGAGGATGTGCGCACGCAGGTGACGTGGCATCCGGTGCGCACGATGGACGAAGTGTTGTCGCTCGCGCTGCGGCATCCGTTGCCTGAGCCGCTCATCGAATCAGTCACCGTGCTGGATTCGCCGGAGCGTCCGACGTGAGGGACATCGATTCGGTGGACTCAGCCGATCCGGTCGAGCCCACGGGGCCAATCGCGCGTGTCGACCCGCTCGTGATCAAGTCGATCGAGTTTCTCGGACCGATGGCAACGAAGGGTGGATGGCGTCCGCCGGAAGATCTTCCCGAAATTGCATTCGCCGGCCGTTCGAACGTGGGCAAGTCGTCGCTGCTCAACCGCATGATGCGTCGCAAGTCGTTCGCGCGCGTGAGCAACACGCCGGGGCGCACGCGCGAGATCAACTTCTTCAAGGTCAACGAAACGTTTGTGTTGGCCGACTTGCCGGGCTACGGTTACGCCCGCATTTCAAAGGCGCGCAAGGCCGAGTGGCGGCCGTTGATCGAAGGATATCTGTCGGAGAGTTCAGTGTTGGGTGGTGTCGTGCTGCTGCTCGATGCGCGGCATGACCCGACCGACGACGATCGCACGATGCTCGACTTTCTGGCCGACCTCGGTGCACCGACGATCGTTGCCGCGACAAAGGTCGACAAGCTCAAGCCACTTGCTGCCGCAGCGCGGGTACAAGCATTGGCGGACCAGGTCGGGCTCGATGCCGATCAGATCGTGCCCTTCAGCGCGCGCACTGGTGAAGGGCGTGACGAGCTCGCATCCGCGCTGGTGGAGTTGCTCGCGATGCCTGACTGGAGGGTCGTCGAAGGATGAAGACGTTTGCGCATCTCACCCTATTGGTCGCTGTCGCCGCATGCGCACCAGCGCAGACGATGCCGGCGCAGCAGCCGCCTGCCGTTCAGGTCAGTGCCGCCGGCGACACGCTGGACCCGAATTACGTGCCGCCCAATTACGGCTCGCTCAGGCAGGATGATATCGCACTCAAGATCTCGCCGTCGAATGGGTTGCAGGTACGCGCCGTGCCGCTCGAGGAGCGATTCCTTCGTCTCCTTGGTCCCGATTCGTATCGCTCGTTGCGCGATCTCGCGAAGAGCAAGGAAAAGGAGATCAATGCGATCAAGGATCGCTCCCGTCTCCCGTCGTACTCGATCTGGTACGTGACGTTCTTTGCACTCGAGCAGGGCGAGACGCGCTTCTCGCCGCAGGAATTCGTCATCAACAATGTCGGTCGCGATTTCCGTCCGATCGACGTGTTACCGATGACGCCCGGCTTTGGTGAATACCGACTCAAGCAACGCGAGACGCAGTCTGCGCTGTTTGTGTTTGACGGTCAGATCGATCTCAATCAGCCGCTCACCGCATTCGTGGAAGGCACACGCAGCGTCACCGATTGGGCACAGGTGATCGAGCGCGTCGAGCGCGAGCGCGCACTGGTCCGCTCACGCGCAGCGTCGGCGCAGAAGGCGGGAAAAAAGCCCGACTAACGCGCGCCGAGTTCGCGGATCCAGATGTTGCGGAAGCTGATTGGTGGACTTGGATCGCCGTGCGCCTGCAAGAGGATCGGCAACGCGCCATGCGCCTGATATGTCGGTGCGCCGATATAACGTGTGAAGCCCTTGAGTGCGGTGTGATTCTGCACCAGGACACCGTTGTGGATGGCTGTGACATATCCGGGCGACTCGACGGAACCATCGGCCTTGAAGCGCGGCGCGGTGAAGACGACGTCATACGCCTGCCATTCACCCGGCTTGCGCATCGCATTGGCGAGCGGTGCGCTCTGCTTGTACAGACTGCCGGCCTGCCCGTTCACGTACGTCGTGTTCTTGTAGGAGTCGAGGATCTGCAGTTCATAGCCATCTTCGCCGTTGTACGCGAGATAGAGTCCGCTGTTGCCACGCTCCTGTCCGACGAACTTGTCGAGACCGGGGGGGATGCGCCATTCAATGTGCAATTGGTAGTCGCGGAAACTCTGCTTCGTCATGATGTCGCCCGATGCTTTGTTGACCGTCATGACACCTTTCGCGACGGTCCACTTGGCAGGCGATTTGTCTTTCGCGGTCACCCACGCATCGACCGTCTTACCACCAAAGAGCACGATCGCGTCGCTCGGGGCGACTGCTGCGGTCACACCCGGGGTGAGAATCTTCGGAACGGGCGTCCAGACTTCCGTGGCTTTCGGATCGCCGGCAGCCTGTGCACCTGCGCTGTGCGAAACGAGGGCGGCGCTGAGCACGAGCGCAGCGACGTGGAGTGTGTGGCGGTGCATGTGTGAGGACCGGTGGGGAGTTCAGGGGACCAACAATACATCTTCAACGTTGCCGGCATCGCCATCGCGGAGCAACTGGACCGCGTGTCGTACTGCGTCCTGCTCGCGCGGCCAGGCGAGGGTCTTCATCGCCATCGACGGCGTGCGCCACATCAGTGCATCATGCTCGGCGCCCAGTATCACGTTGGGCGTAGCCGCAACGACGGCGGCAAAAACGATTGCCAACTGCACGCTGTCGTTTTGAGGTAGATAGAACGGGTTCACCGTGAGACTGTACAGGCGGAGCACGTCGAGCCCCGTCTCTTCGGTGACCTCACGTCGTGCGGCGTCGGCCGGACGCTCCCCGCCTTCGATGCGACCATGTACCACCTCCCAGGCGCCTGTGCAGCGCACTCCGGCGGCCCGACGCAGTGTGAGCACCCGCCATCTATCGCGTCGCCCTCTGGCCGCCGGCGAAAGCACCACGACGTCGACCACGCCAACGTCAATTCGTGTCGTTCGCCCCGGGAAACGTGTCGGCACTGCCGGTTCCTGCAACATCGCCATCACGTCCTGCGTCTTGGGCGTCATCCGCGAATGGTACAGAGTCGCTTGCCGGACAGCGAGCGCGGCGGCGAACTTCCTTAGGGTACGCCCGGACACTTTCGTCGACGCGGCCGATCGCTTCTTCCTGACCCACCAGAGCCCCACCGCACGTGACCTCCTTCACCGACTTCCGAGCCAACGCCGCCGAATGCCTGAACGAGGGAGGACTCGTGCCTGTCTGGCGCGATTGCCTGCTCGATCAGTGCACGCCGGTGGCCGCGTTTGCGAAGCTGCGCCGAGGACCGTTTGCGTTCCTGCTCGAGTCTGCGCCTGCAGGCGGCGAGACATGGGCGCGCTACACGTATCTGGGGACGGAGCCGCGCGGCGCGTGGAGATTGCGCGACGGTGTCGTCGAAGACTGGACGGTGGAACTCGGCTGGCATGCCCCGCGTACCCCGACCGATCCAATTGCTGATTTGCGCAACATCATTCGGGACATGCGTCCGGTGGACGCGCGCGATCTGGGCCCGTTCTGGAGCGGCGCAGTCGGGTTCTTTGCCTATGATGTCGTGCGCCACATCGAGAAGCTGCCGCATGCACCGCCGCGCACGATGAACTATCCTGACGCCTGCTTCGTCTTCACGAAGGCGCTGGTGGTGATCGACAACTGGCGTGGACAGGCGCGCATCATTGTGTCGGTGCCGGTGCCCGCTGGCGCGAGCGAGGCTCTGCTCGCCGCGCTGCATGCCGACGCAACGCAGACGCTCGAAGACACGATCGATCGACTGTACGGTCCGGATGTGCTTTTGCCGCTCGCGCTCGATCCGAATGCTGCGCCGGCGGTCGCACACTCCAACTATACGCGCGAGAAGTACATGCAGGACGTGGCGCGCATCAAGGAATACATTCTGGCGGGCGATGCGTTTCAGGTGTTGCTCGCCCGTCGACAGCAGATGCCGCTCGATTTTGACACGACCGACCTCTATCGCGCGCTGCGTGCACTGAATCCGTCGCCCTACATGTACCACCTGAAACTCGACGGCATGGAGCTGGTGGGCAGTTCGCCCGAGCTGCTGGTGCGTGTGGCCGATGGCACGCTCACGGTACGGCCTATCGCCGGTACACGGCCACGTGGCAAGACGGCAGACGAAGATGCGGAGCTGGCCGCTGAGCTGCTGGCCGACGAAAAGGAACGTGCAGAACATGTGATGCTCGTGGATCTCGGACGCAACGATGTCGGACGGCTCGCCAAATACGGCACAGTGCGCGTCACCGACCTCATGACAGTCGAGCGATACTCGCACGTCTTTCACATCGTCAGTCAGGTGGAAGGCGAGTTGGCCGACAACACGAGTGCGCTCGATGCGTTTCGCGCGGTGTTTCCGGCGGGTACGATGTCCGGTGCGCCGAAGGTGCGCGCGATGCAGATCATCGATGAACTCGAACCGGAACGGCGTGGTGCGTATGCCGGCGCGATCGGTTTTATCGGCGCGGGAGACACGCGCATGGATCTCGCAATCACGATTCGCACTTGTGTCATCGCCGACGGTATCGCATCGGTGCAAAGCGGTGGTGGCATCGTGCACGACTCCATTCCGGAGATGGAGTGGGCCGAAACCGAGAACAAGGCGCGCGCAATTCTGACCGCCATCGGTCGGGTGCGTGCAACAAAGGGCGTGGCTCCGGCCATGCGCGCTATGTCGCACGACGCGCCTGCGACGCGGATGCTCTAGCCATGTCGTTTGTACTCGTGTCTCCTGAAGGCGACCGGCGCTTTGCGCTGCAGGACGACATTGCGTTGATCGCCGGACGTGAGTTGGCCTGCGCGCTGCCGATTCTCGATCCGCGCGTCTCACGACGTCACGCGGAAGTGCGGTCACGCGCGACCGATGTCGAGTTGACGGATCTGGGCTCGCGGAACGGCACGTGGATCAATGGCCAACGCATCGAACATGGTAGCGCCCACGCCGGCGATGTCGTTGGCTTCGGCGGCGTGTCCTTCATGTTGATTGATGCTGCGTCGGAATTGGCGGGATCGATCTATCACCCTGCGCTTCCGTCGTCACCAACGATCGTGCGCGAGCGTTCGATGCCGCCGCGCGACGCGGCGCTGGCCGAGGTCGCCGGCAAGCGGCTGGCGCAGCTGGTCGCGAGCGCGCAACGACTTGGCGCAGTGAATAGCGTCGAGTCCATGTTGCAGACGATCGTCGACGATTTGTTCATCACCCTCGCCGCCGATCGCGTTGCAGTGTTGCTCCCCGACTCCGTTGGCGCGTTGGTGCCGCGTATCGCACGCGATCGGCTCGGCAGTGACGTGGTCCGTGCAGTGCCGCGCGGCATCGCCGAAGGCGTCGCCGAACGTCAGGTCGCGCTGCTCACGCACGATGCACGCGAAGACACACGCACGGCGGGCGCGACAGTTTTGCGGCAGGCTGTGCGCTCGGCAATGGCCGCACCCTTGCTTGGCGATGGCAGTGCCACGCTTGGTGTGCTCTATGTCGACAACACACAGGACACTCACGCGTTTGCCGACGCCGACCTCGACTACCTGATTGCGTACGCCGGCTTGGCTGCTGTGACTGCCGAGCGCGAAGTGACGGCGGCCCGGTTGCACAAGGCGATGCAGATCCGCGAAAACTTTGAGCGCTACTTCACGCCTCAGCTGGCCGAGCGCATCGCGCTGGAAACAGGACAGATCACGCCTGGCGGCGAACGTCGCGATGTCGTCGTGTTGTTCAGCGATATTCGCGGCTTCACGGCACTCGCCGAAACGATGCCGCCAATGCAGATGGCCGCGCAGTTGAACGAGTATTTCGAAGCGATGGTCGAGTGTGTGTTCCGCCACAACGGTGCGCTCGACAAGTTCATCGGCGATGCGCTTCTGGCATACTGGGGCGCACCGGATGCGTTTGCAGACGACACCGATCGCGCAATCGCCGCAGCGCTGGACATGCAGCGCGAACTGCTGCGCCTCAACGTCGGCTGGGAGCGTCAGGGCCGGGCGACGCTCGGCATCGGTATCGGTGTGCATCGTGGCGATGCGTTCGTCGGCAACATCGGGTCGCCGCGCCGGCTCGAGTACACGCTGATCGGCGACACGGTGAACGTCGCCGACCGTCTCTGCTCGAAGGCGCAGCGCGGGGAGATTCTGGTCAGCGAAGACGTGCGCGACGGGTTGGTGCAGCCGCTGCCGATGACTCCGCGCCCTGATGTGATGCCCGAACGCCGCACAGGTGGCGCCACACATGTCTGGTCGGTTCAGGTGCCCGCGTGAGCGTGCTCGCCACCGTCCCCGACGTTGAATCGCGCACTGTTGCGGCCGGCGATGTCACCGGATTGCACAGCATCGTCAATGCACTCGCGACAATCGTCGAGCAGCATGGCACGCTCTACGAATGGGCCGCTGAGCGGCCGCAGCCACGTGCCATGCGCGGGCGGGCGCCCGTGTTCGTGGCGACGCTTCCGGACCAGGACGAAACGGTAGTGGTACGTCATGCCTGGCACGGTGGTCTGCTTGCTCCGCTCACGGGCGATCTCTTTCGCATGCCGACGCGTGCGCCGACTGAAATGGCACGCTCGTGGCTGCTGCTCGGCATGGGCATTCCCACATCCGAAGTGGTAGGCTACGCGCGTTACAATGCCATTCCGGGCTTTCGTCGCGTGGACGTCGTGACGCGCTTCATTCCCGATGCGTACGATCTTGGTATGATCGCCGCCGGGCTGGCGCCGCAAATAGATCGCGATGCCGCGCTGTTGGCGACGAAGGCGCTGCTGGTGAAGCTCGCAGCGTATGGAGTCGTGCACCCCGATCTCAACGTCAAGAATATTCTGCTGAAGCAGGATCGGCGCGGTGACGTTGAAGCGCTGATGATCGACGTGGACGTTGTGCAATGGGACCCGACACGTCCGCCACTCGATACGATGCGGACCAACGCCGCGCGCCTGATTCGCTCCATGCGGAAGTGGCGCACCAACTTCGGCTGCGACGTTGCCGAAGCGCGCATGGCGGCCTTTGAACGGGACGCGATTGCAGCGACGCCACCGCTCGCATCGATGTCGGTATCGGACCTGCACCGGGTGGCGCAGGCGTGACGTCGCCGTCAGTATCTCCGCTGTCTCCTTCGGCGAAGAATATCGGTATCGTGATGATGAGCGCGGTCGGCGACGCAGTGCATGTGATGCCGATCATTCACGCACTCAAGGCGCATGCACCGTCGGCGCGCATTTCGTGGGTGCTGCAGCCGGGGCCCGCGACGCTCGTGCGTGGCCATCCGCTGGTCGACGATATCGTCATCTTTGATCGCTCCCGCGGTTGGCGTGCGTTCCTCGACGTGCGGCGCGAGTTGCAGAGCCGATCGTTCGATGTCGTGCTTGCCCTGCAGGTTTACTTCAAGGCCGGACTGGTCACCCGGTTCACGCAGTCGCCGATCAAGCTCGGTTTCGATCGTGAGCGCGCGCGCGACGCCAACTGGCTGTTCACGACGCATCGCATCGCATCGCACGTCGGCCAACACGTGCAGGATCAGTACTTCGAATTTCTCGACGCACTGAAGGTTCCGCACAGTGCCCCGCAGTGGACGCTGGGCCCATGGAATGACGAAGAGCGGGCGTGGCAGCGGGACTTCGTGCAGCAGTTCGATCGTCCGATTGCGCCCATCGTGATTGCCACGAGCAAGGCCGCGAAGGACTGGATGCCGGAACGATGGGCCGCGGTGTGCCACATTCTCTGGAATGAGTTCGGCCTGCAACCCGTGCTTGTTGGCGGACGATCGGAGCGGGAACTGGCCGCAGAAGCGATCATCCTGCGCGGCGCGCCGATGGCGCACTCCGCACTCGGGAGTGGGTTGCGCAAACTTTCCGCGATTCTCGACGGTGCGGCGGTCGCGCTATCGCCGGATACCGGCCCGCTACATCTCGCGATCGCGCTCCGGACCCCGGTGATCTCGCTCGTGGGCTACACCAATCCGAAGCGCGTTGGCCCGTACGATTTCGCGCATGATCTGATGATCGATGCCTACGGTGAGCCGGGTGAAGACTATCCGGTCGACATGAGCTATCGACTCGATCGGATGCCACGGATTTCGGTGGACGACGTGCAGGCGATGCTGGTGCGTTGGCAGGAGCGCTACGCCGATAGGCGTATCGCCGAACTCACATCGCGCTTCCGACGCTGAGCGGTCCGTATTCGTAGCGCAGGCCATGTTCGCGCATCAACCCGACCATGCGCCCGAGTGGCAGTCCCATCACGGCGAAGTAGTCGCCATCGATGCGTTCAACGTTGGTGGCGCCGTACCCCTGAATACCATACGCGCCGGCTTTGTCCATTGGTTCACCCGTATCGACGTATGCGGCGATGCGTGCTGCGTCGAGCGGTCGAAAGGTGACGGACACCGATTCAACGCCTGAGCGCGTGTGCCCGGCGAATGCCACTGCAACCGCTGTAAACACGGTGTGCGTGCGTCCACTCAGTTGCGTCAGCATAGCAATGGCGTTGCCGCGATCGGTGGGCTTGCCGAGTATGTGGCCATCGATGACGACGATGGTGTCGGAGCCCACGATGACCGCATCGGGGTTCGCCGCGACCAGCGCTTCTGCTTTGGACCGCGCCAGTCGCTCGCAATACGGGACTGGCGCTTCGTCCGGATGGACCGATTCGTCGACATCGGCGGGCCGGACTTCGTGCGCAATGCCGATGAGTGAGAGCAGCTCGCGGCGTCGCGGCGACTGTGAGGCAAGAATGACGCGTGGGAGGGCGCGCGGAGTGACATCTGGACTGTGCATGAGCGGTAAATTATCAGCGTCGGGACCTCCACCGACAGCTGCAGTAATTCCGCTTCTCGGTGTTGATCATGTCCGACGCACAGTCCTTCGACCCGCAGCGCACGCCGCATTTCGAAACGCTTGCGATCCGCGTACAATCGCCCACGACGCACGAGCGGGAGCACTCGGTTCCGCTCTATCTCACATCAAGCTTTCGCTTCGATGACGCGGAGCATGCGCGGGCGCTGTTCGCGGAAGAAGTTCAAGGGAACATCTACAGCCGGTATTCGAATCCGAACACCGACGAATTCGTGCGCAAATTGTGCCTGCTCGAAGGTGCGGAAGATGGACTGGCCACGGCGAGTGGGATGTCGGCGGTGTTCACAGCTCTCGCCTCGCGTCTGAGTGCTGGCGACCATGTCGTGTCCTCTCGTGCAGTATTCGGATCGACGCACCAGATCTTCACGCGCATTCTCCCCAAGTGGGGCGTTTCGTCGACGTACGTCGACGCGGCGGATCACGACGGATGGGTGGGCGCAATTCGCCCCGAGACCAAGGTGCTGTTCATCGAGACACCGTCCAATCCGGGCCTCGAACTGATTGATCTTGCGTGGCTCGGTGCACTCGCGCGCGAACGCGGCGTGCTGCTGATGGTCGATAACTGTTTTGCGACACCCTATCTGCAGCGACCGATCGAGCATGGCGCCTCGATCGTGATCCACTCCGCCACCAAGTACATCGATGGCCAGGGCCGCGTGCTCGGCGGCGCGATTCTGGGCAGTGCGGCACTTATCGCCGACGATCGGTTTTTTGCACGGCACACCGGTCCATCGATGAGCGCGTTCAATGCATGGGTGCTGTCGAAGTCGCTCGAGACACTCGCCGTGCGCATGGATCGACACTGCGCGAATGCCCTCGCTCTTGCGACGCATTTCGATGGACACGGGGAGCTTGAATCGGTGCGCTATCCGTTACTCCCGTCACATCCGCAGTTCGCTCTGGCGCAACGCCAGATGTCACAAGGTGGCGGGATTGTCGTGCTCGTCGTGACGGGAGGAATCGAACGCGGACGTCGCTTTCTCGACGCAATCAAGCTGTGTTCGCATTCGCCTAATCTTGGTGATACCCGATCGATCGTCACGCACCCGGCATCGACGACCCACAGCAAGCTGACCACTTCCGAGCGCGCGGCCGTCGGCATCTCGGACGGGCTGGTCCGCATCAGTGTGGGTCTTGAGCATGTGAACGACGTCATTGCGGACATTGAACAGGCCTTGGTGCAGTCCGCGCGCGGCTGACGCATTCCGCAAAGCGCATCAGCGTCAGCATCGATCGTTCAGTTTCTGGACGAGCGCCGAACGAGCCGGGAGTCCAGGGGCGACGCGCATGGGGCTTGTGCGCTGTCACGTGTTGCGAACAGTACGAGATGTGTTGCAGCTCCCCAACGCGACCGCGAAGAAAACGCTCTGAAGCTGGCATGACGCGGCAGATGTGATACTTTTCGGGCGGTGCCAAAATTGCGTCATGATCAGCCATCGGGATTTGCTGAGGCATTCGCCTCCCGTTCGAGCCAGATCGTCACGGGCCCGTCGTTGACCAGTTCTACATCCATCATGGCTCCGAATTCGCCCGACTCAACTTGGGTGCCACGGCTCCGCAACAGTATCAGAAACTGCTCATATAGTGGTATAGCAATAGGTGGTGGCGCCGCGGCAATGAAACTCGGCCGACGCCCCTTGCGCGCATCAGAATACAAGGTGAACTGTGAAACGACGAGCAGTGTCCCACCTCGCTCCATCAGGTCGAGATTCAACCGTTCTTCCGAGTCCGGAAAGAGACGGAGGCCGATGATTTTGTCGGCCATCCAACGCACTTCGGCGCTTGTGTCCGTGTGCGTGAACCCGACCAAAACGACGTAACCCGGGCCGATGCGTCCGGATATCCTGGCGACGCTGTCAGGTGCTACCGGTCGGATTCGAACTTCAGCCCTGCTGACCCGCTGGAGTAGAATTCGCATGGCGCGATAGTCTCGCTGCTGTCCGTCGCTGACGGAAGAGCGGCAACAATGCCAATCAAGACATCCGTGCAACAACGACTTGCTCTTCAGTTCAATCTCGTGCCGCGCAGTGGCTCAACTGACGCCGATACCGCCTTCCTTGACGCCTGCGTCGTTTGGCTGGGGCTCGAACACGGTCAAACGCTGACATGGGACTCGCCGTCCAACCACACGCTTGACGGCGGCCGAATTCTTCGCTGGGCCCCGTACCGCAAGGACGGACAGGGTCTGGCTGACATCGTGGTCCATGCACCCGACCCGCTCGATCGGTCGTTGCAGTGGTCGACGCATGTCACCTACGTCTCCACGATCACGTCGAACGGTTCCGCGTCGCACCAGCTGAACATTCGCGTCGGCACCGACGGTGGTTCGCCCTCAGGCGCCACGCCGCCCGTGCGTGCGCCAAGGCTGCTCCCGGAACTCGACACGCACTTCACGCTCGTGTCGAACGACGGCCCGTTGCAGCGCGTCCCGACGCAGCTTGAAGCGGGGACCCTCGATGCGTTCGTGCGTTTCGTGCTCTGTGACCCGGCGCGCACTATGCCGGTGTTGCTGTTGACTGAGTTGCCCGATGGCGGCTACGTGTTGCCACCCGAGCAGTTCGCCGCTGAGCTGTTTGGTTTGGGGCTGTGCTTCATGCTCCGCCACTCGGACACGTTCGCACTCTCGGACGCAGTTGGCGGTCATGCGCGCAGCGTCTTTTTGGGCTCAGCGCGCGCGTACCTGCCCGGCTTCTCGCTCGAAGCAGACCCGTTCCAGCACCCGCTCGTGTTGGCGCGTGCACTCGCGTTGCCGGGAGAGCGTCGTCGTCTCGTGCAACGCCTGGCTGAAGTGTCCGTGCAGCGTCCGCTCTCGGAACCGGCCATCGTTGACGTACTGCGTGACCTGCGCGCGGCGGCCTACGGCAAGCGTCCGGATGCAGTCGAAGCGATGCTCGCGACGGAGTCGGGTGCAGAACTCGATCGACCACAGTTGCTTGTACTCGTGCGCACCTACGAAGACGCAGTACGTCAGGCAGAAGGGGAACTCGCTCGCACACGCGAACGCCTGCTCGAATCGCGCCAGCAACTCGACGCAGAACGGGCGATGACGCGTTCGCTTCGCACGACGCTCGCCGCGCAGAAAGAGCGCCAGCCGATCGCCAAGCCGGCCAGCGACGCGCCAGAGTCGGTGCTCGAATCGGTGGAACGCGCGCAGGCGATGTACTCCGATGCATTGCGCTTCCTGCCATCAGCATTCTCGTCGGCCCAGGAATCGATCTTCCCCGATCCCGACACGGCGTGGAAGTATCTCAAGGCACTCGGCGAAGTCGGACGTCGCCGACAGGACCGCGCACTTGGCCGCCCACTCGCAGAAGTCTTCACCGATCTTGGTGTCGATTACTCGCCAGGCCCGACCGATGGTTCCCGCAAAACGCCATACGTGTTTGACGACAATGGTCGCGAACTCGAATGTGCCGATCAGCTGCGCAAGGGCAGCAATCCGAACACGTGCCTGCGCATCTACTTTTCGTCCTCGGACGACGGTGGCTTTGTCATCGGACACGTGGGACGCCAGATCGATACGCTGGCGCCTCGCGCGGTTTGATCAGCAGGGAGCGCTAAAGCAGAATTTGAGTAGCGGCAAGATCGTTAGCTGACTTGGTACTGCCGATCGAACGGATTGAGCGGAAAAAGCGCGGATACTACGACAACAAAAAAATGTTGTTTGCAGTATCCGCGCTTTGTCCGCTCAATCCGCTAAATCGGCAGTTCCAAGTCGGTTTGCGGTGTTTCCGATGTACGAGTCCATGCGAGTGACGCCGACCGTTGTCTATGCTACGGCTGCGTCTCGTGAAAGACGACCTTGTCTTCGTGCTGCAGCGCACGGCGCAGCGCCCAGTTGTCCGAGAACAACACGACGACGTTGCCCTTGTGATCGAACAGGCGCATACGGCCCTGCCCCGTCGATACACGCTCGACGTCGGCTTTGGGGCCGGTGAGCCAGCGCGGAAAGCGGTAGGTCATCTTTTCGAACCGGCACGGCGCCGCGTATTCGTGTTCGAGACGAAACGCCATCACGTCGAATTGCAGTTGACCAACGGCGCCAACGATCGGCTGTGAGCCCGTCGAGGTTTCTGCGAAGAATACCTGTGCCGCACCTTCTTCAGTGAGCTGACGCAGGCCGCTGTCGAATTGCTTTCGCTTGAGCGGATCGGCCGGGACCGCGCGCGCGAAATGCTCGGGCGGGAATCGCGGAATTCCCTGGAACTCCATCTTGCCATCGCCGCCGAGGGTATCGCCGATGCGCAGGGTGCCACGGTCCATGATTCCGATCACGTCGCCGGGCCACGCTTCTTCGATGCCCACCCGTTCGCGCGCCATGAACTGCTGCGGCGCAGCAAGACGAATCGGCTTGCCGCTGCGCTGATGCAGCACCTGCATGTTCGCCGCGAAATAGCCAGAGACAATGCGCACGAAGGCGACGCGATCGCGATGCTTCGGATCCATGTTCGCCTGAATCTTGAAGACGAATCCCGTGAAGTCCTTGCTCTCCGGTTCGATCGGTCCCGCCGTCGATTCGCGCGGCCCGGGCGACGGTGCCAGCTCGAGAAATTCGCGCAGGAACGGCTCGATCCCAAAGTTGGTCAGCGCAGAGCCGAAGAACACCGGCGTCAATGTGCCATCGAAGACGCGCGCGTGTTCGTACGTATGTCCTGCGGCGTCGAGCAGCTCGATGTCGCCCATCAACCGATCGAAGGCGCTCTCGCCCATCTTGGCGAGGAGGGCCTCATCGTCGACGCTGACGATCGTATCGTCGGCGCGAGTTGCACCGCGATCACCACTGCGCTCGAACAGGTGCACTTCGCGCTTGAGACGATCGTAGACACCGACAAAGACATCGTTGTCGAAGATCGGCCACGTTGCAGCGTAGCAGTCGATGCCGAGGTCCGCCTCCACGTCCTGAATCAACTTGAGTGGATCTTCACCATGACGATCGCACTTGTTGACCAGTGTGAAGATCGGCGTGCGACGACGCTTGCAGACATCGAACAGCTGGCGCGTGCGCTCT
>JBKJTE010000324.1:0-3091 GCA_046590495.1 Gemmatimonas sp. | reverse complement strand
CGTGAGCCGCACCACGAGGGTGATTTCCTGACCGCTCGTCAGATCACCCAACTCGACCCGCAGCTCATGGTCACCCCCTGCGTACGTCGTGCGATAGCGATTCAGCAACTCTGCCTCGGCGCCCGGCGGGAGCACGATCTGCAGCGCAACGCGGCGCCGCACCACGTCCAGCGCTTCCCCGAGTTCGCTCGTCACCATTTCGGGGATCTGCGCCGGCGCGTCCACGAAGTAGAACTGCCCGCCGCCATTGTGCGCGATGTCGCGCAGCAGCCGTTCGTCGAAATCGTCACCGACACCGAACGTCGTGGTGGCGATGCCATGCCCACGAAGCGCTTCTGCCGCGGTCACCAGACCGCTCGGCTCGGTCATTCCCGCATTGGCGAGACCGTCGGTGAGCAGCAGTACGCGGTTGACGTTGTCGCGAGACAACTGCTCCAGCATCTGGGTCGCAGCGGTCATCCATCCCGCATACAGATCGGTTCCACCGCGGGGTGCAATCTCGCCGAGTCGGAGCATCGCGACGCGCTTCGCATCGGGTGTCGCCAGCGCGTTGCTCATGATCGTGTCGACCACATCGTCGTACACAATCAGCGTGAACCGATCCTGCGGCTGGAGCAAGCGAAGCGCCTGCTCGACGGCCTGCACCGCGAGCGGGAACTTGTTCTCGCCTTCCATCGAGCCCGAGCGATCCAAGACCAAGCCGACATTGATCGGCAGCCGTGGCTGCGCATCGGACGGATCGCGCGGCGGCGCAAGTGGCGCCGACAGGGCAATGTGGAGGTAGCGCGTGCTCCGCGCGGTGGCACGCAGCAGCGTGCGATCGGTGTGAATGGCGAGCTGAATGGACTGCGTCATTGCGGTGCGCCCCCTCGGGTAGTGGACCGGCCAACCGGCCGCGGTCGAACGTCTTACCGGGAGAGTACGAAGGGGGTCTGACAGTGCGCCGTTGTGCCGCGTCAGGCAGCGGATGCGCTACATCATCGCCTCGAGGCGGGCACGGATCATCGCCCGCACCGCAGGCGGGCCGAGGACTTGGGCCTCGGGGCCGTACTGCAGCACGTGGCGGATGGCCCACATCTCGTCGGCAACCGGATGCTCGATGGTCAGGCTGCCGTCCGCCGCCAGCGACTTGCCCTCACGCTCTGCGATCCAGCGCGCGATCGTCGGTGAATAACGCACCGTCATGCGAAGCGTCGTGTCCGACGCGAACGCACGACCCTGTGCGCGCACTTGCGCGGCGATGCCGTCATCGGACGCGAAGCACTCTTCCAGCAGCTCGACCGATTCGATGCGATCCAGCCGATAGTGACGCAGGTGGTCATCATCGCCAACGCTGATCACGTACCACATGTGATCGGCGTGCACGAGCGCATACGGACAGATGGTACGGTCGCTACTCGTGGACTCGCGTCCCGAGCGATATCGCATGCGAATCATCCGGTGCGTACTGACCGCTTCGCGGATGAGCGTCAGATGCTCCGGATTGCCAGTGGGCATCAACGACGCGTGGCGCAGCTCCGCGTGGTCATCGTTCACGGGCAGTTGGGTGATCGCGTTGCGCAAACGAACAAGCGCCCGATCGATGACGGCGTAATCAGTGGGCGATCGCTCCTGACGCAGCATCGACAGCCCGAGCTCGAGCGCGCACAGCTCGGGCATCGTCAACCGCAACGGGCGGTGAAAGTCCGCCGTACGCATGCTGACGAGTTCGGGCCCGACCTGCACGACCATGCTGTCGACGAAGCCCGCGACATCGAATCGTTGAGTCATCGACACGAGATCGTCGAACAGCTGCTCGCGTGACACGCCGGTCTGTGCAGCGACATCGTCGAGGCGATGCTCTTCGTCGTCGAGCAGATGCGGAATGACCGTCATCAAACGCGAGAACTGGGACGACGCTTTCTCAGCCATGCGGCGCTTCCGTTGCGGAAGTGTCATCGATGGTCGCGTACAGCGCGAACGTGTCGTGCACGAGCCGCTGATATTCCTGCACCAGTGTGTCCGGCGTGACGGGCACAATCTCGCCGGCGAACGACATCACCCATCGCGCAAAATTGTCGCTCCGACGAACCGTAAAACGCCGGCGTACGTCGGAGCCATCAACGGGCTCACCGATAGCACGCGCGGCCATCGTCGCTCCTGATTGGCCACGAAACTCGACCATCGCGTCAATCGAATCGACATCCCCGATTTCCCAGGCCTGACGGGACTTGGCGTGTTCGCGCAACGAGAACTCGCCGGGAATTTCGTAGTCGTGCGTATTGGGCGCAGCCGCATTCACGCGCACGCCGGACATGCGACTCACGCGAAAGTTGCGCAGCTCCGCCTTGTCGACATCGCGCGCGCACAGATACCAGTGGCCGCTCAGGTAAAACAGCCCATATGGTTCGACGGTTCGCTCCGTGGGTGTCGCAGAGCCCATGCTGTGATAGTGACCGCTGATGCGCTTTCGTTTGAACAAGGCGGACCCGAGTTTCGAAAGCAGACGCGCATCCACCGCCGTCCCCGGCGGAACGTGTACGTCGTCAGATCGCCCTTCGATGGCTCCGATCGGCTGATCGTACGCGAATTTGCGCATCGCATTGCGCGCCATCTCGGCGAGACTCGCGTCGCCGATCTGCACGGTACGTGCGGCCGCCGCGGCAATGATCTGTAGTTCGTCCGGATCGAAATTGAGTGACTCGACGCTCTGATATCCGCGGCGGGTGACCTTGTCCGCCCGCTGCACACCACGCTCCGAGACGATGTTCACGTACGGCTGATAGAAGTCGGCCACACGGAGCGAATAGAGAAAGCCCTCTTCGCCAGGTTCGCTGACGCTTTCAATGGGCACACCCAGGTCGCGCAGTTCGTCTTTATCGCGCTCGAACGCGCGCTTCGGTGCCGCCGCCTCTTCGCGCGATCGTGGCGCTTCGCCGTTGACCATATAGGCCGGCACCTTGCCCGCGATCTCGAGAAACGTGAGCGAGCGTTGTGCGCCGAGTAGTGCCGAGATGAGTTCAACCCAGCGACGGACTTTCGAATTGTCAGGCGGCATGGTTCACAGTGAGGCGGGCAGATCGTGATTGAGCATGGAGCAAGGGTCTGACAG
>JBKJTE010000044.1:0-2884 GCA_046590495.1 Gemmatimonas sp. | reverse complement strand
GACGGCTGCGACCCGTCGTGAAGAGCTGACCGTTCACGGAGACGACGAATGACCTCCAACGCTGCTGCCACATCTGTTGCCACATCTGTTGCCACATCCGGACATACCATGCTTATGAAGTCACGTGTGAAGCTGACATTCGCGGTGATGCTCGGCTGCAGCTATGCGCTGTGCGTGCCGCGCCAGGTGCTCGATGCGCAGACGCCGCCGCTGCCGCCGAGAGCGGCGCGCGCTCCACTCCCCGCACCGTTGCCAAAGCCGAGGCCCACGCCGGCGATCGCTCCGGCGCCCGCGCACAAACCGTTCCCGGCGATGCCTCCCGATCCGTATGACATGGACGGGCTGTTCTCCAGCGTGAGGCCGGCGCTCGCTGCCGTCAATGATTTGCAATACACGCTTAACGCGAGCGTGATGCAGGATATCAAGGCTGCGGCACTCGATGCGAGTATGGCCGGACTCGACGCCGCGCGAATGGGCGAACTCGCGCGCTTCGATGCAGAAGGGTTCAAGGTGCAGGCGATGGCTGCTGCGGAGATTGCGGGTCGCTTTGGTATGTACACGACGCACAGCGACTACACGGTTCGTCGTACGCCGCCGGAATCGTGGGCACCGCAGGACCCGGCCGACTCGCTTTATCGCGAAGCACGCAAGGCTCTGGCAAACGATTCGTATCGCAGGGCTGCGGATATCTTCCGTCGCATTCGCGATCAGTATCCCAAGTCGACATACACGCCAGACGCCCCATATTGGGAAGCGTTCGCCCTGCAGCGCATCGGCAACAGCAACGATTTGCGCGCCGCACAGGAAGCTCTCAACTATCAGGAGAAGCAGTTCCCCAAGGCGACCACTCGTAGCGATGCCGTCGCGCTCGCATCACGAATTGAAGGGATGCAGGCCCGCGGCGGCGATGCGCGCGCTGCGCAGACCCTGTATGGCAAGGCGAGCAGTGCGTCTGACGACGGCTGCCCGAAGCAGTCTGAAGATGACCGCGTCGATGCGCTGAACGCGCTCATGCAGGTCGATGCCGAACGCGCGATTCCGATTCTCAAGAAGGTGCTGGCACGTCGTGAACCGTGTACGCAGATCATGCGTCGTACTGCGGTATGGTTGATCGCATCACGCAAGGCTCCGGACGCCGCCGACGTGTTGATGAACGTCGCCAAGACCGATCCCGACAGAGAAGTGCGTGAGCAGGCTGTGTTCTGGTTGGCCAATGTGCCGACGGACGAAGCAGCCGACATGCTCATCGACCTGGCGAAAGGGAATGGCGATCTCGAACTACGTAAGCGCGCGGTCTACGCGCTCTCCCGCTCCCGCTCGACAAAGGCCGCTACGGCACTGCGCGAAATCGCACTCGATGCCAACGCGCCTGTGGATCTGCGCGGCGATGCGCTCAACTGGTACGCCGGCACATATCTGAATGCCGCGCGTCGCCGAACGACGGATGCGCCGACGTCGACCGAAGATCCGATGAACTTCCTCAAGGACGTGTACGGAAAGGCAGACGATCAGCGTTTCCGCGAACGCGTTCTCTACACGATCGCTCAGGTGAAGACCGATGCGTCCCGCGATTTCCTTTTCCAGATCGCGCAGAATCAGAAGGAGTCGCTCGAAACGCGTCGGTCCGTGGTTGGCATGTTCATGTTGATGAACGTGACGGGCGAACAGATCGCCACACTCTACGAAAAGAACAACGAGATCGAGATGAAGCGGCAGCTCCTCAACGCACTCGGCTCGCTCAGCTCACGCAATCGCAGCGGGCAGAACAGCGGCACCGCAAGCAACGATGGCATCGATCAACTACTGTCGATCGCTCGCGTCGAGAAGAATCTCGAGCTGCGCAAGCAGGCAATATCGCAACTGTCCCGCAGTAAGGATCCACGTGCGCTGGCGCTGTTGCAGGAGATTATCGACCGATGAAACGCGCCGTCGCGAGCACGTTGATGGCGGCCGCGATGCTCACGACTTCGATTACGACGGCGCCGAGTGCGTCAGCGCAATCGGGAATCGGGGCTCGTGTGGACGCGGTGCGCGACGGGATGGTGCGGCTTTCTTTCGCGGCGCGGGCCGGAGTCTGCGGCAATGGCGCCAGTTGGTATCGCGCCCGTCCCGGCGGCACAGGTACGTCGTACAACAACTGGAATGGTTCGCGTGATGTCGAGTTTCAGTGCGATCCGGGTCCAGTGCGATTGGTGGTGGTGAAAGCGTACGGCGAGATCCAGGAGCTGCGCACGTACGTCGGCGGTCGCTGGAAGGCCGACACCGGCTACAGCGAGCTTGGCACGGTGTCGGCGAAAGAAGTTGGTCAGTGGTTGCTCGGGCTTGCAGAGCGTGCGAACGACCGGCCTGCACGCGAAGCGATTCATGTGCTGACCGTGACCGATTCAGTCGAAGCGTGGCCGACGTTTCTGCGCATTGCAAAGAACGAGCAACGTCCGAAAGAAGTGCGCAGTCAGGCGGTGTTCTGGCTTGGTGAATTTGCCGGCGACAAAGTCACAGCGTCGGTGGACTCGATCGCCTACGAAGCCGGTGACCGTGAAGTGCGCAAGCAGGCGATCTTCGCGGTGTCGCGGCGCCCGCCAGAAGAAGCGGTGCCCAATCTGCTTCGCATGGCCGAGACGTTACCGGACCGCGAGCTCAGGAAGACAGCGATTTTCTGGCTCTCGCGATCGAACGACCCACGAGCGTTGGCCTGGATCAGCAAAGCGCTGGACGGCAAGTAACGTACGCGACATAAAAAGCAAAGAATACTCGGCCACGAATTAAACGAATGACGCGAATCTGACTCGTAAAGATTTGCGGCATTCGTGTAATTCGTGGCGCCTTTTTGATTGTTACTCTTCTGATCCGTTCAGAATCAGTTTCCACTCGATTGGCATGTTCG
>JBKJTE010000028.1:0-3545 GCA_046590495.1 Gemmatimonas sp. | reverse complement strand
TGGCTGTTGTATCAGACGGTGCGGGGGTGGATGTCCTGATGTACCGTCGCATTCTTGTGCCACTCGAGAACTCGCCATACGACCAGTGCATCCTCGATCACGTCCGCAAGCTCGCGCGGTTGTGTGATTCGTCGCTGCTGCTGATTCACGTTGCCGACGGGTTTGCCGCACGCAATCTGCGTTCACTGGCGTTGCGCGAGTCCGAGGAAATGCAGCGTGATCGCACCTATCTTGAATCGCGTTGCGCATCGTTGCACGCGGACGGATTCAACGCGCAGTCGGTGCTGGCAGGCGGAGATCCGGCCACGGAAATCGTCGCTGCCGCTGAGCGCGAACAGTGTGATCTGATTGCGATGGCAGTGCACGGGCATCGCGGTTTGCAGGACGTGATCTACGGCAACACGGCGAACACCGTGCGTCACCGCTCGATGGTGCCGGTGTTGATGGTGCGCGATCGTCAACGCGCGACAGCGCGCTAGGACACAGCATGTTTTCACGCAAGGCCGCACCCGTTCCTTCGACGCGTCGTCAGTCCCCGCTGCTCCCCGTCGATGCCGACGCCACAGAGACGGAAACCGAATCGCCTGCCAGCCCACCTTCGCTGACCGAGCCGGTTGAAGACTATCTCAAAGCGATCTACGAACTCGAGCGACGCAATGGTGCCGCCGCGACAAGCGACGTTGCCGTTGCGCTCGATGTCGCGCCCGCATCGGTCACGGGCATGATTCGCCGGCTCGCAGGGCAGGGATATCTGACGCACGTGCCCTATCGCGGCGTGCAACTCACCGATGTCGGTCGACGTGCCGCGCTGCGCACCATCCGGCGTCATCGCATTCTCGAGAGCTACCTCACCCACGTGCTCGGCTTTCCGTGGGATCGTGTGCATGCCGAAGCGGAGCGGCTCGAGCATGCGGCCTCGGATGATCTGATTGAGCGCATGGCTGCCGCACTCGGGCATCCGACCTCCGACCCACACGGTGCACCGATTCCCACCGTCGAGGGCACCGTCGATCAGCGCCACCATCGTCGGCTCGTTGATCTTGCAGTTGGCGAACGCGCAAAGATGGTGCAGGTGAGCGACAAGAATCCGCAGCTCCTGCGCTACCTTGCCGAAATTGCGTTGCAGCCAGGCGTGGAAGTCACATTGCTGGCGCGGGCACCTTTCGATGGACCATTGACGTTACGGGTAGGTGCGTCCGAGTCGCTGGTTGGCCCCGCGCTTGCCGAACAGGTGCTGGTGGAACAGCTCCCAGCGGAGAGTGCGCCGCCCCGGCGCGAGAAGGCGCGACCGTCGACACGAAAGCCACAATCTCCATCCCGTTGATTGAAGAGTCAGTTTCGAAGTCAGTTTCAAAGTCAGGGCAAAAGTCAGTCGCACCTTCTACTACGAAAGGCGTCGTACTGATCATTCTGTTTTCGGCGTGTGCAAGTCTTGCGAGCGTATCGCACGCGCAGCCGTTGCACGCGCAGCCCGCTGCCGCCCCCCTGTCGCGGACATTCGGGCGCGTACCGGCTTCGCCACGTGGGATCGCCATCGATGCCCGCATGGCGACCGACTACGGGCTCAGCATCGGCGATATCGCGCGCGTTTCCGCGACGCCTGGTATGGCCGGTGATCCGGTGCGTATCGCGGCGATCTTCGAGCGTCGTGCGGACCCGTCGGAGGTTGCACGCACCGAATTTCGCGTGCGATTGCATCTCGATCATTTGCAGCAGCTGCTCGCGCTCGACGACCGCGTCGATCGGTTCGCCGTAGGACTCCGCCCGGGCATTTCAGCCGACTCGGCGGTCAGTCGCATCAATCATGTTGCCTTCGGATTTCGCGCACATCGTTCGCGTGACATTGCGGTAGGGAGTTCTCGCACGTTTCGCGTTGTCGAGCGATTCCACCGAGCCATCGGGATCATTACCATCGTGGCCAGCGCCGTCTTTCTCCTCTGCCTCCTGTTGCTCACCGTCGAAGAACGGCGACGCGACATTGCGGCGTTGCGGCTGCTGGGCATTTCGCGCGCGACGGTCGTACGCGCTGTCGTAATTGAAGCCGCGATTGTCTCACTCTTGGGCAGCGCCGCCGGCGCGTTGATCGGGTGGATCTCCTCGCTCATCGTCAACGCGCACTATCAGGCGGTCTATCGTACGCCGCTGACCTTCGCACTGCTCACGCCCGGCATCTTTGCATTCGCCACGAGCCTTTCGCTGGCACTCGGCGTCGCGGCCGGCGCATTGGCGGCGTGGCGAATGGTGCGCACACAACCGCTCGCGCTGATGGGGCGCTGAGCACGATGCGAACTACACTGGCATTCGCGACCTTGCGGAGGCACCCAGCGCGCACGCTGCTGGCGATCGTGGGGATTGCTGTCGCATCAGCGTTGCTGCTCGACATGGTGATGCTGGCCACGGGTATGAGTGAATCGTTCCGGTCGTTGCTTATGACGCGCGGATATCAACTGCGCGTTTCGCCCAAGGGCACACTGCCATTCGACAGCGAGGCCACGATTGATGGCGCCGGGGCGATTGTCGCTGCCCTGCGCGCATCGCCCGACATCAAAGCGGTCAGTCCGATTCTTGGTGCGACGCTGTCGCTCCCCGATGCAAATATTCCGACGACGTTCGCGCTTGGGGTCGAGCCGGCGGTGCAGGGCGACTACACGGTTGAACGCGGCTCCGATCTGATCGACAGCGATGGTGCGTTGGTCACTGCGGTCGTGAGCCGGACGTTTCTCGAGCGGAGCGGACACAAAGTCGGCGATACGATCACCATCGCTGCGGGCATCGACGCACAGCTGCGGACGGCGGCACGAACCCGTCGCGCGATACTCAACGGCGAAGCGCGATTCGTGTACATCCCGAACGAGACGCCAGTGATTGCGATGTCTCTGCGCACACTCCGTGCAACACTCGGCGCCGCCTACTCCGATCGCATGTCACTCGCGATGGTGGAATCGCGAGCCAACGACTCAGCCAAAGTCGAGGCTGTGCGCCTCTGGATTGCGCAAACCCAGCCGCGCATCACGGCGATCTCCACCGACACAGCTATTCGCCAAGTGGAGGAGCGGCTCTCGTATTTCCGGCAGCTCGCCTTCGTGCTGGGTGCGATCAGTCTTGGAATCGGCTTTCTGCTGGTCAGCACGCTCGTGACGCTCTCGGTCAACGAGCGACGCGGCGAGATCGCGGTATTGCGTGCCATCGGCATGCAGAAGACCGGTGTGTTACAGCAGGTCCTGCTTGAAGGCTTGATGCTCAGCGGCGCCGGGATCGTTGCAGGCCTCGCACTCGGTCTCATCACGGCACGTTGGTTGAACATGATCCTGCGCGACTTCCCGGGGCTCCCTGCCGCTTTTGACTTCTTTGTCTGGAGCCCAGGCGCAGCATGGCGTTCACTCGCGCTGCTGCTCGTGTCGGGGACGTTCGCCGGGCTCCTCCCTGCTTGGCGCGCTGCGTCGACACCCGTTGCACGCGCACTGCGCGAGGAAGCCGTCGGATGATCCTGCGTTGCGACAACGTCATTCGTGCATATCGAATGGGTGAGGCGACGATTTCCGCGG
>JBKJTE010000202.1:0-12797 GCA_046590495.1 Gemmatimonas sp. | reverse complement strand
CGAACGACGTACGCTTCACTGCCGCCATTCTGGAAGAACAGCTTCACGGAATAGCTGAGTGGGCTGTCCACCGCGAGGCCGCCAAAGGCGCGCTCGAAATCAGAAAAGCTGAAAATGTGGACTGCCTTGTCCACCGTGCCGCGCGCGGTGTAGCCGACAAACGCGGTGATCGACGTTCCAACTCCCGTCAGCGTATGCACGCCACTCGGAATCTCTTCGATGTATACGCCAGGGTACGTTGGTGCGACCGGCATCTCCCCTCCTGAAACGACGTGGATCCAACGAGTTGGCTGTGCTTGCGCGAATCGCCTCGGTCAACGAAAACCACTAACCCGGAGCGCCGCGCAACATTGCCAGCAGCGCAGCGGGAGATATTTCAGTCACCTGTCGTCGACAACCATCGGGTTCGTCCATCGTCGCGTGATGCCCCGTCACATCGATCATCAGGAAGCGCAATCGCGGGTGACGTTCACGCAGCATCGTCAGCCCGACCACGTCCTGCGCATCAGTGACACCAACGGCGACAACATTCGCGTCAGTCGAGTCGACCGCCTTAGCCACGTCTCCGATCGAGACTTCACCCACGATCTGGAGCTCGGTGTCCTGCGCGACAAGACCTCGCACGACTCCGGTCAGAAGGCGCGGCAAATTGGTGAGAAGGATTTTGGTGGCGGACAATCACGTTCCTGCTGTGGATGTGCCACACTGTTGCGTGTGCGCTCGACGCAACATGGATCTAATGGCGCGATCTGGATCCGGTCGAAGATCCAGTACCTATGGACCCGGTACCTATGGACAATGAAGTGACGTCGTTCGGCGGGAACGTGCGGCCGCCTCGCCACGCCGACTCACATGCAACTTCTCGAGCACGCGATGCACGTGGTTCTTCACCGTCGACACACCGATCCGAAGCCGATGCGCGATCTCCTTGTTCGAAAGACCTTCCTCGACGCACTGAAGAATCTCCCGCTCCCGCCCCGTCAACCCGACACCCTCGCCGGTCGTCGCTGACGCCTGCGCCCCTCGCATCGCCGCGAGTCGTCGGAACATCGACCCGGCCACACGCGGTGAACAGATGAGCTCACCACGCGACGCCAATTCAAGCGCGTTGAACAGATCTTCGATCGACGCTTCGCGCGGCACAAAGCCGGCGATCCCCGCTTCGGCATACGACAACACCGCTGCATCGTCTTCACCGGCCGCGAAGCCAAGCACCGGCGTCGACGGCGCAATCGCCGAAATGCGTCGCACAATATCCGGCTGCTCCGGCGCACTGACGTCGAGCAACACCAACGTCGCATCAAACTCGCCGAGCGCCTCGAGCGCTTCATGCGCGGATGCGGCCGTGCGAACGGCCGCCACCTGCGGACGCTGACGCAACAGCATCGCCAGCCCATCGCGCAATAATCGTACAGGACTCACGATCAAAAATCGCATTGAATCGGTGGACATCACCACATCTCGGTTGGCGCCGCGCCGCGAAGCTCCCACGTACCATGTGAACGTCGCTTCATCGCCGCAAGCTCAGCGGGAAACACCGTGACAGAATCGACACCATCCAGCCGAGCGGGACCAATCATTAGGTTGCGATCACTGAGCGGCTACTGGCCGGGTACTTTCGTCTGTGTCGGCTTACACTCTGGGACCTGGCCGGCGACGCACCGCTCAAGTAGCCCACGGGGGATCATGAGTGGTTCGGTCAGCCACGAATGCCACCCCGGTCGCTGGGGTCCACGTCGGCAACCGATTGCGAAAAGGTCCAGACGTGTCCCCACGGATCGATCGCACTGTATTGTCGTTCGCCATACATGAACGTCGCTAGTTCGTTCACGATGCGTGCGCCGGCGGCGGTTGCACGCGCGTAGTGCGCGTCGACATCGACAACGCGAATCATCACGGCGTGGCCGCGCTCTGGTTGCGCGTCACCTTGCGCGACCACAAGCGCTCCCGCGCCTGCATTCAGCTGCGCACGATGCTCACCGATACGCAGTCGCACCGTAAAACCGAATGCTGCCGACAACCATGCGACTGTCGAAGGCACGTCGCGATAGGTGAGCACCGGGATGACAGTCTGAGTGGGCATCGAACGATTCCCCGGTAACTCGTCGTCTCCCGGCTGCGCAGCGTCTCCCTCATTCGGCTGAGACATCGCGCTATGCTTCCTCGTCGCCGAGCCGACGATCGTTTGCGAGATAGTTCACGTAGTCGGCAACGGCATCGGTGAGTGACGTCCGCGTCGCGTGATAGCCGGTCGAGCGAAGCTTCGCGACATCTGCCTTCGTGTAGTACTGATACCGGTCGCGCATCGACTCCGGCATTTCGATAAACTCGATCACCTGCTCGCGCTGCATTGCCGCAAACAGTGCGCCTGTCAATTCCAGCCACGTGTGCGCGGCACCGGAGCCGACGTTGTACAGACCACTCGCGCTGCCATGCGCCGCGAGATGCAGCGTCATGTCGATCACGTCTTTCACGTACACAAAGTCTCGCTGCTGCTCACCGTCCTTGTACTCAGGTTTGTAGCTCTTGAACAACTTCACTCGCCCCGTGTCACGCACCTGTTCGTACGCCTTGTGCACGAGACTCCGCATCTCGCCTTTGTGCGCTTCGTTCGGACCGAACACATTGAAGAACTTGAGTCCGACAATCCGGTCGAGCATGCCGTGCACGAGCGCGTGCTGATCGAACAGCTGCTTCGAGTACCCATACGCATTCAGCGGACGTAGTCGCGACAACTCGGCAGCCGTGTGCAGCGTGTCGTCCATCCCCGACGCACCATCACCATAGGTCGCCGCAGACGACGCATACACAAACCGGGCATCGTGCTTCAACGACCACTCGGCCAACTGTTTCGTGTATTCAAAGTTGTTCTGTACCAGATACGTCGCATTCCGCTCGAGCGTCGACGAGCAGGCGCCCATGTGCAGCACGGTATCAAATTGCCCCAGCGCCCCGCGCTCCAGGCGCGGCAAGAGATCTTCCGCTTCGAGGTAGTCCTCAAAGCGCAACGGCGAGAGATTGCGCCACTTGTCGGTGGCCCCCAACCGATCGACGACCACAACGCGTTCTATACCACGCGCGTTCAGCCCCCATACCAGCGCGCTGCCAATGAAGCCGGCGCCGCCGGTGACAAGCACCCGGCCGAAATCGTAATGA
The DNA here is from genome assembly GCA_046590495.1 of Gemmatimonas sp. Taxonomy (GTDB): domain Bacteria; phylum Gemmatimonadota; class Gemmatimonadetes; order Gemmatimonadales; family Gemmatimonadaceae; genus Gemmatimonas. The sequence continues at coordinate 9,641 of JBKJTE010000202.1, read as the reverse complement.
TCAGACGTCGCGGATCTCATCTCAGTCGACCGGGTGACTGCGAGTGAGATCAAACAGTGGGCCAAGTGGTGTGATCGGTGCGCGACAGGCCGAGCAGTCCATGCGTTTCCGTCCGGTTATGTGTGAGTCGGAGGGAAGTTTGCGCTGCACCGCACAACTGGCGCAACGCGCGCACCGCAGCCCAGGCATGCAAAACGGGGAGCCTCTTGCGAGAACTCCCCGTTAAACCACGTGGTGTGTCGGTTACTGTCTTGGCGAACGTCAACCGCGGTGGCGACGACGAACCAGTGCCAGCATCCCCACGAGGCCACTTGCCACCAGCGCGACGGTTGACGGTTCCGGGACGACCGCCTGCGTCTGGATTTCAAGCGTGGTCGCGCCCAATCGCACCACACAGCAGTTGGTCTGATCGGACGAGAAGTTCGCACTGCCGTCAGCCAGCACACCGAACTCACTGGACGAGAAGTTGTAGCTCCACAGCTCGGGGCCACGTTGCCAGCAGGTGGGCGACTGGTACGCGCACGATGCGACTTTGATGCCGTCGAGGTACAGATCCTGCGCGGCGGTCGAGGAGACGACACTGTTCCCGAACTGGCCGCTGATCCGGGCCCACAGGATGTTGTGCCCAGTCGGGATCACGTAGTTGAACGTCCCAACCGCCCACACGAAGGGGTAGTTGCCGCCACCGTTGAACTCGGGGAGCGTCTGAACGATGTTCTGGGCGCGGACGGTCGACGTGACCAACGCCGCCAGTGCACAGCCCTGAACGAGAATACGAAGTGCTTGCCGCATCGCCTTTCTCCTGACTCACGAAGTGAGCGGCCGCATGCTCAAGATTGCACGGCCCCGTGTCACTCTGTGACAGCAATCACTATGCCCGTCCCAGCGAAAGCAGACTGATCCGCGCATCTCATTACTGCCCAGTTGATTAAGAATTCGACATGTTGTGGCGCCGATTCCCGCCGTTGCGCGTCCGCCACGACATTGTTGCGCGGCGGAGCAGGATCAATCACAGACCGCGTCGCAGGCTACATCACGCCGCGACAGAACGCGTTGCGATGACGCACGCCACTCGGCACCATCCACCGCGCCGGCGGAGCGCCCTCGTCATCGCGCGGCGAAAAACCGCGCGCCTGCCCTTCGAGCCCATTCTCGTCGAACGCGTCCAGTGCGTGGAAGTACGCCGGCACCAGCTCCTCTGTGCGTTTGATGTCGGAGACGGCCCAGGCCAGCTGGGCCAGCACATTGTGGCGCTCAGGAGTCGAGCCGAGAAGCACTTCCCGCGTCCGGAGACAGGCGCCCACCAGCGCTGCGTCGAGCGTTGCCACGCGAATCGCGGGCGGAAGCGACCGATCCCCGGCGATGGCCTGCAGTCGCCCGTCGGAAAGGTCTGCGCCGAGGGTGTACAGCCGCGCCATCTGCGGATGCGAGATCGCGTAGTTCACGCGAACCAGCTCACCGAGTCGGTTGGCCTGCGACGAGGCTGTTGGGTCGTCGCCCTGCCTGGCAGTGCGCGCCAGCAGCTTTGCACCACGCATCATGATCGCGCGCCCGACCAACATTTCCACCATCGTAGGCTGGTCGGTGAAGTGGCGTGCGGCGCCGATCGTTTCACGCGCACGCAGCGCCGCTGTCGCGACGTCGCCGTGTACGAGTGCGCTGTCGGCCTCGCGCTCGTTCTGTTGCATGAACTGGATCAGGTGACCCCACGCCCGCGTCGGGAGCGCCCACGGCGTCGCAGGGGCACCCAGCCCAACCCGATACCCCCAGAGTGGCGGCAGTGCCGCGCTGCGGGCCCAGGTGCGCAGTACGGCCATTTCACCGGGGGTGAGCGTGCTGGTTGCGGCGCCCGGTTCTGCGAGCCAGACATGAGGCAGCGGCGAACTGGTCTCTGACCCACGGTGGGCCGTAAGCGCGACCGCCGCCTGAAACGTTGCTGAATCCAGAACCGGCAGCGAGCCGAACGGGGCGAGCAGCGAATCGACCAGTGCGTGAATCACCGCCGTGTGGCGATACGGCTCGAGCGACAGTTCGCTCAGCTGCCGCTCGTGGGCGGTGCGGCGCGCAGTGTCACTCGCTACAAATACAGAAGCCGCCGTACTGGATGTCAGCACGGCCGAAACAACAAGCATCGTCGACAGGAGCAGTTTGAACCGCAGAGTCCGAGCGGAGGACAGCATGTCGGTGGGCAATTGGTGAAGGGCCCCTTTCCCGGAATCCCGGTCGGCCCCCACATTCCCAACGCACGATTTCGTCGGGCGTCACGCCAGCGTCACCGCAGGGCACACCATCGTCACGAGGGGCATTGTTTTCATGTCGCGCACCATGCCTGACGCCACCACACCCACTTTGTCGCGCTCCGCTGAGTTCATCCTTTCAGTGCGCGACTCGATGCACCGCATCGCCGCCGTCGTGCGCCGCATCATCGGTGTGCCCGATTATGACACGTACGTTGCACATATGTCCGCACGTCATCCGGACGCCGTGCCACTGACGCCCAGAGAATTCGAAATCACCCGCATGAACGATCGATACAGCCGCCCGGGATCGCGCTGCTGCTGAGGTCTGCGTAACTGTTCCACCTCCCCCATCCCACCACATGTCATCGTCTCACTCCCGCACCCGCGCCATGGGTGCGTTCGTGTTTCTGCTCGGCGCGTTCGTAACTCCCCGCGCGTCGCTGCACGCGCAAAGCGCGGCACAGTTCGACCTCACGATCCCCAACATCATGCGAGGCCCGGAGCACTTCGGGCGTGAACCGGCGAATGTGCAATGGAGTGCCGATGGCACCTGGCTCTATTTCATGTGGAACTCCGCGGGTACCAAGTGGGACGAACCCATGCGTCCATATCGCGTGCGTACAATCGCGGGAGCCACGCCGGAACGCGTGACCGATGCACAGATGGATAGCGTCGCACCACTGCTCGCAGATGGCCCACGCACGCGCGACGGAAAAGTTCGGGCCGTTGCCGCGCGCGGCGATCTCTTTCTGATCGACACGAAGAAAGGCACCACGCGCCGCTTGACGGAAACGGTCGCGATCGAGAGCGACCCCCGCTTTTCTGTTGACGAGAAGCAGCTCCTCTTCGCGCGCGACGGCAATGCATTCGTGCTGGAGCTTTCGACCGGATCGATCAAGCAGCTCACCGATTTCCGCACCGGCCCCGCACCTCGTGACTCCGCGCGCGCCACGGGCATGCGTGCCGCGCTCGAGCGCCAGCAGCGCGAACTGCTCGAAGTCGTACGCGACAAGCAGCGCGCCGACTCCGTGGCTAAGGCCGAACGCGATGCGAATGATGCGCGCCATCTTAAACCGATCTATTTCGCCAACGGCGAACGCATGACGTCGTTCAGTGTGTCCCCAACGCTGCGTACCGCCGTCGTACTGACTGCGATTGTTGCACCGCAACCGGCGCGCACTACGATCGTGCCCAACTACGTGACCAGCAGTGGCTTCACGGAAGAGATCAACGGCCGCACGAAGGTCGGCGATGTGAACGCACGAGTCCGTGCGTACCGTCTCGACCTTGCGAGTGGAAAGTTGCAGACGCTGCACGTCGTCAATGGCGACAGCACCCGCGTTGCGTCGCAGGTTCGGTTCATGAGTTGGGCGGATGACGGCAGCGCCGCGCTGGTCGCAGCGTTCACACCGGACTTCAAATGGCGCTACCTCACGTCCATTGCCGACAGTGGTGCCCCGCGCACGATCGAAGCGCTGCACGACACGGCGTGGGTTGGTGGTCCGTGTGGCGGCTGCATGGGTTGGCTGCCCGATGGACGGGTGTGGTACGCCTCAGAAGCGAGCGGCTACGCGCAACTCTACAGCGCCAATCGTGATGGCAGTGTGCGCACAACACTCACCGAAGGCAAATGGGAAGTTGAGCGCGCCGAACTCTCACCCGATGGCAAATGGTTCTGGTTGCACACCAGTGAAGCGTCACCGTTCGTGCGACACTTCTATCGCATGCCGGTCACCGGTGGCCCCCGCCGACAGCTGACGAGGGATCATGGGGGACATCAGGTGGTCGTCAGCCCTGATGGCAAGCGCATCGCCGACGTCTTCTCGCAGGCGAACGTGCCACCCGAACTGTTCGTCGCATCGTTCAACGACGTGGCCCGCGCGCAACTCACAACGTCAACGTCCGCAGAATTTCGCGCAGGCCATTGGATCAAGCCGGCAATCGTGAAGGTCCGTGCCAGCGATGGCGTCGACGTACCGTCACGCATCTATCGTCCGCAGGATGTCGGTGCGCAGCCAAACGGCGCGGCCGTCATCTTTGTGCATGGCGCGGGCTACCTGCACAACGTGCACGATTTCTGGTCGAGCTATTCGCGCGAGTACATGTTCAATCACTACCTCGCGTCCAAGGGATACGTCGTACTCGACATGGACTATCGCGCATCGGCCGGGTATGGTCGCGACTGGCGCACGGCGATCTACCGCTGGATGGGCGGGCGCGATCTCGCCGACGAAGTCGATGGCTCGCGCTATCTGCAAAAAGAGTATGGCATCAACCCCGAACGCATCGGCATGTACGGCGGCAGCTATGGCGGCTTCATGACGCTCATGGCGCTGTTCACCGCACCGAAGGAATTCGGTGCCGGCGCTGCGTTGCGCTCGGTCACCGATTGGTCGCATTACAACCACGGCTACACTGGCGGGATTCTCAATCTGCCGCAGGACGATTCGCTCGCCTATCGCCGCTCGTCTCCGATTTATTTCGCTGACGGACTCGAAGACCCACTGTTGATGGCGCACGGCATGGTCGATACGAATGTGCAATTCGAAGACATCGTCCGACTCACGCAGCGACTCGTCGAACTCGGCAAGACCGGCTGGGAACTCGCGCCGTACCCGGTCGAAGATCACGGCTTCGTGCGCCCATCGTCGTGGACCGATGAATACCGCCGCATCTTCGAACTGTATGAACGCACCATCGGACCGAACGGCACGAAGGCGAAATCACGATGACATCCGTTCGGTGACACGCGACGGCAGCCGCACCGTCAACAACAGCAGCGCCGCCGCAAGCGCGAGGGACGCGCCCACCCCGAACGCGGTCGGTGATCCGTACCGATCCCACAGCGTACCGAACAGCACCGACGCCGGTAGCGCCGCAACACCGATGGTCGCGTGATACCAACCGAACCCGGTGCCCCGTCGCGTCCCGCCGACGATGTCGGCCACCAGCGCCTTCTCGCTCCCTTCAGTCAGCCCGAACACCACCCCATAGAGCCCGAACAGCAACCACGCATGCAGCGGTGTCGACGCGGCCGCGAAGCCCACGTACACCGCGGCATACAGCAGCCAACCGGACACGATCAGCGGTCGGCGGCCGAGCCGGTCCGACAACGCACCACCGGGCGTGCTCGACGCGCTCTTCACCACGTGCAGCAGCACCCACAGCAACGGCACGAAGGGGGTTGGCACACCAAGTTGGGAGGCGCGGAGTAGCAGGAACGCGTCGGTGGAGTTGCCCAGCGTGAACAACAAAATCGGAACCATCGTGGCCCAGAACACCCGCGGCATCGGGGCGGGGGTCGCACCGTCCGCGTGCATCGCCGACGCCGGCTCAGTCACCGCAGCCTCAGCCGCCGCGGCCTCAGTCGTCGCCGACGCTGATTCTGCGTCCCCCACGGCGGTGGGGCGCGTCTCCTTCACCATCACGACTGCGACCATCACGGCCAGCGCCCCGGGAATTGCCGCGACCCAGAACACCGAACGCACCGGCATCGCCAGCCACTGCAGGCACGCGATCGCAATGAGGGGACCGACTACCGCACCGGCATGATCCGCCGCGCGATGGAAACCGAAGGCGCGTCCGCGGTTCACGGCAGCCGTGGACGCTGCAAGTAGCGCATCGCGCGGCGCCCCCCGCATCCCCTTGCCGACGCGGTCAACGAGTCGGATCATGAGCACCTGAGTCCCCGACTGTGCCACCGCGACCAGCGGACGCACCAACGACGCAATGGCATACCCGCCCACGATGAGTGGCTTGCGCCGAGCCGACCGATCCGACCACCATCCACTTGCCAGCTTGACCAACGCGGCGACGGACTCTGCTCCACCCTCGATCACGCCAACCATGCGCACCGACGCGCCCAGCGTCCCGACCAGAAACAGCGGAAGCAAAGGCGCGATGATCTCGCTCGACGCATCGGTGAGAAAACTGACCAGCGCGAGAGCGACCACGTTGCGACTCGGCCGCCAGCGCCCGGGCGTACCGCCGCGCTCGACCGGGCTCCGGTCATGAACCGTGCGCCGGGCCTCGGCGGATGACGACGGGCGCTGTGGGATCTGCATCGGATCCGGATGTCGCGTGGAAGTTGGAGGTGCTCGCGCCCTGGCATCACCGTCGCGGCTGGGTGCTCGACCGGCAGATCGCGATCGCGGAAACGGCCGCACCTACAGGTCACGAAAGCGCACGGGCCGCGCTACTGCAACAGCAACTACGCTGCGACGGCGGCACTCTGGTGTGCCAGGATCTCGCCGGTAATGTCGTTGCGCGCATCGCCGCCCCCGGTGCGGCACAGCGTGTTGCGCCCCTTGTCTGCATGGCGCACCTCGACACTGTCTTCGCGCACGACGCCGAGTTGCGCGCGGTCCGCACGGACGCGCGCGTGCAATGCCCCGGCATCGGAGACAACAGTCGCGGACTGGCCGCGATGATTGCGCTTGCTCACGCGTTGCACGATCCCGCCGTGCAGGCGCGGCTCGCGCGTCCGGTTGAACTTGTCGCGACTGTCGGCGAAGAAGGCGAAGGAAATCTCCGTGGAGCGCGCGCATACTTCGACGCTGCGGAGCGTGCAGGACGTGAGACGTACGCCGCAATCGCCATCGATGGACCGGGCGATCGCACCATCGTGCATCATGCCGTTGGTTCCTGTCGCCTGCGGATTCACCTGCACGGACACGGTGGTCACAGCTGGGCCAATTCCGGAACTCCAAATCCGGTGTACGCGGCCGGCGCGCTGATCGCGTCGCTCGCGCAACTCGCTGAACGTGAGCGACCGCACGCCGTGGTGACGGTGAGTCGGATGAGTGGTGGCGAACTGCTCACCAGCATTCCGCGCGATGCATGGATCGATGTCGACATCCGTGCGATCGATGCGGCGCGCGTCACGCGCCTTGAACGTTCGATCCTGCAGATGGCCCGGCGCACCGCCGCCGAAGAATCCCGTCACCAGCCAACCCTCGCACTGCGCATTCGCATCGAATCACTCGGCCAGCGGCCCGCAGGGTATCTCGATGCGTCGCATCCGCTGGTGCGTGCGGCTGTCTGCGCTACGGAGCGCGCAGGTCGCATCCCGCGCGCGGCCTCGGCATCCACCGATGCGAACGTGCCATTGTCGCGTGGAATACCAGCGATCGCGATCGGCGCCGGTGGCACGGGCGGCAACGCGCACTTGCTCAGCGAATGGTTTGACGACGAGGGGAGCGAGGTGGGCTTGGTGCGGCTGATCGATCTGGTGACGACACTCGCGTGCACCAACGCGATCTAGCTGACGCTACCCGTCACAACTCATCGGGCAGCACCTCAAAAGCGGGCGCGCTCGGACTCGTCGCAAAGAAGTGCGTTCGCGCTGTGTGCCCGCTGCGACTCTTCACATATCGATCACGCCAGCGCGACGTGAATGACTCCGCATCATCGCGGCGAACCATCGCCCAGACACTGCCGCCGAAGCCCGCACCAAACGCGCTCGAAGCAACAGCGCCGAGTTCCTTGGCGATCGTCACCAGCGCGGTAGTCGCTGGAATCTGATTGCCAAGTGCACGCTCTGCGCCCGCTTGCGAGATCGCAACGAGTCTGCCGAATTCATCGAGGTCGTGCGTGGCGAGTGCAGATGCAGCGTCGGGCACCAGGTGAAATGCTTCCTCGTGAAACTGATGCAGTCGCGACTCGAGTGCGTCGGCCAGAAACTCGTGATCAGCGCCAGCGCGCGCAGCATCGATGAGCGGTATCGGCACATGCGATGACGGATCACCACCAGCTGCCTCGACAAACGCTTCATGCAAAGTTCGCGCACGTCCGCGATTGAGCTGGTTCCATGCCTCGACAATGCGATGCGCGGTGCGCGCTACACGGTTGTAGCGATCACGTGCACCACCGGTTTTTGCCGCAACGACACCACTCACACCGATGATGAAGGTGTACTCCGCAGGCCACGGAACCGAACGTTCGTGGCGCACCGGTGCCCAGCGGAAGACATCGAGCTGCTCCGGTGTGCTGCAGAGAATCGCCGTCTGATCCTGAGCGCCACCCATCGTGCCCACTCCCCGCTCACCACGCAACACACCAAAGTCCGCACCGTTCTCGAGCGCGCCGACATAGCCCGCAAGCTCAATGCGATCGCGAATCGCGACCGGCCAGAGTTCGTGCTTGGGCAGGTCTGAGAGCGCAGCGATCACGACGGTCAGTCCAACCGTGAGCGCGCTTGAACTCGACACGCCTGCGGCCGCCGGAAGATTGCTCGCCAACGCAACGTCACACCCCTGCACCAGCGCACCAAAGTTGCGCACCAACCGACGTACGACGGTTCTCGGATACACGGCCCAGGGCAAACTCCCCTGCGGCGACATGTCGAACGGGAGAATCAGCGCTTCGCGTCGACGGGCATCGCGCACGACCAGCGTGCGCTCCTCATGTGGACGCGCAACAATCGCGATGCCGCGCTCCACCGTGCACAACAACGATCGCCCACCGGCGTAGTCAACATGCTTGCCAAGCACTTCGATCCGACCCGGAATGATCCATTCGCGCCGGCCGTCGCGCGGAACGCTCCCGTCGTCGAGCCCGCGATGCGCATCCCGCAACAACTTTTGATACTGCTCACCAACGCGCTCAGGAAATCCCGCTTGGCGGAAGCGGAGTTGCAACAGCGACGTCTGCAGCGATGGAATCGTCATCGCTCGCGTACCAACCCGACAATCGGTGCTGCGCGCTGAAAAGTCATAACCGCGGCTCAATGTGCTCGAGTCGCTCAACCACCTGCGCGATATCCGAACGACGGGAAAGATCGAGCACGGGCGCGGACATGCGAACCGCGCGGACGGGCACCCCCTCGCGCAGCGCCAGCGCGACCGCTTCCGGTAGCTCGTACTCGCCACGCGGCGACTTGGGTACGCGCACACATGCATCGACGATGGCTTCGGTGACTGCCCAGCAGTTCATGCCGACCCAACGCGCTTCACTCGACGACAGGTCCAGCGCATCGCCCGGCTTCTCGATGATGCCGCGCAGCATGTCGTCGTCGCTCACTTCAAGTACGGAAAACGATCGCACACGTTCCGCGTCGATGTTCCCGCCGCGCACCAACGCGGCACGATCAAACGCAATCGTCCCCGCCCGCTCGTCACGCGCGAGCGCGCGAAACGCTTCGATCGGATAGTAGTTGTCGGCGTTGAGCACAAGAAATGGCTTACTGCCGATGGCCTGCGAGGCAGCGACCACGGCATCGGCGGTTCCGATCGGCTCGGCTTGCAGTGCAAATCGCACCTGTACACGTGTCGGCGCAACGTCGTTGGTAAAGTGCTGCCGCACGGCGTCGTGCTCAGGTCCCAGCACAAGCACTACGTCTTCGACCCCGGCATCGGCCAGCGCCGAGATCACGTACTCGAGAAACGGTCGACGAATGGGAAT
>JBKJTE010000151.1:0-7293 GCA_046590495.1 Gemmatimonas sp. | reverse complement strand
GATTGCGTTTGGCGAGGAGGGACCGACACCGCGGGCCGGGATGGTGACCATGTGCGCGGGACTCGGACTCACCAACCGCGTCATCGTCGATCAGCATTTCCGTCAACGTGACCGGCTCGGCCGTTTGTTGACCGCGCTTGCGTACAATCCGTTTGCCGTTGGCCTTGGCGTCGACGAAGACACCGCCGCGTTTGTCGGCCCGGACGAAACGATCGAAGTGCAGGGCAGTGGTGCCGTCACGCTCGTCGACCCATCAGCCGTCGAATATTCGTCGATTGCAGAAGCCGCACCGGGCGAGGCCGTCACGCTGCTCGGCGTGAAGGTGCATGTGTTGTCGCAGGGCTCCACGTTCAATCTACATACGCGGCAGCCGACTGGCGCCAGCGTCTTTGCTTCCGACGACTAGCAACGCTCATGGAAATTCTCGATCGGTCGGTGTACGTCGGACCAAGCCACTACGCGCACTTTCCGGTCATTCGCCTCGAGCTGGACCTCGGCGCGCTCGAAGAGTGGCCGACGCAGAAGCTGGGCCCCTCATTCATCGCGTCGTTGCTCGATGCGCTGCCCGGATTGAGAGAGCACGGCTGCTCTTACGGCGAACCGGGCGGGTTTGTCCGTCGCATGACGGAGGATGAAGGAACATGGCTCGGTCATGTGCTCGAACACGTCGCCATCGAATTGCAGAACGTCGCCGGCGTCAAAGTCACATTCGGGAAGACGCGCGAGACGACACGCTCCGGTGTGTACGACGTCGTCTTTGAATACGAGCAGGAAGACGTTGGACTCGAAGCTGCCGAAGTTGCGCTCGATCTGCTGCATCACCTGTTGCCACGAGAGCTGCGGCCGAAAAATGCGGACGACGCATTCGATCTTGCGGCGCGGCGCGATTCCTTCATTCGGTATGCACAGCGACGTGCACTGGGACCGAGCACCGCGAGCATCGTACATGCCGCCGAATCGCGCGACATTCCGTGGATGCGCCTGAACGAGCAGAGTCTCATTCAACTCGGCTACGGCTGCAATCAGCAGCGCATTCAGGCGACGATCACCGGCCGCACGCCGCACATTGCTGTTGAACTCGCGAGCGACAAGGAAGAAACCAATCGCATTCTGTCACGGCTCGGACTTCCTGTGCCCAAGCAGCGACTGGTGCAGAGTGCCGAGCGCGCGATTTCAGCTGCAGAACGCATCGGGTATCCTGTGGTCACGAAGCCGTACAACGGCAACCACGGTCGCGGTGTGTCGATTGCACTGACCACGCCGGCTGAAGTGACGGCCGGATTTCTGCGCGCTCAGGAGATTTCGCGCAGTGTGATCGTCGAGAGCTATATCACTGGTCACGACCATCGCATGCTGGTGGTGAACGGTGAACTCGTCGCCGTGTCCAAGCGCGAGCCCGGCAAAGTCACGGGTGATGGTGTGCGTACGATCGAGCAACTCGTGGCCGAAGTGAACACCGATCCGCGTCGTGGCATCGGACACGAAAAAGTGTTGACGCAGATCGACATCGACGAACAGGCAATCGGGTTGCTCGACAAGCTTGGTTACACGGCGCAGAGTGTACCGAGCGCGGGTGAAGATGTGTATCTGCGTCTCACGGCGAATCTGTCGACTGGCGGCACTGCGACGGATATGACGGACATTGTCAGTCCTGACAACGCCGAGATGGCGGTACGGGCGATTCAGGCGATTGGACTGGATGTTGGTGGTGTCGATTTTCTCACCCCCGACATCACGCAGTCGTACAAGGATATCGGCGGCGCGATCTGCGAAGTGAACGCAGCGCCCGGTTTTCGCATGCACATGGCGCCGAGCGAAGGGCGACCGCGCGACGTGGCGGGAAAGGTCATCGACATGCTCTTTCCGAAGAACGCGCCGAGTACGATTCCGATCGCGGCGATCACAGGAACGAACGGCAAGACGACGACCGCGCGCCTGCTCGCGCACATACACAAGTTGGCGGGGCAACGGGTTGGCCTCACGACCACCGACGGCGTGTACATCGATGGACAGCGCACGGTCGAAGGTGACATGACTGGCCCGACGTCGGCGCGCATTGTGCTGAGCGACCCAGCCGTGCAGGTCGCGGTGCTTGAGACTGCGCGTGGTGGTTTGCTGCGCGCCGGTATGGCAATGCGACATGTGGATGTTGGTGCCGTGCTCAACATCCAACCAGATCATCTGGGGCAGAAGGGCATCGACACGCTCGAACAGCTGGCGGAAGTGAAGCGCACCGTCGTCGAGATCGCGACCGACACCGCGGTGCTCAATGCTGACGATCCACATACGCTGCGGATGGGCGCGTACACACACGCGAAGCACGTGTGTTACGTGACGATGGACCCGGCGCACGACCTCGTGCGTGAACACATTCGCGCCGGTGGTCGTGCGTGTGCAATCGAAGCGGGTGTGAATGGACAGATGATCACCATATACGATCGTGGTGCGCATATCCCGTTGCTCTGGACGCATCTGATTCCGGCGACGCTTGAAGGACGCGCGACGTTCAACGTACAGAATGCGATGTTTGCCGCGGCGATGGCGTTTTCGATGGGAGTTCGCCTCGAAGATATCCGGCACGGACTGCGCACGTTCGACACGACTTTTTTCCAGGTGCCCGGTCGACTGAATGTGTACGACCAGCATCCGTTCAAAGTGCTGTTCGACTACGGCCACAATGCCCACGCTGTTGGTGCGCTCTGCCAGCTGGTGAATCGCATGACGCCCAAGGGACGACGACTGTGCGTGTTGTCGGCGCCGGGGGACCGTCGCGACGACGATATTCTTGCGATCGCGCGCGTCGCGGCCGAAGCAAACTTCGATCACTACATCTGTCGGCGCGATGATTCGCTGCGTGGTCGCAAGGGAGACGAAGTGCCCACCATGCTGGCATCGGCATTACGTGCCGCAGGCATCGCGGACGATCGGATCACGATCATTGTCGACGAGCAGCAGGCGATCGATGCAGCGTTGCGGATGGCAGGGGCGACAGATCTGCTGTTGATTTTCGCCGACGCATTGGCGCGCGGGTGGAAGCAGATCGTGAACTTCAAACCGGATGCAGCCGCGTCAGTGATACCGGCTCCGCATGCGGCGCGCGCCGTACCGCGCGCGGTCGTGCTCGAGGAAGGGCCGGCGGATGATGTTGCGCCGGCGAAGGCGTCAATTGTGCGGAAAGAGCTGCTGTCCACCTGGACCGCCAAGTCGGAGGATTTGGTTCTGCTGCGCGATACGCGTGGCGTCATCCTCGCCCCCGAAGCGAGCGACTGATGCCTGCGATACCGCCGGAGGCGCCGCCCGCCGACGCGCTTTCGGAACCTCCGGAATTTCCGTCGCCGCGCATTGTCGCATCGCGTCGCTTGATGGGCCCGAACGTGTACAGCGACAGCGAGGGCGCGCTGCTCGAAGTGCAGCTCGAATCGCATGATGACGCGTGGCTCACGCGATTGTGCCAGGCGTGGGAGAATGGCGTGTACGCACTCGCCGACTGGGCGGGTGACGTCCGGGAATTTTCTGTACGCCGCAGCGCGTCGGCAGAGTCGTCGATGGCGACCCTCTTCTTCACGGCGCCAGTCGATGTGCTGATGACAGCGGCAGAGGTCAGCGAACAGGCATGGCTACTGGCGGAGGCCACGGTCGCTGGGTCGCAGAGTGAACCGGTCGACGACGCGCTCTTCGCGCGCATCGGCGCGGCCGTCGCTACTGAAATTGCTGCGCATCCGCACCTCGAATTTGTGCAGCGCGCCGCGCTCTCAAAGGAATGCACCTTCACGTTTGACGATGAGTTCGCGTCAGTCGGAAGCGGCTATGGCTCACTCACATGGGCATTGCTGCGATTGCCCCACCCCACCGATATCGATTGGAGTACCGTCCACGAGGTGCCGATCGCGCTGGTGACCGGTTCCAACGGAAAGACGACAACGACCCGTCTCGTAGCCGCGATGTTTCGCGCGACGGGACGTGCCGCCGGGCTGTGTTGCAGCGATGGCGTGTGGGTGGACGACGATCAAGTTGAGGCTGGTGATTTCTCAGGGCCTTCGGGCGCGCGCGCGGTGTTGCGTGATACGCGTGTTCAAGCTGCGGTACTCGAAACTGCACGCGGTGGAATACTCAGGCGCGGTCTGGCCGTGCATCGTGCGACGGGTGCGATCATCACCAACATCGCGGCAGATCATTTCGGCGAGTACGGAGTGCACACACTCGGCGATCTCGCCGAAGCGAAGTTCGTCGTGGCGCGCACGCTCACCGGTCGCGGTCGATTGGTGCTCAATGCGGACGACGATACGATCGTGTCATACGCATCATCGCTGCAGCAGCCCCTCGCGTGGTTCTCTGCGGCAGAAACAAATTCGTTGGTTGACGCGCACGTGCTCGCGGGTGGTGATGCCGCAATCGTCGTCGACGGTAGGGTGATGCTCCACCTTGGCGATACTTGGCACGACCTTGGTGCGGTGCGTGAAATGCCGCTGTCCCTCGGTGGGACAGCGACCCACAACATTGAGAATATTCTTGGTGCGAGTCTGCTCGCCGCAACGCTCGACATTTCTGTTCCGGCAATCCGGGAGACGCTCCATCGCTTCGGCAACAGCGCCTCGGACAATCCAGGTCGGCTGCAGCTGTATCGTTTTGGGGGCATGACGGCGGTCGTCGATTACGCCCACAATCCGGATGGGCTCGCGGCGCTGTGCGCGACGGCCAGTGCGCTTGCAGCAAAGAGACGGCTGCTCATACTCGGGCAGGCCGGCGATCGTGACGACGGCCAGCTGCGCGCGCTCGTCGATGCCGCGTGGTCGATCACGCACTTCGATCGCGTCATTATCAAGGAGATGGAGCGCATGCTGCGCGGCCGCGCACTCGGGGAAGTGACGGCAGTCCTTGCTGACGAGTTGAGTCGACTTGGCGCGCTGAACGAGCGCGTTGAGGTTGCGCCGAGTGAATTTGATGCGATCAAGCGCGCGTTTGGGTGGGCGCGTGATGGTGACGTGTTGGTCTGTCCCGTGCACAGCGACAAGCAGCTGATCCTCGAGTGGCTGGCGCAGCTGCGTGCCGCCAAGTGGACGCCGGGTGCTGCGCTGCCGGTATAGCTGACTCAAGGCTGCGCAGGAGTTTGCTCAGGCCGCCGTCGTCCGCGCCCAAGGAATGATCTGCAGTCTCGCATACGGAATACGCTCGCCCGAATTCTCGTCGATGCCGAACGTTTCTGGCGCATTCTTGATTCGCTCTAGCGCCGCATCGATCTCAGCAATCTCCGCGGAGCGTCGCGTCGCGATCGACGCGTCCAATTCTTCACTGGCGACGTCGGTGCCGAGGTCCGCCGCGTGGGTCGGAAACTTCGACACGTCGCCCGCTCGATCCTCACTGTCTTCGGCCGACTCGGTGCTGGTGAACTCGTGAAGCTGCCCGACGAGGCGATCCCGCTCTTCGTGGAGCCGTTTTTCGATGTGCTGCAGCTGCAAGGGCGTCAACGACATGGTTGCTCCGAAGCCTGAGAAATGACGACGCGTCGAGTCGCAGCATGATCGTGCGCCGGCGCGTTGAAAGCGATCCTGTGCAAACTCTGGTCCGCCGCGAACCGTACGGCCGGGCCCGTTGACGCACGCGTATTACTGACGTGCTGCGTTGGCTCCCTTTAGCGCCCTTCCAGGCGTCGCCTTGTTCACCGCACCCCCATCCACGACGGCCACTCCGTTCACGAACACGTATTTCATTCCAACAGCCAGTAGCGTCGGCTCGATGTACGTACTCTTGTCTCGCACCGTCGCCGGATCAAACACGATCACATCGGCGAATTTTCCCTCGCGCACTTCACCGCGATCGGTCAATCCGAATACCTGCGCCGGCAATGCGCTCGACTGATGAACCATCGCTTCCAACGATAAGACCGTTCGATCGAACACATACTCACGCAGCTTTTTCGGAAATGTGCCGTACTTGCGAGGGTGTCCATCGCTGCCATCAGAACCGGTCATCACCCACGGTTCTTTTGCCAGCAGGTCGATGTCCGACTGCTGCATGTTGAAGGACGCGACGCCTGAGCCCCCATTCCTGATTACGGCGATCGCGGCAGAAATCGGATCGGTCTTCATCCGCTCTGCAACCTGAGCCAGCGTCAGGCCAAGTAGCGACCTGTCGCGCGGATCAACCAGCAGCAATGACGCAGCACCGCCGCGGCGACGCATGTTGTCGTCCATTTCTTTGCGCAGTCGCGGCAACAGCGTGTCGTTCGCAAAACGCGCGAGCAGTGCGGCGTTGCCGCCGTCTTCTGCCCAACGTGGCACCAGTGACGCCGTGAGTGACGTGCCCGACGCGGTGTACGGATACTGATCGGCGAACACTTTGTCGCCGCGTGCCCGCGCGGCCCGAATCATCGCGATGAGCGAATCACTGCGTCCCCACACGTCGACGCCCAGCGCTTTGATGTGCGAGATGTTGAGTGTGATCCCTGCTTCCTTGGCGATGCGCATTGCTTCGCGCGTGGACGCGAGCAGGCCGATGCCATACGAACTCTCATCGCGCTGATGTGTGTCGTAGACGCCACCAAATGGCGCGACTTCTTTGGCGAGCTCGATGACTTCTTCGGTCGTCGCAAAACTTCCGGGCGCATAGAACAATCCTGACGATAGACCCATCGCGCCCTGTTGCATCGCTCGGCGCACAAGCGCACGCATCGAATCGACCTGCGCGCGCGACGCTGCAACCGCTGCGCGCCCAACCACCGTGCCGCGCACCGATCCCTGGCCGATGAATACGCCGGCGTTAGGTCCGATACCGTTGCGTGTCCAGAGCGAGAGCGCTGCGCCCACATTCACCGGTCCACCACCGTCATTGCCGGTGAGCACGGTCGTCACACCCTGCATGAGATATCCGTCAAGGCGACTGGTGCTCGACTGCTGCAAATCGACCAGCACGTGCGCGTGCGGATCCATAAACCCCGGCGCAACCACGAGCCCGCGCGCATCAATCATCCGCGTTCCCGTGACGCCGCGCGCCTTGGCGTCGCCGACGAACACGACCCGGTCGCCGCGAATCCCGACGTCGGTCGTCCGAGGCGCGGAGCCGGTGCCGTCGACGAGCCGCCCGCCGGTGATGAGGACGTCGACCGACTGCGGCTGAAGGTCCGCGTTGGTAGCGAGGGCGCGTTGGACCGGCCGCAGGGTGCTCCAGTCGCCGCTGGCTGCGCTTCGCGCCAATGCGGCTTTGGAGCACCCTCGGCCGCTCCTGGCCCGAGCGGCGGCGGACGCCCGGCGCAGATTCGGGGGCGCCGTGCTGGCGGGCCGGCGGGTGCTCGTCGAC
>JBKJTE010000126.1:0-6800 GCA_046590495.1 Gemmatimonas sp. | reverse complement strand
GTGAATCTGCTCGAGCCCAAGGCCGGGCTGATGTTCTGGACGCTGATCATCTTCGTCCTGCTCTGCGTCATTCTCGCCAAGTTCGCCTTCAAGCCACTCTTCGCCGCTGTCGAAGCGCGAGAGAAGGCACTGGAAGATGCGATTGAAGGCGCCAAGCGGGATCGTGCGGAAGCGGCCGAATTGCTCGCGCAGCATCGCTCGCAGCTCGAGAGCGGTCGCGGCGAAGCGCAAAAGCTGATCGCCGACGGCCGCGCCATCTCTGAAAAGATGCGCTCCGACATGCTGGCACAGACCAAGCAGCAGCAGGAAGAGATGATCGAGCAGGCGCGTCGTGTGATCGAAGGAGAAAAGACCGCCGCGATTGCGAGCCTTCGCACAGAGGCGGTCGATCTTGCGATTGCCGGTGCATCGCGCGTGATCGAACAGAACCTCGATTCAACGAACAATCGGCGCATCGTCGAGACGTTTCTCTCGTCGCTTGAAGGCGCGAAGGGCGTGCGCGGATGAGCTCCTCCGGCCAGGGAGAGACCGTCGCGCGTAACTACGCGGAGACGCTGCTCACGCTGGGTCGCCGAGCGAATGATGCGACCGGTTGGGGCGCGATGTTCAGGCAGATCGCCAATGCGATGTCGAGCGATCACACGCTGTCACGTTTTCTCGAGTCGCCGCGCATCGCGGCCGACGCCAAGGCCGACGTGTTGACGAAGGCATTGGGCGATCGGGTACCGCGTCTCTTTCTCAAGTTTGTACTGACGTTGGTGCACAACCGCCGCCAGATGCTGATCCCCGCGATCGCCGATGAATTCGACACGCTGCTCGATGCCTCGAACGGCATTGTGCATGCGCGCGTTACGGTTGCGCGCGAGATCGGCGACGAGGAGCGTGACAGCATCGGTGCGCAGCTTTCCAAGATCGTCGGCAAGACGGTCGTGCCACACGTCGCCGTCGATTCGGCGATCCTCGGTGGGATCGTCGTTCGCATGGGCGACACGGTCATGGACGGTTCGCTCCGTCGTCGCCTGAGCACGTTGCGGCGCCGCATGATGGTGCGACCGGTCGGTTGAGCACGAGGCGGCAATTTCTGCGCGCGAAGCGGGGGCGCGGCTGCCTGAAGGTGGCCGCGCCCTTTGCGCTTTCGCTGCTGTCGTTGGCGTTTACGTCGGCGTTCGCTGCTGGTGCGGCACACGCCCAACCGTTGCCCGGTCAGGGTCCGGCCGCGCCGCGCATTCCTTCAGTTGCGCAGACGACGCCGAGTGGAGGGGATACGACGGGATATTGGCAGCAGCGTGCGGATTACACGATCATCGCGACGCTCGATGAGCGCATGGGCGGGATTCGCGCCTCGGGGACACTCAAGTACGTGAATCGCAGTCCTGACACGCTGCGTGAACTGTGGGTGCATCAGCACCTGAATGCCTTTCGTCCGAGCTCGCGCTGGTCGGCGACGGATGAGCGCGAAGGACGGCAGCGGTTTCAGAAGTTGAGCGAGCCGGACTTGGCGTACGAGCGTTTCACTGCGGCACCGAAGATCGGGTCGACCGCATTGGTGGTGGAGTATCCGATCGCGCCGGACAGTTCGGTTGTGCGGATGGCGCTGCCGACTCCGCTCGCGCCCGGCGATTCGGTCTCCGTTACGTTTGCCTGGGAAGCGCGCCCGTCGACGGTGGCGCGTCGGCAGGCGCGTCGTGGCCGCAGCTACGACTTCTCGCAGTGGTTTCCGAAGGTGGCGGTGTACGACCGTGCGGGCTGGCACCCGAATGCGCTGGTGCCTGCGGGTGAATTCTACGGCGAGTTCGGCTCCTTTGACGTAACGCTCGTATTACCGAACGA
The DNA here is from genome assembly GCA_046590495.1 of Gemmatimonas sp. Taxonomy (GTDB): domain Bacteria; phylum Gemmatimonadota; class Gemmatimonadetes; order Gemmatimonadales; family Gemmatimonadaceae; genus Gemmatimonas. The sequence continues at coordinate 4,970 of JBKJTE010000126.1, read as the reverse complement.
CGAAGTCGTTGGCGCGACGGGTGTACCGGTGAGTGGCGATCCGGGGTGGGCGCGTGTGGCTGCGCCGGGAAGCGACAAGCCGCGCATTGCAGCGAATGCATACAAAGCCCTGCCGCCTGCGCCGAATGTTGTGCCTGGAAATGGGTATCGGGCCGTGCGATTCATCGCGCGCGACGTACACCATTTTGTGTGGAGTGTGTCGCCGGGATTTCGCTATGAAGGGACGTCGTATGTGCGGGCGCCGACGCAGCAGTGGCGTTTCCCGATCTGGGATACCGTTTCCGTGCATGTGCTTTATCGCGCCGATGCCAACGACGATTGTTCACGCGCGAATCTTGCGATGTACAACGACAGTGTGCGCTACACGAAAGCGGTGGCTACGTGTATCGATGTGTCGCGGACGCAGTGGGAGCAGGGCAAGGCGCTGCGCTACGGCCTTCAGTCGCTGCGGTGGCTCGAAGCCTTGTATGGGGACTATCCGTATCCGCAGTTGACGATTCTCAAACGCATCGATGGCGGCGGTACCGAGTTCCCGATGGTGGTGGAGAACGGCTCGGCGTCGCTCGATCTGACGTTGCACGAAGTCGGGCACATTTACTCGTTCGGCATTCTCGCCAACAACGAATGGCAGTCTGCGTGGATGGACGAAGGGCTGACGTCGTATCAGACGGCACTGCAGCAAGGCGAAGTGCGTGTGCTACTCGCGGCGCGGCAGGCGGTGGCCAATGACCGTGATCCTGCTCATCCGGTGGACCCGAAGCTGAGCGCGCTTCGTCATCGGCTCGACAGTAGTACCAGCGAACAGGCGCGTCTGGCGCGCGAAGGGACGGCAGAGCCGATCGGCACGCGCGCCGATCTCTTTCGATCATTCGGGGTGTACAACGCGATGGTGTACGATCGTGCGCAGTCGATGTATCAGGCGCTGCACGATGTGTTGGGCGAAGAGGATTTTCAATTATTCCTCCGCGAGTACTATGCGCGTTGGATGATGCGGCACGTGGACCGTCAGGCGATGCAGGCTTCAGCGGAACGGGTCGCCAAACGGCCACTCGGCTGGTTCTTCGATCAGTGGGTGACTGGCAACGGAATCATCGACTACACGTTGCGGAGTGCAGTGGTGCGTCGCGATGGCGCGGCATGGGTGGTGACGGCGCAGTTGTCGCGCGTGGCTGGTGCCTATCGCCATCCGATGCCGGTCGGGGTACGGACGTCGGCGGGGTGGACGATCGTACGCGGAGACCCGATGAAAGACGTGCAGGCCGTCGAGATCCGGGTGAATTCGGCGCCAGACGCGCTCTGGCTCGACCCATTTGGCAGTACCGACAGCCCGTTTGCTTCGTTCTATCGGCTGCCGCTTTCCGCACGGTAGCAAGCACCTTTCGCACTGAGTTGAGTGACGCATCGCGACGCGCGGGAGTCTTGGCTCATCAGCATCGTCGTATTTTTCAATTTCGAGGGACAGGCATGAGTGGTCGGGTGGATGTCACGCACGTTCCCAAGCCATGGGGACACGAAACGATCTGGGCTCACACGGATCGCTACGTCGGGAAGATCCTGCACATCACGGCGGGGCAGGCACTCTCCGTGCAGTACCACGAGCGTAAAGACGAAACCGTGTTTCTGCTCGCTGGTGAAATGAACTACTGGGTGCAGTTGCCGGGTGACACCGAGCTGCGCGACCAGCGACTGACAACCGGTCAGTCGTTCCGGATCACGCCGGGGACCATCCACTACATGGAAGCCATCACCGACTGCGATGTGCTCGAGGCCTCCACCCCGGAGCTCGATGACGTCGTGCGCATCAAGGATCGGTACGGTCGCGAAGGCACCAGCGCACCGTAGCAACCAACTGCAGTAAAGAGCGGCGATGTCCCTTCCCCGGGGACGTCGCCGCACTGCATTTTGACCGTCGAGATACGCCCGCCCGCCGCGCAACAGATCATCATTGCCGCTGCGCTCTGAACACTGTCTGCGACACGCATTCATCCTGCCCATGAAAGTCATTATTCCGCTCGCCGGCAAAGGGACTCGCCTCCGTCCACACACGCATGTGGTGCCCAAGCCCATGCTCAAGGTCGCTGGTCGACCGGTGATGAGTTACGTGATGGACGACGTGCAGAAGCTCGGCAACGTCGAACAGGTCGTCTACATCACGGGCCATCTCAAGGAGAAGGTCGAGACGTTTGTGAAGCAGGCGTACGCCATTCCAAGCGTCTTCATCGAGCAGAAGGTGCAGGACGGAACGGCTGGCGCGGTCGCACTGGCGCAGGCGTACGTCGACCAGCCCGTGCTGATCATCTTCGTCGACACGATCTTCGATGCCGATCTGAGCATCATCAAAGACTCCGACGCAGACGGGATCATCTGGACGAAAGAAGTCGAAGACTACCAGCGCTTCGGCGTTGTGGTCACGGACGCTGATGGCAACATGACGAAGATCGTCGAGAAGCCGACGACGCCGATTTCCAAGCGCGCAAATATCGGACTCTACTACATCAGGAATTGGAAGCTGTTGTACGACGGCATCGCGCATGTGCTTGCATCCCCGCCCAACAAAGGCGAGTTCTATCTCACCGATGCGTTCCAGTACATGATCGACCACGGCGCAAAGATCAAAGTGGTGGACGTCGAAGGATGGTACGATGCCGGGCAGCTGGAGACGTTGCTCGACACCAATCGCACTGTGCTCGAGAAGGGACGTGCTCGTCGCCCCGCATCGCTTGGAGCTGGTGCCACGATCGTTGAACCGGTGTACATCGAAGACGGCGTGACGATCGAACAGTCCACCGTCGGCCCCAACGTTTCATTGAGCGCGGGCAGCATTGTGCGCAACTCGACGATCTCCGATGCCGTCATCGGCGAGAAAGCGACGATCACAAATTCCGCCTTGCATCATTCGTTTCTCGGCGACTCGGTTGTTGTGCAAGGTGTGAACGGTTCTATCAACATCGGCGACCATTCGGAAATCCGGGGCGACGCATGAGCGATGGACTTTCGCGGCGGGAGCTGCTTGGCGGCGCGGCGGCACTGGCCGCATCGGCACTGGTATCGACGCCGGCAAAGTTGCTGGCCGCGACCGACGACTGGCGTGTGGATCTCGCGCCACCCGCGCCTGCCGATGCACAGCGTATGCTTGGCGTTCCATTCGAGAAACGCGATGTCGTGCGTATCGCCATCGTCGGCACCGGCCTGCGTGGACGTTCGATGCTTGGCGAATTTCTCGCGGTGGACGGAGTGCGCATCGTTGCGCTGGCCGATGTGGTAGAAGACAAGGCCAAACGCGCGGCGGCGATGGTCGTGAAAGCCGGTCAGCCTGCGCCCGAGTTGTACACGAATGGTGATCGTGACTTCGAACGACTCGTGCAACGCAACGATATCGATTTTGTATACACGGCGACGCCGTGGCCGTGGCACACGCCGGTCGCGCTGGCAGCGATGCGCGCCGGGAAACACGTCGGCAGTGAAGTCGCGATCGCGATGTCGATCGAGGATTGCTGGGAGTTGGTGAACACGTCGGAGAAGACGCGTCGTCATTGCCTGATGATGGAGAACTGCTGCTACGGCAACAGTGAACTGACCGTGTTGCAGATGGTGCGTCAGGGTGTGTTCGGCACGTTGCTGCATGCCGAAGCGGCATATCTGCATGACCTTCGCGAAATCCTTTTCGAAGATCGCGATGAAGGTCTCTGGCGTCGCCTGCCGCACACGCAGCGCAATGCGAATTTCTATCCGACCCACGGACTGGGTCCGGTGGCACAGTATCTCGGCATTCATCGCGGCGACCGATTCGACTACATGGTGTCGATGGCGTCTCCTGAGGCGGGTTTAAGCGAGTGGCGTGAGAAGAAGATCGCGAAGGAGAATGCCAAGTGGTCGGAGAAGTACAAGGCGGGAGATGTGAATTCGTCGCTCGTGAAGACGGTCATGGGACGCACGATTCTGCTGCAGCATGATGTGGTGAATCCGCGTCCGTATTCGCGACTCAACAACCTGCAGGGGTCGAAGGCGATCTTCAACGACTACCCGCCGCGCCTTTATATCGATGGTGCAGAGGGCGGCGAGAAGTGGACGCCGTTGGCCGATGTCGGCAAGAAATACGAGCATCCGCTGTGGACGGCGGTTGGCGATCTGGCGCGCAAGAACGGCGGCCACGGCGGTATGGACTTCGTGATGGCGTATCGTCTCGTGCAGTGCATGCGCGAAGGGCTTGCGCCGGACTTCGATGTGTACGATGCCGCGGCGTGGAGCGCACCGTTCCCCCTCAGCGAAGAATCGGCCAGGAAGGGGAGCGCACCGGTCAAGTTCCCCGACTTCACGCGTGGTGCCTGGCGCAACGCCGCGGCGCCGGCCGGAGCAAAAGCAGGCACGTGACGATCACGGCCGCGGCTATTCTGGCGCGCGGCCTTGGCACGCGCATGCGTCGTGAAGACGCGGCCGCGCAGCTTGATGGAGCGCAGTCGTCGGTCGCGGACAGCGGGGTGAAAGGGATGATTCCCATTCGGCGACCGTTTCTCGAGTACGTGATCTCGGCGCTGGCCGATGCCGGGGTCGAAGACGTGGTGCTTGTGCTTGGGCCTGAGCACGATGCCGTGCGGCAGCACTTTGCTATCGATGTGGTGCCGACACGTGTGCAGGTGCGATTTGCGCTGCAAGCCGAGCCGATCGGAACCGCCAATGCCGTGGTCGCGGCCTCGCAGGTCATGGGCAGTGAACCATTTCTAGTGCTCAACGCCGACAACTACTATCCGATCGAAGCGTTTCGCGCGCTCGCGCATGACGAGCGGGCGGGGACGATCGCGTTTGATCGTGCCGCGTTGGTGCGCGGCGGAAACATCGACGCGGAACGTGTGCGATCGTTTGCCGTGCTTGATGTGAGCGACGACGACATGCTGCGCGGCATCATCGAGAAGCCGGGCGATGCGCTGGACCTGTCGTCGCGTGAAGCGCGTTGGGTCGGCATGAACTGCTGG